>JAFSIW010000058.1 GCA_017439545.1 Clostridia bacterium | reverse complement strand
TCAATGGTAGAACACCAGCCTTCCAAGCTGGATACGTGGGTTCGATTCCCATCACCCGCTCCAGAAAAACGACAAGTTTCGATAGAAACTTGTCGTTTTTCAATGAAGCGTTCCCTTTGGGAACATGATGACGCTACGCTAATGATGTCACTTCGTTAATGATGTGTTGCTTCGCAACATGAAGGAACGCTTCGCATCATAAATGAGCGAAGCGAATTTACATCATATTGCGCACAGCGCAATACATCATATCGACGAAGTCGATGCATCGTTTTACGAGAGTTCGAATTCATATTCAATAATGCCGAAAATATCTTTTTTGTAGCCCATAGTCAAAAGACGTGCTTAGCACGTCTTTTTTTATTTTCAAAATTCACATACCATCAAATTGCGCATAGGATGTACTAATCTTCCTGTGTGCATTTTATTGAAAGGATTTGATGGTATGACCAATAAGGAATGCGTCTTAATTGGCGGGGATATTCGACAAAAATATATAGCAGATATCCTGTTAAAACATGGTGCAACCGTTACAAGCATAGGGTTAGAGCGTTGTGATCAAATGTCAACCGAAGTAATGATCACTGATAAGATTCCTGCCGAGTCAATCATAATTTTACCTATACCCATCACAAAAGACGGAATCAAACTATTCGCTCCTTTCAGTGAGCGCAACATTTCCTTGAATGCTCTGTTTGATTCATTTACAAAAAGGAACATAGTATGCGGCGGTTTGTTTCCAAACTATTTTGTTGACAAGCTAAAGGAGAGAAATATCGATTACTTTGATTACGGACGTGATCCCGCATTTCAATATCAAAACGGTCTACCCTCTGCAGAAGGTGCTATCGAATTGGCGATGCGTCACACCCCTTACATTTTGAGAAACGCCAAGGTATGCGTGATCGGATACGGAAATATCGGCAAGCACTTGGTGTCGCTTCTCATAAAAATGGGATGCCAAGTAACCGCAACAGCAAGAAAATCCACCGATTTGGACGACATTAGAAAAACCGACGCTGTTCCTATTGAAACGAAGGATCTTGATAAGGCCGGGCGCTTTGATATTGTTTTCAATACCGTTCCTGCTCTTGTGGTGACAAACAATGTATTACAGAAGCAGGATTCCTCAACGCTGATTATTGACTTGGCTTCAAAACCGGGCGGCGTAGACTTTGTCTATGCAGATAAGCAGGGCATACAGTGTATCCAGGCCTTATCGCTGCCCGCATTGTACGCCCCTTTAACCGCCGCCGAAATCACCTTGGATAGCATCCGAACTCACTTATTTAGTAAGGAGGGAAACTGATATGAAAGAAGCAACGATTGGGTTTGCTTTATGCGGGTCGTTTTGTACTTTTGCCAAGGTAATCCCTAATATGAAACGTTTGGTTGATAAAGGATACAACATCATTCCGATCATGTCAACGAGTGCATATGAAACTGACACGCGTTTTGGCTCAGCAAAATCTTTCCGCACATCAATTGAAGAAATCTGCCAAAACCGCATAGTTCATACTATCTTTGAAGCAGAGCCGATTGGTCCGAAAAAATTGTTAGACGCCCTTGTTATCGCTCCGTGCACCGGCAATACATTAGGTAAACTTGCCAATGGAATCAGTGATACAAGTGTTACCTTGGCAGCAAAAGCACATTTACGCAACGGACGACCTGTTGTGGTTGCTGTTTCAACCAATGATGCACTTTCCGGTTCAGCTGGGAACATCGGCAAGCTAATGGTAACTAAGAATTATTATTTTGTGCCGATGCGACAAGATGATCCCGTGCACAAGCCTACGTCGATTGTAGCAGATTTTGATCAAATTCCGAGTGCATTGGATTGCGCCTTAAGGGGAAAGCAGATTCAACCAATGTTAATTGCGCCAGCATCTTGATTTTTTGAGGAATTTTGTTATAATAAAAATAATAGGAAGTGATCAAATGAAAAGATTCATACCCGTTTTATCTATCGTAATCATATTAGTTTTAGGGCTTTCTTCTTGCGGACAGTCCTACACCTTGAGCACCGATGGAATCACCGCAATCGCTATGCGACAATCGGATATACAAATCACACTAACCGATCCGCAAGAAGTAGCCGCTATGATTGCTGCACTTAACAGTTTAGGGTTTACCAAAACAAATCCTTCTCAAGAAGAAATCTCGACCTCGTTATATACTGTGACTCTATACGCCGACCAGAAAGCCAAAGAAACGATTAGTCTTTTTTCTGACAATCTGATACAAATCGGAACATCCTACTATTCCGGCGATTTTGACGCGCTGTTCACTTGTTTAGAGACACATTTCTTCCCCACATTCATCAGTGAGATCAGTCCAATATTTCAAGCGCCATTCAATAAAGTGTCTGAGGTCGCTATGCACGATCATACCAATGGCACCTATAAAATCACCACCGATACCGCTGTTATTCATGAAATACTCAATGAATTTCGCCAGACCCATGGGAATGATACTGTGCTTACCGGAGAGCTAAACAAGGAATTCACCTTCTATTTTCGCATAGATGGTGAATCAGCATACGCCTCTCCCGTTCATGTTTATACCTCGCAGACTGAGACCATACAAGTTATCACTTGCGAGAGCAAGGCCTTGCGATGCAATCCTTATCGAGGCTGGTCCGCCATATACGGTCGCATAGCCGCCAATCCGATGCCAATTGTGCAATAATCCAAATCTTATGTGCTCGATCTCGTTGTTCGTTTTGAAGATATGATCGAATATAGAAATGAACTAATAAAAAAGGACTTGGAATTTCCAAGTCCTTTTTGTGTTTGAATATCAATCTTATTTCGCAGATTCTTCCACTGCAACAGCGCAAGCAACGGTGGCGCCTACCATGGGGTTGTTACCCATACCGATCAGACCCATCATTTCTACGTGAGCAGGAACGGAAGAAGAGCCGGCAAATTGAGCGTCGCCGTGCATACGACCCATGGTATCGGTCAAGCCGTAAGAAGCAGGGCCGGCAGCCATGTTATCGGGGTGCAGGGTACGTCCGGTACCGCCGCCCGAAGCAACGGAGAAGTATTTCTTATCATTTTCCAAAGCCCATTTCTTATAGGTACCTGCAACAGGATGTTGGAAACGGGTGGGATTAGTGGAGTTACCGGTGATGGAAACGTCAACACCTTCTTTTTGCATGATGGCTACGCCTTCCAAAACGTCGTTAGCACCATAGCAACGAACCTTGGCTTTTTCGCCATCAGAGAAAGCACGTTCTTCTTCGATCTTCAGTTCGCCGGTGAAGAAATCGTAATCGGTCTTCACATAGGTAAAACCGTTGATACGGGAAATGATGTAAGCAGCATCTTTACCCAAACCGTTCAAGATAACACGCAGGGGTTCTTTACGAACTTTGTTGGCGGTACGGGCAATACCGATAGCACCTTCAGCAGCAGCGAAAGATTCGTGACCTGCCAAGAAGCAGAAGCACTTGGTTTCTTCTTTCAACAGCATAGCGCCCAAGTTACCGTGGCCGCGACCAACGTTCCGTTGTTCGGCAACAGAGCCGGGGATACAGAATGCTTGCAAGCCGATACCGATAGCGGCGGCGGCGTCAGAAGCGTTGGTGATGCCTTTTTTGAGGGCAACGGCAACACCGAGGGTGTAAGCCCAAACAGCATTTTCAAAAGCGATGGGTTGTACACCGCGAACGATAGCATCTACGTCGATGCCTTTGGAGAGGCAAAGATCACGGGCGGCTTCCAAGCTTTCCAGACCGTATTCAGCCAGACAAGCTTCGATTTTAGCCATTCTTCTTTCTTTACCTTCGAATTTAACATTATTAGCCATTGTGAACGCCTCCTTCCTTATTCTTCACGGGGATCGATGTACTTAGCGGCATCGTCGAAACGACCGTAAGTACCGGTGTTTTTAGCCAAAGCATCAGCAGGTTCTGCACCGTGACGAATGTCTTCCAGCATTTTGCCCAAGCGGATGAATTGATAGCCGATTACTTCGTTGTTAGCATCCAAAGCCATTTTGGTGATATAGCCTTCAGCCATTTCCATGTAACGAACACCCTTGGCTTTGGTGGAGAACATGGTACCAACTTGCGAACGCAAGCCCTTGCCTAAGTCTTCCATACCGGCGCCGATGGGCAGACCGTCTTCAGAGAAGGCAGATTGGGTACGACCGTAAGCCAATTGCTTAAAGATCTCACGCATGGCAACGTTGATAGCGTCGCACACCAAGTCGGTGTTGAGGCATTCCAGCAAGGTTTTGCCGGGCAGAATTTCGGCAGCCATAGCAGCCGAGTGGGTCATACCGGAGCAACCCAGGGTTTCTACCAAGGCCTCTTCCACGATACCGTCTTTCACATTCAAGGTCAGTTTGCAGCAACCTTGTTGAGGTGCGCACCAACCGATACCGTGAGACAGACCGCTGATATCGCTGATTTGATAAGATTTGACCCACTTACCTTCTTCGGGGATGGGGGCCGGTCCATGATGAGGGCCTTTGGCCACAGGACACATTTTTTCCACTTCATGGGAATAATTCATATTCCATTGACTCCTTTCGGAAATATAATATTAATTTATGAAACGGTGATTATTTCAGCCGATTCAATGATTACACTTTTAACGGGTTTATCATTTTCATCCACGTCTACAGCGGCAATCTTGTCCACCACGTCTTTGCCGGCATAAACTTGTCCGAACACCGTGTGACCGCCTTTAGCACGCCAGGCACCATCCAAACTGATGTTACCGCCGTTGGCTTCGTACAGCTTCCATACTTCTTCGGGAACTACGCGGGAATCGGGGCTAATGCCGCCTACGTAGTCGTTAATAAAGCTCTCCACCGTGGGGAATTGTTGGGTGAAGCTGGCACCATAGGCCGACACGTATTGTTGGTAATAGGAGTTGTAGGTTGCCGACAGCGTATCGTAATCATATTGAGCACGATCGATGGTTTTGGTGGTAGAATGGTTAATAAAGAACTGACTGCCATTGGTACCGGGGCCTGCATTAGCCATAGCAACCGAGTAAGAAATATTTACCAATTTATCACAGAATTCATCGGCAAAATCGGCTCCCCAAAGGCTTTCACCGCCGGTGCCGTCCCCTTTCGGATCGCCGCCCTGCACGCAGAATCCCTCAATAATACGATGAAAAATAAGGTTATTATAATAGCCTTTTTCAATCAAACCAATAAAATTCTCGACCGTTTTGGGTGCTTCATTAGCAAACAGGCGAATATATATATCACCGTAATTGGTATGCAAGACGGCAGCCTTTTCACCTGCTTTAGGTTGTTCCAATTGGAAGCCGACGGCTTTATCACTTTGAATGACGGTCTGCGCTGTAGACACAGTGGCATCGCTCTTTGATGTATTGTTTCCTTTGTCATCTTTAGCGCAAGCAACGTTAATCAGCAACATACTGATAACCAAAACAAGGCAAAAAATGCGTTTGATTTTCATTTCCGTGTTCCTTTCTTACTTATAGAATCTCAAGTCCGGTTTGCACAAACGGGGCGCAAAACACTTGATTAAAACCGTTTGTCAAACAGGCTCTCGCTTGTTGTGCCGTATCAGCATCCGCAAACAAACCAAAGACAGTAGGCCCGCTGCCGCTGAGCGAAGCGCCCACAGCGCCTGCATCAAGCAAAGCAGTTATCGCTTCATGAACCTTCTCATGCTCATATAAGGGCAAAAAGTCATTGTGTAGCAATGAGGTTACAAACAACAAGTCATTTGACACCATCTTAGGTATTATAACACATTTATTTTCGTCTTTCAATCCCTTAATTTCATCATATTTTTGATACATTTTTCCGGTTGACTCTTTTTCACAAGGCTTGACCAGCACCACATATCCGTTATTGACCCCGGGCAACACCGATAATCGTTCACCAATCCCCATAGCACGGCAAGTCCCGCCTACCAAACAAAAAGGTACGTCCGCTCCAAGCGGTAGAGCCAATTCCTTCAATTCATCCGGACTGAGAGGTTCGTTAAACAAGTGATTCAAACCAACTAAAACCGCCGCCGCATCTGCACTGCCGCCACCGAGGCCTGCAGACAAGGGAATGTGCTTTTCAATGTGGATCGCAACTCCCTTTTGGCGCTGATCAATTGCTTTAAAAAAACGTTTTGCCGCCTGATACGCAAGATTCCCCTCCCCTGCCAATTCATTGTTTGAACAGGTTACTGCAATGCACGGTTGGTCGCAAACCGACAAGGTAAGCAGGTCTTGCAAACCGATCGACTGCATAATTGTATCAAGGGTATGATAGCCGTCATCACGTTTACCGGTAATATACAGAGTCAGGTTGATTTTTGCGTTTGCCGCTATTTTCAATTGCATAATAACTCCTTAAATAATTGGCAGAAGAATTGGCTCTCTTTGGTCGTAGATGGTAACGAAATCAAAGTCCGCTTGTTTTAATAAACTCAAACCATCTTCAATATTTGCACCGATATCAACAGCATAGTGAGCATCGGAGCCAATGGTTACGTACTGTCCGCCCAACTCTTTATACCGTCTAAGAATATCCATATCCGGCGTGGGACGACCGTATTCGGTACGATATCCCTGCGTGTTAAGTTCCAAGGATTTGCCGTCAGCAATCAGTCGTTCCAAAATTCGATCAATTTGTTCAGCGTAATCCGCTAAATCCACGGGGATCTGGTCTCTGCCCTCAATATAGCGCAATGGATAGGTCAAGTGAGCCAGCGAATCAAACCTTCCCCAACAAACCATCTCGTAAATCTCGTCAAAATAAGCGTGCAACAGGGTCGGAACATTTGCGTTATGATAATCAAGCTTCCAAAAATCATCACCGCCGCGAATTAAATGCAAGCCCGCCACCACAATATCGTAACGATTGGCCGACAATGCATCCTCTGCCGCTTCTAAATTATGAAGAGGCTGTCCCAATTCAATGCCGGTCATAATAGCGAGCTGACCTCGGAATGCATTTTTGGCTTTTAGCGTTTCAAAATGACTGTAACGAATAGCAAGATGAAAATTATCCTTATAATACCGATGACACTCTGCGTGGTCGGTCACAGCGATAGCACGAATCCCTTTTGCGGCGGCACGTTCACTCATCACCATTAAGGAATCGTGTCCGTCACAGGAATTATCGGTGTGCACGTGAAAATCCACAAGGTTTTTGTAACCCATAATTCTCTCCTCTCCACAAAGAAATTACAATATGTATAATAACACAGATTTTATTTTTTTCAAAGAATTTTTGTAAATTATTCTTCATTTTTTGAAAAAGTGTGCTATAATGGAAAAGTTAATTCATATTCATTGGAGGAAAACACAAATGAAAGCTGTAATTTCAGTCATTGGCACCGATACCGTCGGCATTTTAGCCAAAGTATCGGACGTTTGTTTTAAGAACAACTGCAACATCGTGGATGTGACTCAAAAGGTACTGCAGGAGTACTTTACTATGATTATGATTGTAGAGATCGATCAGTGTGCCGTGTCCTTTGCAGAACTATCCGATCAACTGAATCGGTTAGGGCAAGAGATGGGGCTTTCCATCCATACCATGCACGAAGATATTTTTAATTCTATGCACCGAATCTAAGGAGGGCCAACATGAATTACTCCTATCAGGATGTTTTAGAAACCATTAATATGATCCAACAGGAGCATTTGGATATCCGCACTGTCACTATGGGGATCTCATTGCTTTCTTGTATTGACAGTGATATTGATAAAGCATGCCGGAAAGTATATGACAAAATCACAGCTTATGGCGAAAATCTTGTTTCTGTTTGCGAGGGCATTGAAAAGGAATTCGGAATTCCCATCATCAACAAACGGATTTCTGTCACCCCTATCGCTATGTTGGCTGCTGCTTGTCCCGGTGCTGAAGTGAAAAAATTTGCTCACGCTTTACAAAATGCAGCCGATACCTTGGGAATCAATTTTATCGGTGGATATTCCGCTTTGGTACACAAGGGCTTTTCCGCAGGCGATTATGCACTGATCGAAAGCATTCCCGAAGCATTAGCCGAAACCACCAACGTATGTTCATCGGTCAACATCGGTAGCACCAAGGCGGGTATCAATATGGACGCCGTCGCTAAAATGGGCAAGGTGATTCGCCGTTGCTCCGAGTTAACTGCAGACAACAACTGCATTGGTGCCGCCAAATTGGTGGTATTTTGCAATGCTCCCGAAGACAACCCCTTTATGGCAGGTGCATTCCACGGTCCCGGTGAAGCTGATTGCGTCATCAACGTAGGTGTTTCCGGTCCCGGTGTTGTGGTAGCTGCCTTAAAAAAATGCGGCAAGGACTGCTCCATTGACGTATTAGCCGAAACCATTAAACGCACTGCCTTCAAAATCACCCGTATGGGTCAATTGGTTGCCAGAGAAGCCTCCCGTCGGCTGTGCGTGCCCTTCGGTATTGTGGACTTGTCCCTTGCCCCCACGCCTGCCGTTGGTGACTCGGTGGCTCATATTTTAGAGGAGATGGGCTTGGAAACCTGCGGCGGATGCGGTACCACCGCTTGCCTTGCTATGCTCAACGATGCGGTTAAAAAAGGCGGCGTGATGGCTTCTTCTCACGTAGGTGGACTTTCGGGCGCTTTTATTCCCGTTTCGGAAGATGCGGGTATGATCGACGCCGCTCGCAGCGGTTGTCTTAAATTAGAAAAATTAGAAGCAATGACCGCTGTATGCTCGGTGGGTCTGGATATGATCGTCATTCCCGGCGACACCACCGCTGACGTAATTTCGGGCATCATTGCCGACGAAGCCGCCATAGGTATGGTCAACTCCAAAACCACCGCCGTACGGTTGATTCCCGCCATCGGCAAATCCATGGGCGAAGAATTAGACTTTGGTGGATTGTTGGGAAGTGGTCCTATCATGCCGGTCAACACTGCTTCGCCCTCGGTATTCATTAACCGTGGCGGTCGCATTCCTGCTCCCATGCACAGTCTCAAAAACTAACAAATGAGGTAATAGATATGAAATTAGGTATTGTAGGATTGCCCAACGTCGGTAAATCCACTTTGTTTAACGCCATCACCAATGCAGGCGCTCAATCGGCAAACTTCCCGTTTTGTACCATTGAGCCTAACGTTGGTGTTGTTGCTGTTCCCGATGAACGGTTAGACAAGCTTGCTGAAATTCACCAGCCTGACAAAATCACTCCTGCTACGGTAGAATTTGTGGATATTGCAGGTTTGGTAAAAGGGGCTTCCAAAGGAGAAGGTTTGGGCAACAAATTTCTTTCCCACATTCGTGAGGTGGATGCCATTGTTCATGTGGTTCGTTGCTTTGTGAATGACGACATTATTCACGTCGATGGCAACATCAACCCTGCTCGGGACATTGAAACCATCAACTTTGAGTTGATTTTCTCGGATATGGAAATGCTGGAACGTCGGATCGATCGTACCACCAAAGCAATGAAGGGTGACAAATCGCTGGCCGCCCAAGTGGAATTGCTCAAATCTTTGTACGCCCATCTGGAAAGCGGGAAATCCGCCCGTTCCTTTGAACGCAGTGAGGACGATGCCGCCATTATCAGCGAAATCGGTCTTTTGTCGGACAAACCGGTGCTTTACGCCTGCAACGTTGGTGAAGACGATCTGACCGACGGGATCGATAACAACGAAGGGTATCAGATTGTGCAAAAAATTGCCGCCGAAGAAGGTTCCGGCGTATTACCAATCTGTGCCGAGATTGAAGCGGAAATCGCCCAAATGGACAAAGAAGAGCAAGCCATGTTCTTGGAAGAATTGGGTCTTCCCTGCTCCGGGCTGGACCGCTTGATTCAGGCCTGTTATTCTCTGCTCGGTCTCATTTCTTATCTGACCGCAGGCAAGCCTGAAGTACGCGCCTGGACCATTGTAAAAGGCACGAAAGCCCCTCAAGCCGCAGGCAAGATCCACAGCGACTTTGAAAAAGGATTCATCCGTGCGGAAGTCATCGGGTATGACGAGTTTATGGAATTAGGCTCTATGGTAGCAGCCAAGGAAAAGGGACTTGTCCGTTCGGAAGGCAAAGAATACGTGATGAAAGACGGCGACATTGTTCTGTTCCGTTTTAACGTATAAACGAACAAAATGAAAGACGGTCGGTAAGTCCGACCGTCTTTTTCTTTTACAAAATGATACAAATCAAACCGCTGCACCCTTCGTTAATGACACGAGAAATGGTTTCCTGAATTTTATTACGGGCATCTTGCGGCATACGGGCAAGTTTTGCATGTAATCCTTCATTGACCAAATCGTGTAATGATTTACCGAAGATATTGGAATCCCAAATTTGAGTAGGATCATCTTCGAAGCCAGACAGCAAATACCGAACCAGATCCTCCGATTGCTTTTCCGATCCCACCACAGGAGTAACCTCGGTTTTAATATCTGCTCGCATCATATGAATCGATGGCGCTTTGGCTTTCAATCGCACGCCGTATTGTCCGCCCTGCTTCATTATTTCCGGTTCTTCCAAGGTCATTTCTTCTTTTTCCGGCATCACAATGCCGTATCCAACCCGCTCTACATCATCCAAGGCAGCGCGCACCTTCTCATACCGTTTTTTAATGTCTGACAATTCAATTAAGCATCCCATAAGACCTTCTTCACCGCAAATATCCAGTCCTGTTTCTTCGGTTAAAATCCGATAGAAAAGGTTGTTATGTAAACCAACAGCTATAGTCGCACGTCCCGATCCTAATTCCACCGATTGCACCTGCGCACTGCGAATATGCTCATTTTCCAGCAAGGCTTCCTCTAAAAGATTCACCGTACGAACGTTAGTGATCCGATCGGCAGTTGAGCCGATCACCTGAAACACCTCTTGTTTTAACCAGTGATCCTGTTGCAAGCCTTTAAACCAATCCGGGAGGTCGATCAACACTTCTTGCATGGGAAACTCATACAAAATACGGGATAAAATTTGTTGAATATCCTCCTGCGTCAGTTCTAAACAATTGACCGCAAGAACCGGTACTCCGTATTTCTCACTCATAGCCTGCGTCAGATCCTTGGCTGAATCAGAATCGGGCTCGACGCAATTCATCAACACGACGAAGGGCTTATGAATTTGTTGCAGCTCGCGAATCACACGTTCTTCCGCTTCTTCATATTCCGTGCGGTCAATATCGCTGATGCTCCCATCGGTGGTCACAACAATACCAATGGTGGAATGCTCGGTAATTACCTTTTGCGTGCCGATCTCGGCTGCCATATTAAAGGGAATCTCTTCATCAAACCACGGTGTTTGTACCATACGAGGCTTATCCTCTTCCACATACCCTAATGCACTTGGAACAATGTAACCAACACAATCTACCATTCGTACCGAAAATTCAGACACACCATCTAACTGAATTTTCACTGCTTCCTCGGGGATAAATTTTGGTTCTGTGGTCATAATGGTGCGTCCTGCTGCTGATTGGGGCAGTTCATCGATGGCTCGCTCTCGTTGGTACTCTCCTTCAATATATGGTACAACCATTGTGTCCATAAACCGCTTGATTAGCGTAGATTTCCCCGTACGAACCGGTCCGACAATTCCAATATAGATATTCCCATCCGTCCGTTTTGCAATATCATTGTATATACTTGTATCAGTCATTGAAACCCGCCCTTTTTCTGTATTCTTTGTTCATCTATATGAAAAACGGCGGAACAATATACCAAAAAACTCCCGCTTTACAAGAAAGCAGGAGTTCTGTGTGGATTATTCTTCAATGGCGGCTTTTCGGGCAATGATGGGGGCGATTTCTTCGGGCGGGAATTTGGCAACACGATCATAGGTATAAAGACCGTTTTGTTCGATTTCCACGTCGGTTAATTGCGTATAGCAGAAGCCGAAGAAATTGGGGTTGTCAAGCTGTACGTCGGTCAGCAGTTTGAACCGTTCAAAGAATTCCTCTTTGGTTTGCGGTCCTGCGCCATAGCCCCAACCGCTTTCATCATTTGACCAACGGATGCCGCCGTATTCGCTGATAAACACCGGCTGACCTTCATAATTTTGCAGTTTCTGCGTGTAATCAGGTTGCTTCAACTCACCGGTTTTAGCAAAGCCTTCATAGCGAGCGGCAAAAGTAGCCGGGGTCTGATCATAATCGTGCAGATCAAAAATATCGGTTTCTACGTGAATATAGCCGCTGGTATCAATACAAGGACGGGTGGGATCCACCGCTTTGGTAACACGGTAGGCCATGCGAATCGTCTCACGGTATTGATTGCCGTGGGTTTCGTTAAAGGGACACCAACCAACAATAGAGGGATGGTTAAAATCCCGTTCTAACTCTTGCAACCATTCTTGCAGGAACACGTGAAGGAGCGCAGGATCTTCGATTTTTACGCCCCAACTGGGATATTCACCCCACACCATGTAACCGTGTTTGTCACAATGATACAAAAAGCGTTCTTCAAAGATTTTTTGATGCAACCGAGCGCCGTTAAAGCCCATGGCAATGGAGCGAAGTACGTCCTTTTCCAGTTCTTCATCACTGGGAGCGGTATAAATACCGTCGGGATAATACCCTTGGTCCAAAATCAAACGTTGGAACACCGACTTGCCGTTAAGCAGAAAATTTTTCCCATCCATACGTAAGCTACGCAGACCGAAATAGCTGGCAACCTTGTCTTCGCCAAAAGTAATAGTTACGTCATAAAGGCGACCGTGACCGACTTCCCAAAGATGACGTTCTTCTAAGGGGATGTGCAACGAAATCTGTCCGCAGGCATTGTTCAGCGTTGCCTGACCCATAGTTTTACCTTGGTAGGTTACGTCAACACACAAATCGGCGCAACCGCACAAATCAGCCATAACCGTTACGTCACAGGTTTCGGGTTGAGGATAAAATTTCACCGATTTCACATAAACTTTCGGAGTGTATTCCAGCCAAACCGTTTGCCAAATGCCGGTAGAGCGGGTGTAAAGGCAAGCATAGCCCTGATACCGCTCACATTGCTTGCCGCTGGGCACATAAGAATTACGGGTATCGTCCACTGCGCGAACAGTCAGCACGTTTTCCCCTTCTATTAAATAAGCGGTAATATCGAAACTAAAGGAAATATAGCCACCTTTATGGGTTCCTGCTTTTTGCCCGTTAACGAACAGCGTGCATTCGTAGTCCACTGCACCAAAGTGCATTACCACCCTGCCCGCCAACTGTTCTTTGGTTACCGACACGGTACGTTGATACCAAACAGCAGACATAAAGTCGATATGTTCCAAGCCCGATAATTTACTTTCGGGACAAAACGGAACAAGAATCTTGCTGTTCAGCTTTGCATCGACTTTGGCAAGGCCACGGGCTTCGCCGCTGTTACTGTTATCGATTTCAAAATCCCATGTGCCATTCAGATTCAGCCAATTATTTCGGCAAAATTGCGGCTTGGGATGTTCACATCTCGGAATATTCATAATCATCACCTCATTTATTTATCTCATTATACCGCAATCCCGCAAAAATTCAAGACTTTTGATTGCAAGTGTCAAAAAATTGTGCTATACTGTTGGCGAAAAGAGGTCCTGACCCATGGAAATATTTGACTTTCACGCACACATTTATCCCGAAAAAATCGCCGCTGCAGCTGTGGAAAACGTTGGCAAATTTTATAACGTAACCATGGCAAACGACGGTTTAGCCGAAACCCTTATCGACATTGGCGCATCGGCAGGCATTGATAAATTCGTGGTGCACTCGGTTGCTACCGTGCCAAAGCACGTGCCGGTGATTAACAAATTCATTCAAAACGAAGTAGAACAATATGACGAATTCTACGGATTCGGCACCATCCATCCCGATATGGAGGATCCCGAAGGGGTGATTCAATCTATTTTAGATGCGGGGTTAAAAGGAATCAAGATCCATCCCGAAACACAAGGATTTAACGTAGACGATCCCAAATTGTATGCCATTTGCGATCTCTTTCGCGGTAAACTCCCCTTGTTGATCCATTGCGGGGATTACCGTTACGACAACTCTCACCCTTACCGATTGGTGCATTTATTGCATAACTTCCCCGATTTAACGGTGATTGCCGCCCACTTCGGCGGTTGGTCAATTCCCGATATGGCGTTAGAATATTTAGAAAACGAATCCTGTTATATGGATTGCTCCAGTTCTATGTTCACCCTTGGCCCTCGCAGAATGAAAGAATTGATTCGCATCTACGGCGCTGAACGGATGTTATTCGGGAGTGATTATCCTATGTGGAATCCCAAATTTGAACTCAACCGCTTTTTGGGGCTTGGGTTGACCGAACAGGAAAACCAACTGATCTTACAAGACAATGCTCGACATATTTTACAATTAGACTAAACGAAAAGCCTTGATGGATACCATCAAGGCTTTTTCTTATTCTTCAGGTTTCAAAATGGCAAGTCCCGTTCACTTTTGCCGGTCACCCGGACCGATTGTTTTTTATTCCCATTCCACAGTAACAGTCAAAGGTGTATCGATATTGGTGCAGTAATACTGCAACAGTTCCATATCAAACTCCGGATAGGCTTTACGTTCCAACGTAACCTGCGCACCGTCAGATGTAACAGCAGTTAACGTTTTTACTTTACGACCCGCGTGATAGATCATACTGGAAGACGTAGAATCGGCAGGCTGTGCAATGGTAAAAGTAACGCTGTTATCGGTCGTAACGGTAGGCGCTTGTTCCACGCCGCCGGTGAACAGCAGGCAGGGTCGTTTGGCGTTCAACTGATCGGTCACGTCAAACAAGAAGGCGGTCAGACCTTTTTCAAGCAATCCGCCCTTCATAGGAGTCAAGGCAGAATCAAACAGATTTAAAAAGATCTTATCTTCATTGAAAGCCAAATCCTTTGAACCCCACAAGGCAATATATTGTCCACGGCAGGCGGCAATGGTATCAGCCGGAACGTAACCAACAGAGTCTCCTTCTAACATGATTTGCCACAAAGTACGAAGCAAATCTTCATTCGAACGTGAAAGGGAGAAATAGGAAGACGGAAGACCCAATGCGCCAATCACGCCTTGTCCTGCTTTAGCGGTAAAAGCAACGGTTTTGCCGTTGGCGGTCATAACAGGTACAAGAGTTTCTCCTTCAAATGCGAGGGCGCGTTTAGCATACTCCCCTTGAATGCAGGTTTCCTGCGACAAATCAGTACCTTGCAAAGCAGGGATAACATCGCTCAATTGAGCAGACGATACTGTAGCAGAAACATCCACCTTAGCAAGCAGATCCTTTAAGGGTGTCGTACCCTTTTGGCTCCACCAAGCGTCCTCCATATGGGTAAACCCATCGTCGCCGCCAACCACCAATAAACGTCCACCCTGCTTTACCCACCGGGCAAGCACGTCATTTACAGTTTCGGAAAGGGGCTTCATTACGTCATAGGCCACCAAAAGAACGCGCATGTGGGCAAGTTGTTTGACGTCGGTCAACGTATCCAAGGCAATAATATCGGGCAAAATGCAATCCTCAATCAACTGCATCGAAATGCCAAAGATGGTGGCAAGGCTTTTCCCCGTGGGATTATGTTCTTCACCAATACACCAACTGGCAGTATCGGACAAACCGAACCCAATACCAGACGAGCCCGCATAAATCGCGCCTTGCAGACCGGCCATTTCGTAGTACATTTTGTACACGTTCAATTGAATGGTGCGATAATCGGGAGTAGCGGCAGAAAACGCCCGTTGCGGCCAAATGGTAAACTGTGAAAGCACAGTATCGTCTTGCATGACCGATGCCACAACCGTCTTCTTCCAGCGTTCTTCTTTTTGGGCTTGGGTAAGAGAGCCGTTGTCCGAAGCGGGGTCTTGCAACAAATAGAGCGCATGCTCTTTTTTGAGGAAAGGACGGTATGACCGATATTGGGTCACCGCAGTAGCAAAGGGATTCTCACGCTCTTCCCCTGCATAGGGCAAAGGACGAACTACCCCGTCCGACCAGGTTTGACCGATGAAGCCATCCACCTGAGGCACCGAGGAGAACATCGATAAGTTGGTGGCAATGCCATGTGCACAATAGTCGTCAATACTGTGGGAGGGTAAGATCACTTGAATATCGGGATATTTTTCCTTGACCCGCTCAGATAGCTTACGAACGGCATCATAAAACAGCCACGCTTTTAAATATTGACTGCGATAGCGCGCTTGTGCCGATTCTCTCGGATCTTGGAAAGGCATTTTATAATACTTAACCCATTCTTCTTTAAAGCCTTCGGAAAAGCCGGCATCATTCCACAACTCAGGTTCTTCAAAGGTAACCACTTTCACAAAGCCGGTATCTAAAAAGTGTTGCAATACTTTCCATTTGTATTCCACGTAAGGCTCGGTGGGGACCATATAATAAATATTGTGAGGACCCATCACCGAATGCTGACGGAACGTGCCGTCTGCGCGGGTCTGTACGTCCATCAACCCCCGCTCGCCTGCATATTCTTCCACGTATTCACCGCTGTCACGGTTGATGGCAACCATAAGACCGATGACCGTTTTATCGCCGTAGGTATGCTTGGCCTTTACCCAGCTATCCAATGCTCCGCCGTTGTTGATGCCATAAACGTAAGCCAACATACAGTCGGTATGCACGTCATAAACGGGGTTATACCCTGCGTTACATTGATACAGAGTAACCACACCGTTTTCGGGAACGTTGAAATTGGTTAAGGGATAGCAAAATCCGTCGGCATTTTGAAAGTATGGAATTTGAATTTTCTGCTGTTTGGTATTCATTGAAAAAGCATCCTTTCACTTATTTTGCAGTGGTCAAATAGGTCAGGGTATAGTTGTACACGGAGCCGCCGTGGTCCCCGCCGGGATGTTCGGGTGTATACATATAACAGCTTCCCAATTTCACGTACATATACTTGCCTGCTTCGGAATAGGAGTTAGCGGATATGGTCAGGTCTCTGCGGTTAGATGCGCCGTCCACCTTGCTGCCGTCAGCTAACACGCCAACCGGTTTGCCTTCTTCCGACCAATCGGCAACCGTTTTCCAATTGACTCCGTCAAAGGAAACTTCAACTTTGTAATTACCGAAAATATCCAAGGTCATACTTGCTTGAATATATTGTTCCAGATCGATTTTCCAAATCACGTGGGTATCAAGGTCACAGAAATAGCAACCGCCGTTAACGTGACATGTGTGACTTTCCACCAGCGGATCTTTGTCAAAAGAATCCTTGGTAAAGTGCGTAAAGCTGTCAAAGATATAGTTGGTGGGCAATTCTACTTCGGTATCGCCCCAAGTTACCGTAAACACAACAGGATCATTTACGTTGGGAATATTGGCTTTCACCACCAAAGAATCAGAATAGGAATCCCAGGCTGTAATCACCGATACGCCGATGCCCGAAAGTGTTTGTGCCTTAACCGATTGGGGGAATTTTCCGTTGCCGAACAACACGGTAGCGGGAACGGAGGACGTGGGTGCGGCAATGGTATATTTGGTTTCGGTTGCACTTTCGACTCGCTCAGCCATTTCGGTGCCACCGGTAAAGCCTACCCGAGGAATGCTATCGTTATCCTCTTCGGTTGCATCATACAGCAATACGGGTTCACCGCGTACCAAAGAGGTGCCGCTGACAACAACATCTAAGTTAGAAGAAAACAGATTCACATATGTGCGATCCTCAGCCGTTTTATGATATCCATTAGGGCTGTAATATGCAAAATAGTCACCACGCTGAGCAGCAAAGAAGTCGGCGCTGTAATAGGGTGTGTCGCTACCCTCTAATGCATATGCGGCGAGTTCGCGAACCACCATTTCATTGTCCATATGCAAGGAATAATAAGAAGATGGCAAGCCCACAAAGATGGCCTTTCCTTCGCCCACGTCGGCGCTGATACCAAGATTCTTGCCATCGGCGGTAATAAAGGTACGAAAGCCGCTGCCGTCAAAGGTAATAGTGCGGGAACAGTATTGAGAATTGATCGTGCTATTGTCGCTAAAGGAGCTTCCTGCCCAAACAGGCTTGGAATCTCCGCGTACGTCACCGACCGTGGTGATCACGTCGGTCAGACCCAACTGTGTAAGCAGATCGTTATAGGGAGTGGTTTCTTTTTGAAACCACCATTCGCAGGTAATGTCGGTAAAGCCATCGTGACCGCCCAAATACAAAAGCCGTCCGCCTTCTTTAACCCATTGTGCCAAAACCCGATTGACCTTCTCACTTAAGGGCTTTATGGCATCATAAGAAACCATCAGCAAATTAACGTCCGCCAATTGGGAAACATCTGTCAGGTTGTCTAAACACACTGTATCCACGGGGATACCATCATTAAGCAATGATAGATAGATACCCGACACAGAAGCGCGGCTGTTTCCGGTTAAAACGTCACGGCTGTTCAAATGCCAACCCAAGGAATCCGAAGTGGCCAACGCAATGCCCGTTGTACCGCTGTATACGTTACCGGACAGCGTGTGCATTTCTTGGAACATACGGTTGATGTTTAATTGAGCAGTTTTATAATCCATACCTGCCGCCTGAAACGCCCGTTGCGGCCAAATGGTAGATTGGAAAGAGGTGGTATCATTTTGCATCATAGCGGCTACCACCGTATTTCTCCAGTTTTCTTCTTTGGTTTCGGCAGAAAGATTGCCGTTATCCGATGCAGGATCTTGCAACAAATACAAGGTCTGCCCGCTTTGTAACGCCTCACCGTAGCTGTTGTAGGCATACATCGCATTCATATAGATATTAGAGATATTTTTACCACCGTACGGAAAAGCTTGACTGGCATCGTCTGACCAAGTCTGCCCTATCACGCCGTCAATGGTGTCAATATCGGCATACATAGCCAGACCCGTAGAAATACCGTGACTGCTGTAGCTCAAACCACTGTGAGAGGTAATCAGAACCGACACGTCGGGATAGTTCTCTTTGATGCGACGGGAGAGCACCTCAAAGGCGTGTTTGAACACATACGCTTTAAAAAATTGATTCTTCCACATAGCATCGGCGTTCAGATCAAAATCTTCCCAATCTTCACCGAAGTGGGCTTCATACGCCTCTTGATATCCTTGGGAATATCCTGCATTGTTCCACAATTCAGGCTCTTCCAATGCTACAACCTTTACGTGACCGGTCTTTAGATAACTATCAATTACCTCCCACTTATACTCAATATATGGATCGGTAGGTACCATATAATATACGGGGGTATCGCCAAAAGCGGAATGCTGACGATATGTGCCGTCAAATTTCGTTTGCACATCTTTCATGCCCCGATCAGGATGAAGCCTTAGGTATTCCCCATTGTCGCGGTTAACAGCAATCATAATACCAATGGTATCCGTATCGCCGTAGGAGGTTTTATTCTCGACCCAATCCGACGGCATTGCGCCGTGATTGAAGCCGTAAACGTAAGCCAAGACACAGTCAACGTCCAAATCATACAACGGTGAGTAGGCCTGGTTGATCTGAGTGAGGGTGTTGAATGCTTCGTTAATTTCAACAGGTGCAATCGGCGTTGCAAAGGATTTTGTATCAATCAATTGGGGAACGGTTTTTAGATTCTCACCCAAAACCGCAAGTTCTTCAGCGGGAAACACCTTAATCTTTCCCACAACGTATTGCAAAACCAGCAGGGCATCCTGGGCGCTGATGCCGTCGGTACCGCTTACATCGGCAACAATTGCCCGCTCCCCTTCTAACTTGCTCTTCCCTACAACGTGGCGAAGGATGGTAAGTGCATCCCCTGCGCTGATTTTTTCATCACCGTCTGCATCACCATACAAGCGGATATCGGCTACAGCAAAGGTAACAGCCATAGTTGCAAGCAAGGATAAAATCAAAAGCCAAGACATGGGACGAAGTAATTTCATATGCATCCACCTTTCTAAAAAACGGAGACCGTTATAATAATCATTTATACGGAATCTCCCCTTGTCATCATAACAAAATACGCTGTCATTTTCAAGGACAATTCCGTCATTAGCAAATAAATTTATCCTAATTAGTTTCAGATACTTTTTTAGTAATAGGATTTTTTCGACATTTATATGACAGAAAACAAAAAAGTTCCGCATGATAAACACACGGAACACTTTATTTATTTTAAGGTAACCACGGTTACACCGTCTTCTCCCTCGCCGTACTGTCCACGTCGAAAGGAGACAACGCTTCGGTGGGATTTCAAATGCTGCCGAACCGCTTGTCGCAGCACGCCTGTGCCTTTCCCGTGGATGATTACAACACTCTCTATGCCGCTGAGAAC
This sequence comes from Clostridia bacterium, assembly GCA_017439545.1. Classification (GTDB taxonomy): domain Bacteria; phylum Bacillota; class Clostridia; order Oscillospirales; family Acutalibacteraceae; genus UMGS1484. Next base: position 17,379 of record JAFSIW010000058.1, on the reverse strand, counting down.
CGCCTGGTCAATAAACTGATCCACTTCAAACAAGCCCTCGTCAGAGGCTTTCCCACGCAGATCCAGTTCGGTAGAAACCTTACGAAGTCCACGAGATTCGATGCCAATTGTCCGCTTTTCCGCTTTTGGTATCTGAGCTTTTTCTTGCTCTAACAGCCGCAAATTTTCAAGCGGCACCTTGGTTTTGATGATACCCGCTTGTACAAAAACATAGCCGGAAGCATCGGGCGGGGTCAATACTACGCCTTTTTTGTCAATGTCGGCAATCAGCACGTTGTCGCCCGCCTGCAAGGGACGAGGTAAACGATACGCGGAGCGACCGGTCTGATCCACAGGATCAGCGGTATCCTCCAAGCGGCGCAAGCCGCCGCTCATTTCTGCCTTTGCGCGTCGAAGTATTTGCGCTGCATTTTCACTGTTAGACTCTTTCTTCAACTGCTCTAACTGATCCATTACCTGCTGCGCCTGCGCTCTGGTCTTTTCAACCATATCGTGGGAGGTGCGTTTGGCTTGCTCCAAAATTTTCTCTCGCTCTTTTTGCAGTTCTTCCCGTTCTTTGGCGGCTTTGGCGGCAATTTCCTGTGCCTGACGTCGCAAAGCGGCAATCTCCAGCCGTTCTTCCTCCAAATCGGTATGGGATTTTTCTAATTTTTCCACCACCTGCTCAAACTGCTGATTCTCGGTAGACACCAACTGTCGGGAACGTGCAATAACCGCTTCTTCCATTCCAAGTCGATGCAAAATAGCGAAAGCATTGGAACGTCCGGGCATCCCGATCAGCAACCGATAGGTTGGGCGCAAGGTAGCCACGTCAAATTCACAGCAAGCATTTTCTACCCCTTCGGTTTGCAGGGCGTAAGCTTTCAGTTCCGCATAATGGGTGGTGGCGGCAACCCGCGCGCCGCGTAGGCGCAAGGTTTCTAAAATTGCAGTGGCAAGCGCCGCTCCTTCAACCGGATCGGTCCCCGATCCCAATTCGTCTGCTAAAACCAAACTGCGATCATCAACGCGTTTCAATATCTCGATCATATTGGTCATATGGGCGGAGAAGGTTGACAGCGATTGCTCGATACTCTGCTCGTCACCAATGTCGGCAAACACGTGGTTGAATACCGAAAGCTTACAGTGATCGGATGCAGGGATCATCATACCGCACATTCCCATCAGAGTAAGTAATCCTAAGGTTTTCAGAGAAACGGTTTTACCGCCTGTATTGGGCCCTGTAATAACCAGGGTGTCAAAATCCGTGCCCAAACGAATGTCGGTTGCCACAACCTTGAGAGGATCTAATAAAGGATGACGGGCTTTGTGTAAATCAATAATGCCTTGATCGTTCAATTCCGGCTGAGAGGCCTTCATATCAAAGGCGAGTTTGGCCTTGGCAAAGACGAGATCCAACGAACAGCAAGCTGAAAAACCAATCTTAATTCCGTCAGCAAAGGAGCCTGCCTCGGCAGACAATAGAGCGAGCACCCGCTCGATCTCTTCCCGCTCCTTAGATTCCAGCACCTTGATCTCGTTATTGGCCTCTACCACGGCGGTGGGCTCAATAAACAAAGTAGATCCCGATGATGACGTATCATGAACCAGTCCTGCCACCTCACTACGGTATTCCGCTTTAACAGGAACTACAAACCGACCGCCGCGAATGGTGACGATGGCGTCCTGCAAATACTTTTGCATGGATTTATTACGGATCAAACGGTCCAACTGTTCCCGCACCTTGCCGGACGCATTGCGCATTTTCCGCCTGATATCTGCCAGTGCAGGCGACGCCTGGTCGCTCATTTCTTCTTCGCTGATAATAGCGGTCGTGATACGGTTTTCTAAGTAGGTGTTGGGTTGCAACACATCAAAATACACCGCAAGAGCATCTGTAGTGGGCGCGTGATTCTCTTGCCATTGTTTCAGCGAGCGAATCACCCGCAGGGTTTCTGCCACCCGAAGAAGTTCTGCCATAGAAAGGCTGCCCCCCGCCGACGCGCGGGTGAGGCATCCGTTTACGTTGGTCATGCCGCCAAACGAAGGAGCACCGTAACGAGCCGTGAGAGTATAAGCCTCCACAGTTTGAGAAAGCAGGCGGTTAGCATCGGTCAGGTTGCTTTGGGGTTCAATGTTTAAGGCAAGCTGAGCAGAATCTTCGCAATGACAAAGCAAAGAAAGCCGATCCAAAACCTTGGGTAGCTCCAGTACACGAATATGTTTTTTTGAAATAGTATGTTCCATAATTCAGTTCCTTATGTCCTCGGTCAGACCGCGGTAAAAATCAAGAGTGGTAAAATTGCGCTCCAACTGCGCCAAAACAAAGGCCTCACTCACGGCACTCAGCCGTTTCAAGCCATCGTTATTAAGAGTAAAGGAAAAAATCTTATCAATGGTGGAATGGGTGATGTGATGCATCGCCCGCACCACGCCTATTGAAACAGGGATCCCGTGAGGAGAACGATGGGTCTCGCATTGTAAAACCCCGTCAATAGGATCAAAGTAGAAGTTCCCATCTTCGCACCCACAGGCGTGACAGCCATCGGTATCGGGCATATAGCCCGACAAAGTCAGCAAGGCAAACTCTGCCACCGCTTTCAGCTGATGGATGGGCAATCGATCGGTTTCTAAAAACTTAAGGCAGTTGAGCATAACCCGAAGATATGCACCGGCATCGTCTTGCTCGGGAACGACCACACCACACAATTCACAAAAGTACTGCGCCAAGGTCAGTTTGGCAAGGTCATCCCGCAGGCCAAAGAAAACATCTAAACATTCTGCTTCGGTAATACGGTAAGCATCCTTACCCTTTACAAAATAAAAGTTGCCGTAAGAAAGCAACTGGGTAGCGGCTTGCTTTTTACCTTTGATGTTACGGGCTCCCGAAACAAAGGCGCGAACAAGTCCGCGGTCACGGGTCAGAACGGTCACCAGCCGATCCGATTCCCCCACGTGATGCTCCCGTATGATCAATCCGTTGGTGGAAAATTTCATCGCTTATTTCCTCCGATGAAGCCTTTTTATATGCCAAATACTCCGCCACGCGGCCGGTGGCATAAAACGCTTGCCAATGGGATTCTGCTTTCGTCTGTTTCATAAAAATACTCCTCAAAACCTTTTTATTATTTTGAGGAGTAAAATTCAAAATATCATTGTTAAATTTTAGGAATCCAGCCCGAAAGAGTGAATCAGGCCTTCACGGTTACGCCAATCCTCTTTCACCTTGACCCAGCATTGCAGGTTGACCTTGCAGTCAAAGAATCGCTCTAAATCGGTGCGGGCATAGGTAGCCGCACGCTTGAGCATAGCACCGCCTTTGCCGATGATGATACCCTTGTGAGAAGCCTTTTCGCAAAAAATAGTGGCTTCCATATCAATGATCTCAGGATCCTCACGAACCGAAAACCGCTCAATGACCACCGCAATGCCGTGAGGAATCTCTTTATTAAGCAAACGGAGCAGTTTTTCACGAATCAACTCTGCGGCGATCAACCGTTCCGGTTGGTCGGTCAGGGTATCTTCATCGAACATATGAAGACCTTCTACCGCAAATGGTTGGATTTCTTGTTTAACCGTAGCCACGCCATCCCCCGACAAGGCAGACGTAGGAATTACGGCGGCAAAATCAAACCGACCGCAATAATCGGCAATCAGACCCATCAGATCCTCTTTGTTTTTCACAAGGTCGATTTTGTTAAGCACCAAAATGGCGGGCAGACAACGTTGACGAAACTTGTCCATCAATTCCTCTTCAATGGGAGAAATCGATTTGGTAGCATCCACCACCAACATACACAGGTCTACGTCATCCATCCCCGCACCAACCGCCTTGATCATATTCTCACCCAAAGCGGTTCGCGGCTTATGAAAACCGGGGGTATCGATAAATACATACTGATATTCCTGTTCCGTCAAAACGCCCATTACACGGGTACGGGTAGTTTGGGGCTTATCAGAAACAATAACCACCTTTTGACCGAGCAGTGCGTTCATTAACGAGGACTTGCCGGCATTGGGGCGTCCCACAATGGCAATAAAAGCCGATTTTTGTTGTTCCAAAATACTTTGTTCTCCTAATCTTCAATGGTATAAGTACTATTGCGGGGCAACCCCAGTTGATTCATAACTTCTTCTTCTTTTTCACGCATATGCACCGATTCTATGCCACCGCTTTCGTGGTCATAACCCAGCAGATGCAACATAGAATGAGCCGTCAGATAGGCAATCTCACGACGGAAGGAATGACCGAATTCTTCGGCCTGTCGTACAACGCGTGACACATTGAGAACAATATCTCCCAGCATTTTAGCGCCGTTTTCGGGATTGACATCATACTGACCGTTTTCACCCAAGGGAAAAGACAACACGTCAGTAGGGCGGTCAACATTGCGGTGCTCTTTATTCAACAGATGAATTTGCTCTTCATCCACAAAGGTAATGGAAATTTCTGCCGAATCGGTAAACCCTTCCATAATTAAAACAGCATTGCAGCAGCGACGCAGCAGCAGTCTTACGCCGGTGGGAATCTTCACGGCTTTTTGGTTGTTCTTAATGACTACTTTTACTTTTTCCATCGTACTCTCTCCTCCTGGTAGCTTCGCGGTTTTTCTTTTGTGTGTATTGATCGTACGCTTTTATGATGGATTGTACCAGCTTATGCCGTACAACATCTTTTTCATTCAAAGTAACTATGGCAATATCTTCTACATTTTTCAGTACGGCGGTAGCTTCCATCAAGCCGGATTTTTTTCCGTCTGCCAAGTCAATTTGGGTAATATCTCCGGTAACTACTACCTTGGAATTAAAACCCAAACGAGTTAAAAACATTTTCATTTGCTCCGGTGTGGTATTCTGGGCTTCATCCAAAATAATAAAGCTGTCATCCAGCGTGCGACCACGCATATAGGCAAGAGGAGCAACCTCGATGTTTCCCCGCTCCTGATATTTCATAAAGTTCTCAGCACCCAGCATATCAAACAACGCATCGTACAGCGGACGAAGATAGGGGTCTACCTTTTGCTGAATGTCACCGGGCAGAAAACCCAGTTTCTCTCCTGCTTCTACGGCCGGGCGGGTCAGAATGATGCGATTCACATCTTTCGCACGGAAGGCTTGTACCGCCTGTGCCACGGCAAGATAGGTTTTGCCTGTACCTGCAGGACCGACCGCTAACACCACTGTATTATCGCGAATCGCTTGCACATAATTTTGCTGACCGATGGTTTTGGGCTTGACCGGTCTGCCTTTTGATGTTATACAAATGCAATCCCGATCAACAAGTTGCGAAAGGCGCTCTTCCTGCCCGTCGTTGACCATAGAAATCACGTATTCCACATTTTGATCGTTTAGCGTTTCACCGCTGTTAAGCAGTTTTAACAGGCCCTGCACCGCAAGAACGGCCTTTGAAACATCTTCTGCCTCTCCTGATATTTTCATTTCGCCATTGCGCACCGAGATGGTCACCGAAAAGGCTTTCTCAAGCAGACGGACATTGTGATCCAGACTTCCGAACAGACCGATTGCCTGATCCATTCGGTCGATATTAATGGATTGCTCGTACATGGACTTCCCTCTTTATTTTTGACTATGATAACAAAAATTTCAAATCAATCACTGATATTATAACACTTTTCATTGGAAAATCAACATTTTTTCTGCAAAAGCGATATTTTCTTTGCACAAAATTTCTGCCGTTACCAGCGCATGTGTGCTCGTGAACTCTTTTTGATAGTTGATGGCGGTTATTTCACAGTTCGGTAAGGACTGAGAAACGTATTCCATTGTTTTTTCGGTGGCCTCGGCCACTGCCTCCTCACGAGACAAATGTACTGTCAGCGGCTGAGTTAAGGCAAATTTGCTTTCATAGATACCAATGGGCAATGCTACCTGATCGATTACCAATGGCCGGTAACGATCGGTTTTTTCATACGTACCGGAAACACTACCAATATACAGCGGCAGAGATAATCCGAAAAAGTGAAAGGCATAACGACGTTTCGTTTTGCCCGTATAACATGAATGAGTTTGTTCATACGGCACTTGAAAGGTTACCCGATGCTTGGTTTCGGCTAAAATCTCCCCTTCCGCCTTGCGAAACACGGTGCAACCATCGGCATATTCCACTGCTCCGCTAACCAATAGATCCCCTTTCACCACCCCGTCTCCAACCTTGACCATCGGGTCACCGTTTTTGATATTCATAGAAAGGATGGTTCCATCCACAGAAGCAATCAAATTGCAGGGTTGCTGGTGATCCAGTACCAACGGCGGTGCCGTTCGCAAACTAACGTCCACGTTAAGCACCGACCCGGATGGATTGAGAGACATCCAAGAAATTTGCGGACAAGCCACAATAAGCTTTTGGCGGACAGTAGCAAAGTCAAATGCAGAGGTTCGAGTACCCAAGGTAATACCCTCTTGCTTCATTTGTGTAAGAATTTGCTGCTCTATCTCTCCCTCCACGCCCCGCATACGAATCACCCAGATTCGACTGCTAAAAAAGGAAAGCAGCAAGCAAAAAACCAGAATGCCTGCCACCAAACCGTATCGATTTTTATATCTTCTGAGCCAAAAAGGTATCCCGTGCCTTTTTATGATCTTTAGCCGCACACCTGCACGGTGAGCGGCCTTGCGCAGATTTTTATATTCCGAAGCCCGTACCTTTACGGTAATACTGTCTCCCTCTGCGCGAAAGTCCCACATATCTCTGTTATATACTGCACATAGATTCATAAAACGCTCATGTGAACCGCCTGTCACACGAACGGTCAATGTTCCTAAAATCATGCCAATCCAATTTTGCATCCGAATCCTCCTAAACTCATCAATCAAATGTCAATGAAAAAATGATGCCTTCCACCTCAACATAATCCCGCTCCAGTACACGAACGGACAAATTTCGTCCCAGCACCTTCAGCTGTCGGTTTCCGCAATGAATGCGAATCAGCCCGTCAGTATACTCTAAAATCCCTTTACACCCTTCCATGCACAGTTCACGGCTACCTATGAGCGAAATCTTACTGTTGCTCTCCATAATTCCATTGGGCAAATGCAACCATTCTTCCATTGTTGCCGCCATAGGCTTTTTTGTCTTTTTTTTCGCCACCTGCCATAACTCCCAACCAATCATTCTTGGTTTATACTATGCGACGAGTCAATTGAAAATCACAAAAGCGGCAGAGTAGGAACCTACTCTGCCGCTTGATTCATCCGATTTGTTCCTCTAAGCGTTGCTTTAATTCAAGGACCAATCGTTCTTTATGCTGCTGTGCCAAAGTGAAATCCATGGCCTCCACATAGCAGGCTTCAATCTGATCGTGCACCTCTTTCGCCTTTGCAATCAACTGGCAAGCGCCATCCAACAATTCCTCGGAAGCACGTCGATTAAACCGCAATCGTTGCTTGATGGATGCGTAGCCTGCTGTGTCACGAAAGCGACCCGCATGAATCCGACGCCCGGTATCCAACGTTATGGGCATCATGGAATTGGTGGTGCAAAATGCAATCTGCGCGGTAGGAATGATGAGGTGATCGATTTTGCGGCTTGGATGAAGGGCGCACAAACAAGTAATGACTTGGTGTCCACGCTCCAAAGCAAGTTGTCGCAGTACCGACATCATCACCGAGGAAGCGGCACCTTGCTCGTCTTCAATCACCAATATCTGCTTCGCATAATGTGCCAGCGTTTCTTCGAACATCAGCAAACCTTTCGGGGTTATCCCGCTGAGAAACCGACGACTCTCCATTCCCTTCTCCGGCAGATGAGCAAGCATTTGTTCTCCTAATTTCATCGCAACATTTTCGGCTTTCTTTAGATCTGTGACCTCGCAGGTTGCCGTAAAACTATCGTCTGACAAACGAGCCGCCGCCGCAATAAATCGAGACGCCCGTTGATGCAACCTTTTGTTTTGTTCATACAGCGGGAGCAGATGATCTCGCTTACGCTCCAATTGGTCGTAATCCAACCAATCTGCCTGACAAACCAACCGCTCGCACACCCCTAAGCAATGTGCCTCCATCACGTGAGGAGCGGTACCGTCGGCCATCGCAACTTTGATGGAAGGAAATCGCACGCCGTCCAACGAATCCGGATCGGAGGAACAGAAATACAGTTCAACAGGCTGTTCCCATTCAGCCATTTTGACCGCCATATGCTTCATCAGAGTAGATTTACCCGTACCGGGACCGCCCTTAATGATATACATTCGGTCTCCTTGCTTTGGTTGATACAACGCATCAAACAGGCTATAAAACCCCTCGCCGGAATTAGCACCTGCAAAAAAACGCGGATGATTTTTATTCAAACTGTGATACAACGGTTGCATACAACAACACCCCTTCAAAAATAGGCTTTACGGTATCCTATTCTTAAAGGGATGTCCCTGTCACTGATTCTTTTTTAAATTGGGCAGACAAACAGTAAAGCAAGCGCCTTGGTTTACCGCGCTTTCCACCGAAATCGTTCCCTCGCACAAATCCACGATCCGCTTTACAATAGCCAGTCCTAAACCGTTCCCCTGCTTGGCGTGGGAGGTATCTCCTTGGTAAAACTTTTCAAAAATATGGGACTTGGTCTGCTCATCCATACCGCATCCGTTGTCGGCAATCTGCACGGTTACTCGATGGTTTTCTTCACGTAATACCACACAAATCGTTCCCTTTTCGGGTGTAAACTTGATGGCATTTTCCAGAAGATTTTTCCAAATTTGCGATATCAGATCCGGATTGCCGTAGAATTCTGTGGAAGGCAAATCCAATTCCCACGCGATTTGCTTTTCATCCCAACTCCGCTCTAATAATAGGATTGCATTGCGTAGTTGCTCATCCAAAGAAAACACGGTGCGGTCAGCTACTAAATTTTGGTTTTCCAGCTTGGAAATCTGCAAAACGTTGCCCGACATATTACACAGTTTTTCGGATTCCTTGATAATAATATCCAGATATTCCTGTCGTTGCTCATCGGATAAATCGGGATTCTTCAGTTGCTTGGCAAACCCCCGTACCGAAACGATAGGGGTTTTAAATTCGTGGGAAAAATTATTGATAAAATCGGTACGGTACAACTCGATGCCCTGCAGTTCATTGACCATTCGGTTAAAGCTGTTAAGCAACTCCTGCATTTCTCCGGTGTTCTCATCGTCTTCTCTTACCCTAACCGAAAAATCCCCTTGCGCTACCCGCTTATTGGCTTCGATCAGTTCCCTGACGGGTTTTAAAAACCGCTTGGAAACAAAGAATGCCAACACGGTGCCAACCACGAGGCTGACTTCCAGCATGGCGATAGTTAAAAACAAGGGAGTCCATTGAATGGCGCCCGCCACTTTAAACACCAATAGAAATGCTCCTGAAATAAAACAAGAGATGCTCATGATCGCCATCACAAGCAGAACAATGGCGGTACGTAAACTTTGAAATCGATTCATCGGATCACCGCCTTATATCCCAACCCGCGGACGGTAACGATCTCAAAGTCAGGATTGTTTTTAAACTTTTCCCGCAGACGGTTGATGTGTACGTCTACCGTTCGCTCGTCAGTTTCACTATCCATATCCCAAATCTCATCCATTAACGAACGACGGGTGAAAATGCGGTTTTGGTAAGACAGCAACGTATACAACAAACGAAATTCCTTCTGAGGTAAAATTTGGGTTTTATTGTCAAAGGTTACGGTCAGACCGTCATAATCCAGTTCTGTATGGGGCAAGGTAATCTTATGCTCGCTGGCGATTTTTGAACGGCGCAACAACGCATGGATTCTCAAAATCATCTCTTCTTCGTTAACCGGCTTGACCATATAGTCATCGCATCCCACCGAGAAGCCTTTTCGCTTATCAACAATGGTTTCTCGTGCGGTTGCCATTAATATAGGGGTTTCCATTCCCCCTTCGCGTATCAGTTTGGCAAATTGAAACCCATCCATATCAGGCAGCATTACATCTAGCACGATTAAGTCCACGTAGGTATGATCCATCAATTCCAAAGCTTCCTTAGCGTCTTCAGCCAACACAGGATTGAACCCGTTTTGTTCCAAAATCGTACCATACAGCTTACGTACATTATGATCGTCTTCGACTACCAAAATATTAAACATTTCTGTCACCTCAATTTTATCATAAAAGAATATTTGAACTACATATTAAGAATATAAGAAAAACCGCTGTTTGTCAAAGTTTTTTGCAAATGAATGATTGTAAAACCCGGTATGATATGTTAAAATATGGTTAATACTGTATTTGTAAGATGATGCATATTCGTTTATAAAGGAGCATTGGTGTTATGCTGAAACTGCAGAACATACACAAAGAGTACCCCGCAGGCGACGGTGTTGTGCACGCCCTGAAAGGGATCGACCTTTCTTTTCGGCAATCGGAATTCGTTTCTATTTTGGGACCGTCCGGCTGCGGAAAGACCACGCTTTTAAACATTATCGGCGGTTTAGACGGATACACCCAAGGTGATCTTGCCATTAACGGAACGTCTACCAAACAATACAAAGATCGTGACTGGGACGCTTACCGCAATCATTCCATCGGCTTTGTGTTTCAAAACTATAATCTGATTCCCCATCAAACCGTTTTGCAAAACGTAGAGTTGGCACTGACCTTATCAGGGGTATCCAAATCACAGCGACGTGCCCGCGCAAAACAAGCCTTGGAGGAAGTTGGACTCGGCAATCAGATCAACAAACGTCCCAACGAAATGTCGGGCGGTCAGATGCAACGGGTAGCCATTGCCCGTGCTTTGGTGAATGATCCCGATATCATTCTTGCCGACGAGCCAACCGGCGCTTTAGACACCGAAACCAGCGTGCAAGTAATGGAAATTCTGAAAAGGATATCTGAGAATCGGTTGATTATTATGGTCACCCATAACCCCGATCTTGCCGAAACCTACTCTACCCGTATTATCAAAATGTTGGATGGCGTCATTACCGATGACTCCAATCCCTTAAGTAAAGATGAGATCCTCGCTTATGAACAACAAGTCTCTCTAAACCCCATTCCCGCCAAAAAAGAGAAAAAGCCATCTATGTCCTTTGCTACTTCCTTTATGCTTTCGCTGAAGAATCTGTTCACCAAAAAAGGACGTACCATCCTCACCTCGTTTGCAGGCTCCATCGGCATTATTGGGATCGCCTTGATTCTGGCAATTTCTCAAGGTACCACCGCCTATATTGATGCTGTGCAGGAAAGCACACTATCGGCCTATCCTATCACCTTGGAATCTACCACTGTGGAGTTGACCACCTTGATGGAAACCTTTATGGATATTGCTACTGAATCCCCTACTCACGAAAAGGATGGGGTATATAAAAAGTCTGCCATGTACAACATCATCAATGCGATAAATAACATCGAAGAGATTGACAACGATCTCGCTTCCTTTAAAACCTTCTTAATCAAGCAAATGCAAAACCAAGACAGTTCATTAAAAGAAGCGGTCAACGGAGTACAATACTCTTATCAGTTCGACTTACAGATTTATACCAAAAATGTGGACGGCAACATCATTCGCTCCGACTCGCAAAAGATTCTGCAGGATCTGATCATGCAGTATATGGAAATTGATATGGCATCCATGAATACCATGACCCAAATGTCTCCTATGGCACAAATGGGACCAATGGCAAGCGGTCTGTGGCAGGAACTGCTACCCGGAAACAACGGTGAGCCTATCAACGATCTTCTCCACGATCAATATGATGTCGTATACGGCGCCTGGCCCAACGAATACAACGAGATCGTCCTGGTGTTAGATCAAAACAACGAACTTGACGATGTGACCTTGTACGCGTTAGGTCTTTTGCCTGAAGAGGATATGAAAAAATTGGCAAATGCAGCGGTCAACGGCACAAAGCTGGAGGTAACCGAGAAAAAATGGACCTACGAAGATGTTTGTAACGCAACGTATAAGACCGTTTTAAATGCTGATTGCTACGCCTTCGATGAAACCACGGGATTATACTCCGACCTGCGTGATACGGATGCGGGGCTTCGATATTTGTATGATAACGCTCTTCCCTTAAAAGTAACAGGTGTGATTCGCCCCAAAGAAACCGCAGATACTACTATGCTCACCGGTAGTATTTGCTATACCGCTAAACTGACAGAATATTTATCTAAACAAGCCAAGGATGCCAAGGTGATCACCGATCAATTGGCCGACCCCCATACCGACGTGCTCACAGGATTGCCCTTTGACGATACCACCGGCTCGCTGTCGGCACAGCAAAAAGAGGCGGCATTCCGCAGCTATCTGGAAGAAGCGGATCAGGACAAGAAAGCCGACGCTTATCTTGCGATTCAATCCATTCCATCACAAGAATTTTTAACCGCACAAACCAATGCGATCCGTGGCAACCGCACACGAGAGGAATTGGAAACCTCGTTAAAGCAAGGAATGCTGGCGCAAATGAACATCGACGAGCAGGAGCTTACCAACTATCTGAGCAATATGTCGGATGAAGAGTTTGACGAGCTGTTCACCCAAATGATGGAAGAGCAGTTAAAAGCCCAATACGCCGCTCAGGTACAAGCACAGATGGCAGGTCTATCAAAGGCGCAAATGGCTGCCGCTTTGACCTACGCTCTGCCCGATTATACCTCCGAGCAATGCGCCTTGTATTATGACAAGGTGATGGTATTCTCCGACTCCACCTACGAGCAAAATCTAATGGATATGGGATACATTGATTTAGATGATCCCGCCACCATCAACATGTATGCTTCTTCCTTTGAAAACAAAGACATAATCACGGACGCCATTTCCGATTACAATGATTCCGTAGACGATCTGCAGGAGATTCAATACACCGACTATATCGGTATCATGATGTCCTCCATTACCACGATCATCAATGCTATTACCTACGTCTTGATTGCTTTTGTGGCCATTTCGTTGATTGTTTCCTCCATTATGATCGGGGTTATCACGTTGATCTCTGTACAGGAACGAACCAAAGAAATCGGCATTTTGCGTGCCATTGGTGCTTCCAAAAAGAATGTTTCCCGTATGTTCAACGCCGAGACTATGATCGTTGGCTTTGCCTCGGGATTGCTTGGTGTGGTAGTAACCTATCTGCTGTGCATTCCTATCAATATCATCTTGTATGCATTGACCGATATCGCCAATTTAAGAGCCTTTCTCCCCTTGCCTGCCGCTCTCATTTTGATTGCCATCAGCGTGATACTGACCTTGATTTCGGGCATTATCCCCTCCCGCAGTGCGGCAAAGAAAGATCCTGTTGTGGCTCTGAGAACCGAATAATTTTTCAAGTGGGTTGCCCAAAAGCGACCCACTTTTTTCTTGATTTTGCTATTTGAGTATGCTATATTGTGCATTAGAAAGGTGTGTTGTTGATGAAATTTGCGATTGACCACGATTTGCACAATCACTCTTTGATTTCCCCTTGTTCACGAGACGACCGACAAACCAAAGAAGCCATTTTAACCTATGCTTTGACCAACGGCTTTCATTTGGTGGGTCTGTCTGACCATTTATGGCCCGACACGCGGGATATCATCTGGCCTTATCTTGAACAACTGCCCCAGTCCAAAACCTGCCGCTTTTTAAAGGGCGCAGAAGTGGATATGGATATGAATTTTGAACTATTGCTCCACGAAGACGAGCTGCCTAACGTAGATTATTACATTTTGGCGCTTACCCACGTGCATCTGATCGGCTGTGTGACCGATGCCAACAAGCCTTTGCTTACGGTGGAGGATACCGCCAATTATATGAAAGCCCGTATTCGCAAAGCTCTTTCTATGGATCTGCCTTTTGAACGGGTGGGGCTGGCCCATATTACCTGGATTTCTCAACCGGCGGGGCACAATATTACCGAATGCCTCGCTCTGTTCTCGGACGAAGAATGGGAAGATATTTTCGGCAAAGTCGCAAAGCTTGGTATGGGTGTGGAACTGAACATCCGCCCTGCCGATTACAGTGAGGAGCATTTACCCAAAGTACTGCGACCTTACCAAATCGCCAAAAAGATGGGATGCAAGTTTTACCTTGGTGGGGATGCTCATCACCCCGAAGACTTTCGACAGAATCGTTACGAAAAGTTCCAAAGCATTGTAGATTTGCTGGAGCTGACCGAAGACGATAAGTGGGAGTTTGTTAAGCAAAACCGTGTATAAAAACGAAAAACCTCCGAACAGTCCGGAGGTTTTTCAAATTAATAGAAACTATCCTTCCCAAGGTACGATTTTGCCTGTTGCCAAGGTTTGGGGCAGGTCGATAATCCGCTGATTGGATGAGCCGCGAAACCGCAAGGTAATGTCATAAAGTGCCTTAACAAAGCGACCGTCTACCAGCACGTCAATTTGAGATAAGACTTCATCGGTCACCTCACAACGGGCGTAGGATTCCTGAAGCAGTTCCTCGTCCAGCGTAAAGCCCGAAAAACACCATATCGTTTTGTTGGGGTAGGTTTTCCTCACCTTTTTCAAAAAGGGCAACAACGCCCGCTGATTGGCAGGTTCCATGGGTTCGCCGCCCAGCAAAGTCAGTCCATCGATATAATCGGGGGCAAGCATATCAAGAATGGTCTGCTCGGTTTCGGCGGTAAAAGGCTTACCGTAATCGAACGCCCAAGTCTGGGGTTGAAAACACTCTTCACAATGATTGGTGCAACCCGACACAAACAAGGTCACCCGCACCCCGATGCCATTAGCAATATCGCAATTTTTTATTTCACCGTAATACATCTCGTTCAGTCCTAACAAAATGCCCACTGCAAAACAGTGGGCATTGTTTGATTTTTACAGGTGCAGTACCCGTTCTTTAATTTCTTGGGTACGTCCTTGGTTCCAATATTGAGTACCGATGTAGCCGCAGGTACGGCGGGCAACGTTCATTTTATCCTGATTGGTGTTGCCGCATTTGGGACAACGCCAGATCAGTTTGCCTTCGCTGTCTTCCACTACTTCGATCTCACCGTCGAAACCGCATTCGTGACAATAGTCACTCTTGGTGTTCAGCTCGGCATACATAATGTTGTCGTAAATAAACTTCATGACCTGCAGAACGGCATCCAAGTTATGTTGCATATTGGGAACTTCTACATAACTGATTGCACCACCGGGCGACAGAGCCTGGAACTTGGACTCAAACGCCAATTTAGAGAAGGCGTCGATTTCTTCGGATACGTGAATATGATAACTATTGGTAATGTAACCCTTATCATTGATGCCCTCAATGATACCAAACCGACGTTGCAGACATTTAGCAAACTTGTAGGTGGTGGATTCCAGCGGAGTACCGTACAAGCTGAAGTCGATGTTGTGTTTTTCTTTCCAGCCTTTGCAAGCGTCGTTCATGTGTTGCATCACGTCCAGCGCAAAGGGAGTGGCAGAAGGATCGGTATGGGATTTGCCGGTCATATATTTGACACATTCATAAAGACCTGCATAGCCCAGCGAAATGGTGGAATAACCGCCAAACAGCAATTTATCGATGGGCTCACCCTTTTTAAGACGAGCCAAAGCACCGAATTGCCACAAAATGGGAGCGGCGTCAGACAGCGTGCCCTTCAAACGTTCGTGACGGCACATCAGAGCACGGTGGCACAGTTCAAGCCGTTCGTCAAAGATCTTCCAGAATTTTTCAATGTTACCGCCGGAAGACAAGGCAACGTCCACCAGGTTGATGGTAACAACCCCTTGGTTGAAACGGCCATAGTATTTGGGGTTACCGTTTTCATCCACGTAAGGAGTTAAGAAACTACGACAGCCCATACAGGTGTAGCAACGACCGGTGCCGGTTTTGTCCACCTTCAGTTCCAGCATCTTCTTTTCGGAAATGTAGTCGGGAACCATACGGCGAGCGGTACATTTGGCGGCCAGTTTGGTCAAATAGTAGTAGGGCGAATCTTCGTGGATATTATCTTCTTCTAACACGTAAATGAGTTTGGGGAATGCGGGAGTCACCCAAACACCTTGCTCGTTTTTAACGCCCTTGTAGCGTTGTTCCAGCGTTTCTTCAATAATCATAGCCAAGTCGTGCTTTTCTTGCTCGTCTTTGGCTTCGTTCAGATACATAAACACGGTGATAAAGGGAGCTTGACCGTTGGTGGTGAGCAAGGTTACCACTTGATATTGAATGATCTGTACACCCCGCTTGATTTCTTCCCGTACCCGTTTTTCTACCATTTCGGCAATCACGGTTTCTTCGGGAGAAACGCCCAATTCAGCCAATTCAGCTTCTACTTCACCGCGAATGCGTTGACGGCTGATTTGCACAAAGGGAGCCAAATGGGTCAAAGAAATACTTTGACCGCCGTATTGGTTAGAAGCAACCTGAGCAATAATTTGGGTAGCAATGTTACAAGCGGTGGAAAAACTATGAGGTTTTTCAATCATGGTACCGCTGATCACCGTGCCGTTTTGCAACATATCCTCCAAGTTTACCAAGTCGCAGTTGTGCATATGTTGAGCGTAATAGTCGGTATCGTGGAAGTGGATGATACCTTCGTTATGAGCATCCACAATGTCTTGGGGCAACAAAATACGGTTGGTAATGTCACGAGACACTTCCCCCGCCATATAGTCACGCTGTACGCTGTTCACGGTGGGGTTTTTATTGGAGTTTTCTTGCTTCGCTTCTTCGTTGTTGCATTCAATCAAGCTCAGAATCTTATCGTCGGTGGTGTTGGACTTACGCACCAAGCTACGGGTATAACGATAAGTAATGTACCGCTTGGCAACCTCGAAAGCGCCGTGTGCCATAATTTGTTTTTCAACCAAGTCCTGAATTTCTTCCACCGACATAGAGCGGTTGGTTTTTTGGCAGGCAAGTTCCACCGATTCGGCAATTCGGCGAATCTGCATAGGAGTCATACGTTCGGCTTCATCTACCACCTCGTTGGCTTTGGTAACAGCGGCGATGATTTTTGTGATGTCAAAAGTAACTTCCGAACCATTACGTTTGATAATCAGCATAGTAGTCGATCCTTTCGTGTGAATATTACAATATCTTGTATTTTAGCGATGGTACCCACAATATTTATTTACTACATATAGTATGATAGCATAGACCATAAAGAAAAGCAATTGAAATTTTCTATTTTAGATATTTTTGGCAGTTCTCACAAAAAACGCCGCCTTTTTTGTACAAAAAGACGGCGTTTATGGGCAAAAAGCACAAGATATGCGTAACACGAAACGAAAACAGCACAATATATTGTGGTAAAAAGAAAATCGACACCCTTCAAGCAAAGGATGTCGATGGTGGAGATAAGGGGGATCGAACCCCTGACCTCTTGACTGCCAGTCAAGCGCTCTCCCAGCTGAGCTATACCCCCAGGTCATTGGCTGTTTTCTTTCAGCGAGGTATATACTACCACACTTTATTTCAAAATGCAAGTACTTTTTTGAAATTTTTTTATTTTTTTTC
>JAFSIW010000057.1 GCA_017439545.1 Clostridia bacterium | reverse complement strand
TTTAAAAACTTGCCCCCCAAAAATGCTCTGCTTTTTCTTTGAATGTTTTGCCACGGTCTTTTATCTCCTAAACAACACGGAAAGCCACCTGTAAGCATAGAGGAAATAAACCCTCTACGCACTACAGATGGCTTTGTTTATGTAATATTTAACTTTACTGTAGAAATGGGCAGAACGATGCCTTGCTTGCTTAACAAATTATACTGCATAGGCATTTTGTGTCAACCCCTTTCGACTGTTTTTTAAACTACTGGACATAAATATTCCAAGATATTATATTATACAATATTTAAACAAAAATCGCAATAGATAAACGCTATCCTTTTTTGTTTTATTAAAATATTTTTAAAATATTTTTAAAATTCATTGGTTTTTTATTCCATACAGTCTAAATCCTACATGATTTTGTGTGTCGTATGCCTGAACCGGTGCTTTTTATTGCACTGCCAAAAGAGTGATTTTGGTGTAAAAATGGTCGCAGCTCTACGAAAAGTTCTAATAGACTTTCCCAAAAATCCATTAGAACTCGGCAAAATCGGAAGGGAGCAATCCCCCGCGAGTTCAAATCTCGCCGCTCCGACAGAAAAACCGACAAGTTTCAACTTGTCGGTTTTTCAACTAAATCCCAGCTTTTTTAGGACTTTTTGTGAGTTGACTTACTACATTAACCTTAATAGGATTGCAAATCGTAAAATACAAAAAGGGGTGTTTTTACCTGTTACAGCACAGCCAAAACCTCGGCGGCATTGGTATCGGGTTTGACTTTAGGCATAACCGCCGCGATCACCCCTTGCTCGTCGATCAAATAGGTGGTGCGCACTACGCCCATCCCCACCTTGCCGCACATTTTCTTTTCCTGCCACACCCCGTAGGCTTCGATGGCCTGTCGCTGAGGATCAGACAGCAAAATAAAGGGCAGGTTATACTTTTCGGCAAACTTTACGTGGGATGCCACGCTATCCTTGCTCACGCCGATCACCACCACGTCCTTTTGACGAAAGACATCATATGCTTGTGCAAAGGCGCAAGCCTGTCGGGTACAACCGGGAGTATTATCCCTTGGGTAAAAATACAGCACCACCTTTTTGCCCAGATGATCGGATAAACGAACCTCGTTGCCCTGTTGATCCTGCAATACGAAGTCGGGTGCTTTTTGTCCTGCTTGTAATAACATTATTCTTCCCTACCTTGTTAAATATTCGCCTGCTTGATGGGCAGCTACCGCGCCGTCTGCTACGGCGGTAACCACCTGACGCAGGTCTTTTGTCCGTACGTCTCCCGCGGCAAACACGCCATCAAGAGAGGTACGCGTGGACTCATCTGCTATAATATAGCCTTGCTCATTCAAAGCAAGCTGACTGTCTAAAAATTCGGTGATCGGTTTACGGCCAATGCTGACAAACAAACCGTCGCAAGACAAAACAGAACTTGTCCCGTCCAAAGTGCTTTGCAGACGGACGCCTGTCAATTGTTCTTCGGCGAGCAATTCCTCCACCGTGGTATTCCACAAAATCTCCAGGTTTTGCTGCTGATCCAACCGCTGTTGATACACCCGATCCGCGCGAAGGGCATCCCGTCGGTGGATCAGATATACCTTGCTCGCCAGATGGGAAAGATACAGCGCATCCGTCACCGCCGAATTGCCGCCACCTACCACCGCCACGGTCTTGTTTTGATAAAACCGACCGTCACAATGGGCACAGTAGTGTACCCCCCTGCCCGACCAAGTCTGCTCGTTGGGAAGCCCCAACAAGCGTGGCTCGGCACCTGTGGCAAGAATCACTGCCTTAGCGTGCAAGATTTCACCGTCGGTCACGATCTGCTTATCCTCGCCTGCCAATTGTGCCGAAAGCACGGTGGCGTACAGCGTTTCCGCCCCAAACCGATGGGCGTTTTTTTGCATGCGTTCCCCCAGTTCCCAACCGTCGATGCCTTGATCAAAGCCGGGATAGTTGTCAATGGTGTGAGTCAAAGTCATCTGCCCGCCCACCGACATTTTTTCTATTACCAGCACGGACCATCCGCCACGGGCGGCATACAATGCCGCGCCATAACCGGCAGGACCGCCGCCGATGACGATAATATCATATTGTTTCATGGTTTTGCTCCTTGATTTTCCTGCCTGATTTCGTTATAATAAAACCCATAGGAGGGACTGTTATGGCTCGTGAAATGTTTGAACCCATCTATCGGGATATTTTCCCTTTTTGGGAGACCATCTCCCAAAAAGATCGGGATGAGCTTTGCTATCATTCTCTGGCAATGACTTATCCCAAAGGCACCACCATTCACGACGGTACCGAATGTGCCGGCGTATTTCTTGTACGTGCCGGTTGTTTGCGGGTATATATGCTTTCGGAACAGGGCAAGGAAATCACCCTCTACCGATTGCACACAGGCGATATGTGTATGCTTTCCGCCTCATGTGTACTGCAGGCTATCACCTTTGACGTGATGGTGGACGCCGAAGAAAACAGCGAATGCTACGTCATCAGCGGTCCTGCTTTTGCCGCCGTCAGCGAACGGAATCCCGATATTAAGATTTTCGCCTTGGAAACGGCAGTCAGCCGATTCTCGGACGTGATGTGGGTTATGCAACAGATTCTGTTTATGAGTATGGACAAGCGGCTAGCCATCTTTTTGCTGGACGAAACCGCTCGCACGGGCAACGATATCATAAACCTGACCCACGAGCAGATTGCCAAATATATGGGGTCTGCCCGTGAGGTGGTTACCCGTATGCTGAAATACTTTGCCGCTGAGGGAACAGTCAGCCTTTCCCGCGGCGGTGTGACAGTGTTAAACAAACAACGACTTCGTGAATTAGCCCTGTAGCAAAGCGAGGATCTGTGCCTTGGGGCGTGCTCCCGCCGACTGCGCCACTACCTTGCCGTTTTCCAGCACCACCAGCGTGGGAATGCTCATCACCCCAAAGCGAGCGGCCAAAGCAGGCTCGTCGTCTACGTTGATCTTGCCCACCAAAAACTCGGGATGCTCTTTTGCAATCTCATCCACCAAAGGAGACACCATTCGGCAGGGACCGCACCAATCGGCATAGAAATCCAACAGCACCCGCTTATCGGCGGATTCAACTTCGTGAAAATTACTTTGATTCAGCTTTAATACTGACATATTAAAACCTCCCTTTCTGTTTTTTCGTGTATAGTATACCCCGTTTCACAGAATTGTTCTGTGACAAAGTCACAAAATGCAAAAACCGCAACGCTCAGTATGAACGTTGCGGCTTTTTTGAATATAATTATTCTTTACCAACTACGATTTTCAGCACGACCAAAGCGTCGGCGGCAGCGATGTTGCCATCCCCATCCAGATCGGCGGCAGCGGCTTCTTGTGCAGTCAATTGCGCCTTACCAACTACTGCTTTGAGAATCAGCAGAGCATCAGCAGCGGCTACGTTACCGTCACCGTCCACATCTCCCCGTTTTGCTTGAGGAGCGTTGCCCAGATTGTTAAAGGCTTCCCGTACGGCAGAAAGTTTATCACGATTGGTTACCAATTTGGCTTGGCTGTAACCCAGCTCCGACAAAGCGATCTCGGCATCTACAATATCCATTTCGTCATCCTCAGTAACGTCTTTGGGATCGGGCAGAGCATCAATCATATCGATAACGTCCTGAACTTCTTTCATATAAGCTGCTTTTACGTCAGCCATTTGGGCCAGCAGAGCATCCAGGGTATCAGCGTTGGTAACCAAGGCTTTTTCTTCATCGGTCAAAGCGTCGTAATCAGCTTTCAAAGCGTTTAGATCGCCTTCGTCACCGATTTCCATTTCCCGTTTGCCGGTGGCGGTCAGCAGGAAGTTATCCATCACAACGCCTTCGCCCATGGCGGCATCAAAGCATCCCGTACCGATACGGAAGTTGAATTGTCTGAAGGTCTGATCGTTATTTTGGGGCAGCGGAATGCGAACGTGATTCCACTGTCCTGCTTTCAGGCCGTAGACCAGATCGGTAGCATTCTTTACACTGTATACACATTCATCGTCCACATTATTGGTCCAGATCGATTGGAATTTAATGGTTGCCCAGCTGTCGGCGGTACGTTCCTTCAATTTCATCCCTTCGGTAAGGTACATATCAAACTCGATATAATCAAAGGAATTGAGATACCAGTCGGAACCGGAACGAATCATCATAGGCATATCAGGATCGCGGTCATCCAGTTTGTAGAACAAAGCCGCAAAGGAGCCTTCGGTGATAGGATCTTCTACCATATCAAGCCCAATAGCGGAACTGTTGGGGTTGGCGATGAATTCAGCATCACCAATATAGTGGCTTTCGCAATCGTTAAAGACCTCGTGCAGGTCCAAAAAACTGTCGATGCGATAAATCACGTCGTTAACCTTGTCCATATCCGCCTGCGCAGCAGCACTCATAGCAAAGCAGGACACACACATCAGCAGAGCCAAACCTAAACTCAACAATCGTTTCATAATAACATCCTTCTTTCTATAAAGTCGATGAATTTTGCCAGTCTCATTATACATCAAAGTCGCCAAAAAAGCAAACACCTTATGGTAGTAATTCGCACAACCGTTGGTGGTAATTCTGCGGCTATTTTTGACCCTCGATCTTACCGATGGCTACGGTCAGATCATCCATACAGCAATTATGGTTATGCCAGGTAAATTCCAAACGGCGGATGTTTTGCAGATCCACATTGCCGTGAACGTTGCGGGCATCCTTCAAATTAAAGGTGATTTCGTGCCAACCGGCAAAATAGAAATCAACGCCGAAATACACACGGTAGCAGGCAGAATCGTCCGAACAAAGATCCAGCCGCAATTGCCCCGCCTTGCCGGCGAATTCCCGACTGAGATAAAAGTTGAACCGAATCACCTTGCAATCCGACAAATCCACAGGGGTCTTCAAGTCGCAGACCGCTTGTGCACCGATCCATTGCCAGCCGCTCACGTGATGCTGCGTTTGCTCGGCACCGTACAGTTGCAAGGCCGCTTGCCCGTCGGGGGTTTGACAAACCGACAGTTGTGTGCCGCAGGTGGGTTGCCAAGCAGCAGGATCATCACACCGGCAAACCGTAACAAAGGAACGGGTATCAAGGAGATTTTGCGGTTTTTGATTCTCGGTCAAGGTTTCCATCCAATCCCCAATGATGGGATACAGTCGCTCGTATCCTGCGGCATTGGGATGCACCGCATCCGCCATATAGCGGAAGGGCTGTTTGGTTACTTCCATTACGGTTTCGTTCACCGTTTCATTGTGATACAAATCAAGGTAGGGCACGCCCCATTTGCGGCAGATATCCATACCCACAGCATAGTATTCTTCCATATCTGCCACGTGACCGATCCCGGTCGCCAACGGCGTGGCAAAATTAATAATATAACCAACCTTCGCCTTGGGAAATTGGGTGTAGGTATAATGGAACAGTTCTTCCAATGCGCCTGCATAGGTGGTCACGTCAAAATCCTTGCGGTCAAAGGAATCGGTCATTACACCAACAGGCGCATACACCTTGGTATCGCCCCAAGCGTCGTTTACCCCGCCATGGAGGATCACGTAATCGTAATCGTCCATGGGAGCGTTATACAATTGGTCGATCATCCGCCCGGTGCGAATGGTAGAAATCGACCAGCCGCTGCGAGAGGCATTGTGAGCAACAAGTCCATACTCCCGTGCGATCCGCCACGCCCAAGCACGACCGATTGCGCTATCGGAGGAGCCACAACTGATAGAATCCCCGGAAAACAGGGCTTTTTTACCATATAGTACAGAATCCTTTTTCATTGTTATCATCTCCTGCCGTCAGTATATCATATTTTAATGAGGGGAGCAACCGATTTTTTAAATGGGAGCTTGGATTTTTCCGACTTTTTTCTTGCTATTTTCTTTTTTGTTTGCTACAATTCAAATAGAATGAGGTGATTTGATTGATTACAGATATTTCAAAACCGCGAGAGCCTTTTTTTGACGGAAGTGCCGTCCATCACTCCTGTCATACCCTTCGGTATATTTTACAAGGCAACGGCACCATGGAGTTAAATCGACAAACCACTATTCCTTTGTCCCCCGGTACCATCGTGTTTGGGCCTGCCCACACATTACAGCAATCCTTTTCACAGGACGGGATGGTTGATATTGTGATCTATCTCACCCAGTTTGACATTGGGCAAAAAGACGGCAATCAGCTTCTGGTGTTACAGGACGACATCACCCAAACCGGTTTTCATTGTTTTTCTATGCTTTACAACATCTTTCAGCAACGCAACGTGTTTTTGGAGCCGCTGTTGAACAGCGTGTATAAAAATCTGTATCAGTTTATCGAACAGCTATATGTACAATCCACCTACGATCCACGGATTTTAAGCGTTACCAAGCACTTACACGCATTATTCACCCAGCCCGATTTGTCGGTTGAACAGATCCTGACCTCTCAGGGTCAAAGTAGCGATTATCTGCGACGCCTGTTTAAAAAAACCCACGGTTGTACGCCCGTACAGTATTTAAACAAACTACGCATCGGTCGAGCCAAGCGAATAATCGAAGGGAATTGCTTACATCACCTGTCTATTACACAGATTGCCGAACAATCCGGCTTTTCAGATGCCAGTTATTTTTCACGAGTATTTCGGGAGCATCTGGGGCTCTCGCCCACGCAATATGAACAGCTGTTTCCCGGTAATATTGATCCCGATCCGAATTTTTTAAAAAAACTTGAAATTAGGGGTTGACAAATCTCCTTTGTTGTGTATAATAATAGTAACGATTACTATTAGCAAAAAGGAGTTGTTCTTATGCAACCTCAAAGGTACTCTCGTCAGCGGGAAGCCATTTTGCTGAACTTAAAGGGGCGTTGCGACCATCCGTGTGCCGATATGGTATACGAAAGTTTACGCAAAGAAATGCCCAACATCAGTTTAGGAACGGTATACCGCAATTTAAACAATCTGGCGGCTGACGGTTCCATTGTCCGCTTCACGGTAGGCGGCAAAGAACGGTTTGACGGCAACACCACTCCCCACATCCACTTTGTGTGTGATCAATGTGGCGAGATTCAAGACGTGTTTCACCACAGCGTGAACGATTTTCTCAGCCAAATGTCTCACCTGCTCAACTGCACCGTAAGCGGTGCTCACATGGTTATCAACGGCAGCTGTCAAGGTTGTCGCTTATAAAAAGAATTATATTGTAAACAATTTACGGAGGTAATGTAAAATGAAAAAGTTTGTATGTTCTGTATGCGGTTACGTTCACACCGGGGATTCCGCTCCCGAATTCTGCCCTCAATGCAAAGTGCCTGCTGACAAATTCAAAGAGCAAGCCGGCGAAATGTCTTGGGCTGCCGAACACGAAGTAGGCATTGCCAAAGGCGTAGACGAACGCATCATTGAAGGTCTGCGTGCCAACTTTGAAGGCGAATGCTGCGAAGTAGGTATGTATCTGGCCATGGCTCGTGTGGCTCACCGCGAAGGATATCCCGAAATCGGTCTGTACTGGGAAAAAGCCGCTTACGAAGAAGCCGAACACGCCGCTAAATTTGCCGAACTGCTGGGCGAAGTGGTAACTCCTTCTACCAAAAAGAATTTGGAACTGCGGGTTGATGCCGAAAACGGCGCTACCGCAGGCAAAACCGAACTGGCAAAATTGGCAAAAGAACTGAATCTGGATGCTATCCACGATACCGTTCACGAAATGGCCCGCGATGAAGCCCGTCACGGCAAAGCATTTGAAGGTCTGCTCAACCGCTATTTTGGTTAATTTCCTAACCCGTTTTTGATTTGGAGGTAATGACATGATTGAAAACTACACCGTTTGTAACTGCAAGCAGGTTACATACGCCGATATTGCCAACGCGCTGGATACCCACAAAAATTTTGACAACGTGCTGGCAGCTTTTGACGACGTGCAAAAAGTCACCCACTGCTCCACCGGATGCGGCGGATGCCACGATAAGGTAATGGATATTATCTCCCAAATTATGATGGGGCATTGACATAAACAATACCAAATACAGGCACGGAGGTTCTCCGTGCCTGTTAATTTATTATTGCAGGTTTTCTCCATCACACGGTGTGCCATTATAATTTTCACAAATATCCGGTATGATTTTTTTGGTATATAATCCACTTTTTAACAGGAAACGTCTGCACACCTTGTTGTCTGAACGGCAAAACAAATCGGTATAGCGATAGATACCGTCCACAAACACCCCGTCGTGATTTTCCATTTTTTCTAACAGAACAAAATATTCACAACACCAACAAACTACGGTTTCTTGCAGGATAATCCCACCTTACGTTATGGGGGTTATATCCCCTTGATATTTTGGATTATAACCCCCATAATAGACTTTGTCAAGGTGGGGATATCAATGATTGTTTTCAATAAACTTTGGGAAACCATGCAGCAACAAGGCGTTTCAACCTATATGTTGCGAGAAAAAGCAGGAATCGACAGCAAAACCATTCGGCGACTCAAAGCCAATGAGAATATTGAAACCAAAACGCTGGATAAGCTGTGTTCTGCTCTTAACTGCAAAATCGAAGATATTGCAGAATACATCAGTGAATAAAATCAAAAAATGGCAAGAATGGTAAAATATTCCTGCCATTTTTCTTGTTTTGTGTTTCATACTATTACGGGAGGTATGAAACTATGAAAAAATTCTTTTTGATTGCAATCGCCGTTGTGCTGATGCTTGCTCTGCCCGCCTGCTCTATGAACGGGAACAATCCCGACGGCAACAACAGCGCCACCGTCAGCGAAAACGACAACACCACCAACGGTCACGTCAACAGCGGCAACGCGCAGGACGGCACCATCAATTCGGGAAATGATAACGATGGGGTGGTATCCAAGATCGTATCCGATACCATGAGTATGACCGAAAGTATGGTAAGTAAGGTAAAATAACGCACAACGAGGTCTGTTTCATTTTTCAAAAAGTAAGACACACTGAATGGAAAAGAACCCGCATTTGTCATAGACAAATGCGGGTTCTTTTCTACGAAAGAGTAACCAAAAGTCGCAGAATCGAGGTAAAAGTAAGCAAAAGTACACCGGGTTAGAGTTGTTTATATAGCAAGGAGATTGTCGACTTAAAATACTGTTCTTGGAAATGTGTTAATTCCGCAATCTCTTCCTGCGTAAAAGTCATACCATCCGGTGCAACTACCCATTTCTGTTCTATATCATTCTCACGATTGATAATGGCTATGATTCTTCCGGTAAACTCAGAAACCGGCTCTGTTATACCTAAAACATAAGCATCCTCTTCTTCACCATCTGCAGCCTTTGTCCCTTCAATATAGCCATAGTTTATTGGATAATATATGTCCGGATACTCAGGATGATAACTACCCAGAGGTCTGTCAACAGTTACGGTAACGATCGGACCTATCATTTCGTATTCTCCTTTGCGGTATTGATAGA
>JAFSIW010000056.1 GCA_017439545.1 Clostridia bacterium | reverse complement strand
CCTGCAAATTCACACTTCATCCTCCGAAAAACTCGGCGGCAGAAATTTCTTCGAACCTACAAATAAAATTTTTTTGTGTTTCAGGAAGTCGCAAACCGCAGGCATACTCCCGTATGTCAAGGTTTAAGACGATGTGAAACCAAAAAATCTCATTTGTAGGCGTTGGCAGGGTCGAGCCCTGTCAACTTGTCCGAATGGTGGCGCTGTTGGCGTGGGCATCCAGCCCCTCTTTACGAGCGAACAACGCCACGTCTTCCGCCACTTCTTGCAAGGCTTCTTCGGGATAGTAAATAAACTGGGTTTTTTTAATAAAATCATCCACCGACAAGGGGGAAGAAAACCGCGCCGTTCCGCTGGTGGGCAAGGTGTGGTTGGGACCTGCAAAATAGTCCCCCAAGGCTTCGGGACAAGACCGTCCCATAAACACCGAGCCTGCGTGCTTGATTTTTGTAAGCCACACGAACGGTTCATCCACACACAGTTCCAAATGCTCGGGTGCCAAGGTGTTGGCAATGTCGATCACCTTTTCTAAATTGTCGGCCACAATAATTTTACCATGGTTGTCAATAGAGGCGCGGGCGATCTCGCTGCGAGGAAGCAGCGGAATCTGCCGTTCCAATTCGGCCTGCACGCCAAGAGCCAGATCCATACTGTCGGTCACCAGCACGGCACTTGCCAATTTGTCGTGCTCCGCTTGAGAAAGCAGATCGGCGGCAATGTGAGCGGGATCGTTCGCCCCGTCGGCCACCACCAGAATTTCGCTGGGTCCTGCGATCATATCAATGGACACCAAACCGAACACCTGCTTTTTGGCTTCGGCTACAAAAGCGTTGCCCGGCCCTACGATTTTGTCTACCTTGGGAATGCTCTGCGTGCCGTAAGCGAGAGCCGCTACTGCTTGAGCGCCCCCTACTTTAAACACACGGTCTACCCCTGCGATTTTTGCCGCCGCCAGAATGGCAGGATTGACCTTGCCGTTTTTAGAAGGCGGTGTGACCATGACGATTTCTTCTACCCCTGCGATTTTTGCGGGGATACTGTCCATCAACACGGTGGAAGGATAAGCGGCAGTACCGCCGGGCACGTACAGCCCCGCTTTTTCTACGGGGAGCACCTTTTGCCCCAATACCACACCGTTTTCTTTCTTTAAGGTAAAGCCGTCCCGTTTTTGCTGTGCGTGGAACAGAGTAATATTTTCTGCCGCCGCTTGTAACACCCGAATAAATTCGGGATCGGCGGTGTTGAATGCTTCGTCAAATTCTTCGGGGGTGACCTCTAACCGATCCAGCACCGCACCGTCGAATTTTTCACAATATTCATACAGGGCTTTGTCCCCGTTTTGCTTTACGTTTGCCAAAATATCTGCCACAATGGCTTCTACGTTGACGGTAGGGGTCACACGGGCAAAGATCTCTTCTTCTTTGACCTGACCGTATTCCATGATTCGAATCATTTTGATTCCTCCAACTGTTGCTTCATGCCGTTTACAAGGGTTTGGATCTCGTTGTATTTAAACTGAAAACTTGCCCGATTGGCGATCAGACGGGCGGAAATGGGAACGACCGTTTCGGTAGGCTCCAAATTATTTTCAAGCAGGGTAGTTCCTGTTTCCACAATATCCACGATCACGTCCGAAAGCCCCAAAATGGGAGCCAATTCAATGGAACCGTTGAGTTTAATAATATCAATATCCCGACCCTGTTTGCTGTAATACTCCCCTGCTATGCGAGGAAATTTGGTTGCCACCCGCAAGGTGCGTTCGGGATTATCACGAAACCCCTTTTTGGCGGCCACCGCCATACGGCATTTGCCGATGTTCAAATCCAACAACTCAAAAATTTCGGGTTGATACTCCAGCAAAATATCTTTGCCTGCCACCCCAACGTCGGCGGCGCCCCGTTCTACGTAAATGGCTACGTCGCTGGGTTTCACCCAAAAATAACGGAGCTTCTTTGGTTCGTTTTCAAAAATCAGTTTGCGGGTATCGTCCAGCACCTCAGGGCATTCAAAACCTGCGGCGGCAAACATTTTATATACCTTTTCACCCAAGCGACCCTTGGGCAAGGCTACGTTGATCCATTCGCACATTCCCAAGACCTCCTCACTTCAGTTCCATCAACCGACCGTAGGTCAGTTTTTCGGGAATCCGCTTTTGCACGCTCACCCGATTGCCCTGTTCCGTCAGTTCCGCCGCTTTGTCAAGCACGGTCTGAATGGGGGTTGCGTCGGTGTAGGTCAAAAGCACGTCTACGTCAAATTCTTTTTCTTCGGTCATCCGTTCCAGCAGATCCAGATACACCGCAAAGCCGATGGCCCGAGCATTTTTGTGCATCCGCTTCATCAGATTATCATACTGACCGCCGCTCAGCACCCCTGTGGGCACACCCTTGACGAATCCGCGGAACACCAGTCCGTTATAATAGTTCATATTGCTTACCAACGAAAAGTCCACCCATACCCGTACCGAACCGACTTGCTCCAAAAAGGCGGTAACGGTTTTCAGTTCCGCCAAAGCAGACTGAGCAGTTTCATCGGTAAAGGCTGCCGCCAATTTGGGAAGCACCTCATCGGCAGGACCGTAAGTCTCGGTCAGCAGTTGCAGTTTTTGGGTGATTTCGGTATCCACACTCCGCTTAGCACACAAAGAAGCGATGCCGTGGCTGTTTTTCTCACCAATGCAGGTCATCAATTCCCGACGGATGGGACGCAATTCGGGGCGTTCCAGCAAGGCGGAGGTAACCCCCAAGTGGGAGATATTGAGAGCACAGTCATCAGAGATCAATTCCAGACTTTTCGCCGCCAACAGCAACACTTCGCACAGATTGTATTCGTCCAGATCCCCGATACATTCCAATCCTGCCTGCAGAATTTCCTTATAAGCGTGGGTCTTGTCCGACACGCGGTAAACGTTTTCATCGTAATACAGCCGTTGTACCCCGTCGGTCTCTTTGGTGTTTTTTACAATGGACAAGGTCACGTCGGGCTTTAAAGCCATCAGGCGACCGTTGGTATCGGTAAAGGTAATGACGCTGTCAGACACCAGAAAATCTTTGTTGCGCACATACAGCTCATACTCTTCAAACTTGCTCATTTTAAAGCGGGAGTAGCCGTAACTGCCAAACAAATTCCGCAGGCCGAACAAAACCTTTTCTTCATTTTTTAATATGGTGGTGTTCATTTGGATTCCCCCTCCTTCAAACGGTCAATGGCGGTGCGGTATCCACCGCCGCCGTATTGCAAGCAACGGTTGACCCGACTGATGGTGGTGGTAGACACCCCGGTATCCTTGGAAATTTGTTGATAGTTTTTATTGTCGGTCAACTGGCAGGCGATTTCAAACCGACCTGCGATTTCTAAAATCTCTTTAATGGTACAGGCATCCTCAAAAAAACGGTAGCATTCATCCACGTCTTTTAAGGTAAGAATGGCCTGAAACAGACGGTCGACCGAGGGATTTTGATATTTCAAAGGAATCGCTCCTTTCAATTTATCGCTTTAGCGCGCTAACATAATAACACGATAACAACCGGATGTCAATACCGTTATGCAAAAAAAATCAAAGCGCAGCCTAAAACGCTACGCTTTGATTCTCTCTTCAATGCAATTAGATAGCACGAGTAACTTTCCCGGAACGCAAGCAACGGGTGCAGGCGTTGACACGACGGGGAGTACCGTCAACGATTGCTTTCACACGTTGTACGTTGGGTTTCCAAGTGCGGTTGGAACGTCTGTGAGAGTGAGAAACCTTAATACCGAAGGTAACACCCTTACCGCAAATATCACATTTAGCCATTCTTCTGCACCTCCTCGAAGTACATAAACAAAATATCGCGTTTGTTATCGTAACACAAACCAATCAAAATTGCAAGTGTTTTTTTTATTTTTTTCAAAAGGGTGGTTTTTTTCACGGATTCGCAAGATTTCCCTCTGTTTTTATCGGTTTTTTCGGGAAAATACACAAATTCAGGAAATTTTTTTCGGCATATTGCCATAAAAAACTTGCAAAATGCACCCGAGTTGTGTATTATTAAGATGTATATTTATTTTAATCTCAACGGAATGGGAGAGAATTTTATGTCAAACAGACTTTTTCAAGGTATCGTACAGCAAATGAGTGAATCCATCGAGCGGGTCATCGGCGTGATCGACGATACTGCCACGGTGGTTTCCTGCAGTGATCCTTCCCGCATCGGCGAAACACTGGATATCGACTTTATAGAGCTTGTTCATGCCGAGGAGCCTGTGGTTGTGGGCGGGTTCACCTGCCGCGCATTCGGACCCGACCAATATCGGGAATTCGCAGTAATAGTAGAGGGCAACGACAGCCAAGCCTTGAAATATACTTCCCTGCTGGAGGTTTCTATGTCCTCCATCAAGCAGTTTTATGATGAGAAGAACGATCGGGCAAACTTCATTAAAAATGTAATTATGGATAATATTTTGCCCGGTGACATTTATCTGAAGGCAAGAGAACTGCGGTTTAATACCGACAATGCCCGCGCGGTATTGCTCATTCGCATCACCCGCCCCAACGAAGTTTCGGTGTATGAGATCATTCAAAATCTGTTCCCCGAAAAGAATAAGGATTTTGTCATCAACATCAACGAAACCGACGTAGCACTGGTAAAAGAAGTAACCGCAGACATTGAAACCAAGGATCTGGAAAAACTCGCCCGCTCATTGGTGGATACTCTGGCAGGAGAATTCTACACCCACGCCGTCGTGGGCATCGGGAGCATTGTGACCGGCATCAAAGACCTTGCCAAGTCCTTTAAGGACGCACACGTAGCTCTGGAAGTGGGTAAGGTGTTCGACAATGAAAAAACCATTGTAAGCTGTGATAATCTGGGCATTGCACGGCTCATCTATCAACTGCCCACCACCTTGTGCGAGACCTTCTTAAAGGAAGTATTCAAACGGGATTCCATTGAAAGTCTGGACTACGAAACGCTGTTTACCATTCAACGCTTTTTTGACAATAACCTGAACGTATCCGAAACCTCACGTAAGCTGTTTGTTCACCGCAACACCCTTGTGTATCGGTTGGAAAAGATCAAAAAGCTCACCGGTCTGGATCTGCGGGAATTCGACCACGCCATCGTGTTCAAAATTGCGCTGATGGTCAACAAATACCTCAACGCCAATCCCGTTAAATATTAAGGCGTGAGCCTGATACTGTTGAAAGGACCTTTCGTTTTATGAGTACCTCAACCAATCCTATGATTGAATTTCGCGGGGTTTATAAAGCGTACGAAAACGGAACCAAAGCCTTGGCTGACGTAAACTTAAAGATCAACAAAGGGGAATTCGTCTTTGTGGTCGGTGCGTCGGGTGCCGGTAAAAGTACCTTTATTAAACTGATCGTGCACGAAGAAAAACCCAACGCCGGTGAAATTATCGTCGGCGATTACAAACTGTCCCGCTTAAAACGGCGGCACATTCCTAAACTACGTCGCACCATGGGTATTGTGTTTCAGGATTTCCGCCTGATCCGCAATATGACCGTGTTTGAAAACGTGGCTTTTGCCATGCGGGTAGTGGGCGCCTCCAAGCAAGACATCCGCAAGCGGGTGGCTTATGCGCTGAATATCGTTGGGCTAAACGATAAAGCCCGCAACTATCCCGATGAGTTATCGGGCGGTGAACAACAACGGGTGGCCTTGGCCAGAGCCTTGGTCAACAACCCTGCTATGATCATTGCCGACGAGCCTACCGGTAACGTAGACCCCACCATGGCTTACGAGATCGTAGATTTGCTCACCGAGATCAACAAACGAGGCACTACCGTCATCATGGTTACCCACGAGCATCAACTGGTGCGTGACTTCGGTCACCGCGTGGTGATGATCGAAAACGGGCAGATCGTTGCCGACAATGCCGGTTTGACCGACAAAACCGCCGAGGCGCCCATTACCCTGCAGACCTCGGTGTTTGACGAAGTAAAAGAAACGGCTGCCGAAACGATGCAGGAGCCCGCTCCCGAAAAGTTAGACGAAGCTGATGAAATTTTGGAATCCCTTTCATTGGGCGGCGGATTTGTTATTAACCAACCCGACGCTCCCGCTGCCGAACAGGAGGATGAAACAAATGAAGATTAGAAGTTTTCATTACCTCTTGGGCGAAGGGGTCAAGAATATTTGGTCTCACCGCTTGATGTCGGTGGCTTCTGCCGGCGTGTTGATGGCTTGTATGCTGATGATCGGCATTATGTGGGCCATCAGTCTGAACATCACCAACGCGGTGGATATGATTGAAGACCAAAGCGTGGTTCTCGCCTTTTTTGAAGACGATATGAGCAGAGAAGCTGCTCAGGCCACTACCGAAAAGATTGCGGTAATGGACAATATCAAATCCTGTGTTTTCGTCTCCCGTGAAGAAGGTCTGCAACGGCAGAAGGATTCCATGGGGGAAGAATATGCCGCTTTGTTCGACTGGGTAGAAAGCGAGAACCCCCTGCCCGACAGTTGTCAGATCACCTTAGAAGATCTTGACAATTTTGACCAGACCATTCTTGCCATCCGCAGTGTAGACGGGGTGGAAACCGTGCGTCAGCAACGGGATCTGGTGAATAAGCTTTCGGCCTTGCGTTCTATGATCAATATCATCGGCGTATGCGTGATCGCTTTGTTGCTGATTATCTCACTGGTCATCGTTTCCAACACCATTAAAATCACCATGTACACCCGCCGTTTGGAAATCAACATTATGAAGGCTGTGGGCGCTACCGACGGATTCATCCGCACTCCCTTTGTGATCGAAGGGATGCTGCTGGGTGTAATCGCAGGCATCGGCTCCACCGGTATTCTCTATCTGCTGTATAAGCTGGCCGAAACCTCCTTTGCCAGAAACTTCGGCACGGTAGCAGGCTTCGTCCCCTTCACCTCCTTTGCCCTGCCCTTGCTGCTGAGTTTTGTAATTATCGGTGGCTTTATCGGGTCGCTGGGCAGTGTGATCTCCATCGGCAAATATCTCCGTCACGAAGGGAGCGAATTCAATGCGATTACCTAAATCCGGTGTGCGTTTGCTTTCGGTGATAATGGCGTTGGTGCTGGTAATCACCGGTACGGTGGTAACCTCCTTTACCGCAGGCGCAGCTTCCTATGAATCCCAAATCAAGGATCTGGAAAACAAGCAAGCCCAATTAAAAGTAAAGATCGACGCCCTGCAGGATGATATTGACGAGCAGGAAAAACTGAAGGATGCTCTGCAGGACCGTATCGACGTGGTACAAAGCCAGATCGACATCTATAATGAACAGATCAACGGTCTGCAATCCAAAATCAACAAAATGGAGGAGGAAAAATCCGCCATTGAAGCCGAACTGCAAAAAAGCAAGGATACCTTTTTGGCACGCATTCGCGCTATGTACATTGCAGGCAACGATTCTGCCCTCACCGTTTTGCTGAGCGCTGACGATTTTGGAGATTATCTGTATCAAACCGAGCTTTTGACCACCATTACCGAGTACGACAACAAGGTGATGGACAAAATGCGGGATGATATCAATAAAATCAACCAACTGGAAGCCGAAGTGGAAAAAGAAAAGCAAGGCATTCTGGATCTGCGCAAGGTCGTAGACGTAAAGCGTGCCGAGCTGGGGGATGATATGAAAGCCCTGAACTCCATCATCGGCAAGCTGGAAAATCAGCAAAGCAAGCTGGAGTTCAGTGTAGAAGAATACCAGAAGCAGATCGATGCGTTGGAAAAAAAGATTCAAGCCGCTGCCGACAAGGGCAAAAATGAAAACATTCAATTTGCCGGCGGTCAGTTCAAATGGCCCTGCCCCGGTTACTATTATATTTCCTCCGGCTACGGCTACCGTTGGGGTCGACTCCACAAAGGGGTGGACATTGCCGGCTCGAACATTTACGGCAAGCCCATCATTGCCGCCGCCGACGGTGTGGTTTCGCTGGTAGACTACAACTCGGGCGGTTACGGCTATTACGTGATGGTCAACCACGGCAATAAGAGCGGCAACAACTACGTTACTCTGTACGCTCATATGTCCAAGCAGGCCGCCTACGTAGGGCAAAAGGTCAAGGCGGGCGACACCATCGGTTACGTTGGCAGTACCGGTCGCTCTACCGGACCTCACCTGCACTTTGAGATCCGTGTAAACGGAACAGCACAAAATCCCATGAACTTCTTTAGTTCGGTGGGCTGAGCAAACAAAAAAGACACGCTGACCCAAGGGCTACTTGTCATAAGGATGATTAAAACCTCGATGAAATTCATCGAGGTTTTTTATATGTTTATTAGATAGAACCAGCATCGCATTTGTAAGCACAAACGCTGCTTTTTGGGTGATACCCAAACCCTTTTAACAACAAACAAGAAAGATAAGTGATATTCTTTGCTATGCAAAGAGTGATATTTTCTTTTGAAAATTCCTCTCCTATGGCGAGACATTTGAAAAAGAAAGTGATATTACTCCCTCTGGTCGTAGTGATATTTTATTCGCCCGTAAAACTGCCCGAAGGGCAATATAACTATGCGTAGCATAATATCACTGCGAAGCAATATCACTCACCTTTGGCGAATAAAACTGGGAGACTTCCTTATGAGAAGTCTCCCAAGGCGTGTCTTTTTTTGTCGCCTACAGGCGGTTGCCAAGAAGTCACGCCATCGGCTATAATAGGAAAACAACCGATTCCCGATTCGAATGTTTTTGGTAAAAACCGACAGAAATGCAATGAAAAAAACATTTGTATTATGAACTGAGTTATTGTATAATGAAAATAGTCTGGTATAGTGTATATATCAGCATCTCTTTTGATAATCTGTTAAGGAGGAACCCCCATGAAACGAATTCTTAGTTTCGCTTTGTCAATGATCATGGTACTGACTGTATTAACCATGGCACCTACATCCGTTTCTTTTGCGGATGCACCCCCGTACGGTGACGTTGACCAAGACAACAGTGTCAGCGCAGCTGATGCTTTGGCCGTTCTCAAAAACGTAGTCGGCAAACTCGTCATTGAAGGCGAGTTATTTGAATATGCCGACGTAGACGACGATGACGGCATCAGTGCCAATGACGCTTTGATGATCTTGAAGTACGTGGTTGGCAAGATCGACCAATTCCCTGCCGACAAAGGCACTGAGGGAAAAGACGATTTGGATCTTGACAATATGACCATGGACGAGATCGTTGCCGAATTAGACGGCGCCAATGAAGCCTCTGCCATCAACGACTATTATAAGATCCATAACGACGGCGGTCTGATCTACGATGCCTTGTCCCGCGAAATGGATCAAGGTGAAAAAACCAAATACAACGTGGCGAAAAAGACCACCGGCTCCTTTAAACTGGACGATGGCACCACCATCAGCTACTCCCTGCCCACCGACGTGACTGCCTATGATATGATTCCCATTGAATACAAGGTTCAGGGTAACACGGGCAGCGATCCCGTTTACGTAGAAGCCACCACCTTTGAGGATAAAGACGGTTCTTTCTACGATTTGGCTTTGCCCGGCACTGTTTCGGTGAAGGCAGACTACTTGGGCTACGTAGCCGGTACCAACAACCCCGACAACCGGCCTTACCTGTCTGCTAACTTCCAAAATGACGTGCAAGGTAAGAAATATCCTCAATATGAAACCACCGATCTGATTGCTTCCGACACCGTTCCTTCCGGCAAGCCCCTGTGGTTTAAATTCCGCTTCACCAACACCGGCAACACCATTTTGGACGGTGACGGCAACGGTACCTTCTGCTTTGAGCCTCACATTATCGGCAACGGCAAGGATACAGGCCATACCAATCTGTACGTCCGCTTAAAAGAAGATCTGTATCCCGGTGAATCCACCGATCTGTGGATCTATTTTGGCGCCAACAGCGGTATGAGCCTTGCTGCCGGCGATTACACCATTAAGATGAACTGCTTGGTGCGGAACGAACAAGGCGGTCCCGATTGGGGCACCAAGATCTGGGGCGGCTACAACTACGGTACCGTTTCCAAAGACATCACCGTAGCTGACAACCCTACTACCACCAACAAATCCGCTGCCACCTACACGCAAAAACGCACTGTGGTTCGTGACACCTGGGTGCACACCTACGAAGAATTCACCACCTCGTACGATGCCTGGCTGAATCCCGAAGTAGACTTAAAGGGTCAAACCAACACCCTGTGGGTACAATCCGCCGCTTGGAGCGACCGTGTTGTTTTGAAACTGATGCGGGGCAACGGCATCAATATGAAATCGGTCACCATTCCCTTGAACGTAGAAACCGATTCCATCAAAATCAAATTGAACGAAACTGCCAACAACTTTATCACTAAAGACAACGGCAAAAAATATCCCGCTATGGCAAGCCAAACCATGTGCGATATGCGGGTAAACGACTCCAACTCTCCCTACTCCAACGAAGCGCAGTTGGACGAACTGTTTGATATGAAAGACTGCGGTGTAAACCTGGTTACCACCACTGAAGCCTTTAATATTGAAACCGCTAACAAGCCCACCGGCAAGGTGAACAACAACACCGACGCCATTTGGTTTGTATCCGACGCACTTCGCAAACTGGGTATGCGGATGGAAGGCTACACCGGCTATTCCTACCACTCCGGTACCACCATGAGCGCCGCTTTCTGGTACAGCCAAGAC
This sequence comes from Clostridia bacterium, assembly GCA_017439545.1. Classification (GTDB taxonomy): domain Bacteria; phylum Bacillota; class Clostridia; order Oscillospirales; family Acutalibacteraceae; genus UMGS1484. The sequence continues at coordinate 10,538 of JAFSIW010000056.1, read as the reverse complement.
TCCCGCGTGCGGGGTAGCGTGCCTACTGCCTTCGGCAATGAAGCCCTTGATATCGCCAACGGTCTGCGTGGCTTGTATCAATTTATGCGTTGGGGCGACAACTACTACATCGACGGTACCGGCAAGCCGGTTATCAACACCGAAGACACCCGCGGCTGGATGCGCATTGACTTTAACGCTCGCTTTGTGACCGACGATGAAACCCTTACCGCGTTCCAAAAATGGATCCGCAGAAAGTATAAAAACAATCTGGACGCTTTGAACGAAGCCTGGAGCACCGGCAATCTGGGTTACAGCTATACCGATTGGAGTGAAATCGATCCTACCGAAGGCACCACCGATGACCACGGTTGGGATTCCCACGTGACCGGCTCTGCTACTCTGCCCGAATGGTCGGCAGGTCTGGCAGATTGGGATATGTTCCGCACCATTCAACGTACCCAAAACTATGAAACTGTGCTTGACGTATTCAAAAACTACAACACCAACGTTAAAGATCTGGGTGCTGCCAGCGTAGACGTTTCGATGGGTATCCGTACCGAGGGTGGTAACATCACCGGTATTGTAGATCCCAACACCAAGTCTTCTCACTTGCGTCATGCTTATTACAGCCAACGCCGTTGCGCCATCGTTCCTGAAATTTTGGCCAAATCCGGCGTAGTGTCTATGCACTCTGACTACGTTACCCTGCCCTTCAGCGTGAAAGAACTGGAAGAACTGGTTGCATCTTCTACCAAACTCGGCATTACCAATATGCCTCTGTTCCAAGCCAGCCGTATGCGTGATATCGCCATCAACAGCGAATACGGTGACGATGCCTACGGCGTACACTACAACCTGACCGGTGCCAACACCAAGGGCGCTTACATCAACACCCAAATTTCCATGTTTACCGCATACAAAGCCGTTTATGAAAACGGCGGTATCCCCGGTGTTCTGTGGCAAGACTATCTGTGTGACGGTTACGTAACCGAAACCCAGCAAAAAGAAATGAAATTCTATTCTTCCAAGATCGCCGAAATGATGGAAACCGATGAAGCCAAGACTTGGGCTACCACCAACGTGCCCGACATCGAAGCCATCTACGCCAAATCCAACGGTGTGTACAGCTACAACGAAGATTACATCACTGCTGAAATCGCCGCCACTGCCAAACGCCGCGCCGCCGAAGGCAAATAAGCTTATGGGAGTCCGTAAGGGTCACATCGACCCTTACGGATTTTTTATGTGCAAATTTGCAATGTTTTTGAATCGAAAAAGTCACGATTCAATATTGTGCTTCCCGTAGCTTTCCTTTATAATGATAGTGATAATTCATATTCACCCCCGCTTGACTCGTCAGAGTCAAACCAAAGGAGGAGTTCCTATGAAAAAATGCCTTTGTTTATTATTGACTGCCGTATTGATATGCAGTACCCTGCTGTTGACTCCCGTCTCAGCAGACGCAATTGTATACGGTGACGGCAACAGCGACCAAAAAGCCAACGCCGCCGACGCTTTGATCTGCCTGCGCATTACAGTAGGCAAAACCGTTGCCGACGAGCATCAAACCGTCAGCTTGGACGTGGACGAAAACGGAGTGATCAATGCCAACGATGCTTTGGATATTTTAAAATTCACCGTGGGCAAACTGCCCCGTTTCAAAGCCGATCACGGCACCGATCTGGTGCAAGACGATTCGCAGTGGTTGGATATGACCATGGATGAAATCGTTGATGCGGTCGATCACGAAACCCCTCCCACCCCGATTGCCGATGGGTATGACATTCATGCCGACGGCGGAATGATCTACAATCCCTTGTCCCGCGAGTTGGATCAAGGCGATAAGACCAAATACAACGTAGCACCCAAAACAAGCGGTCGGTTGACCCTTGAAAACGGAGTGGTGATGAATTACTCTGTGCCCACTGATGTAACAGCCTACGATATGATTCCCATTGAGTACACTCTTACCAATCCGCCCAAGCAAGTGGAAACTGTACACATTTCTGCCACCACTTTTGAAGACAAAGACGGTTCCTTCTATGACCTGAATCTGCCCCATGAAGTGGCAATCAAAGCGGAATACGAGGGCTACGTTGCCGCCACGGTCAACGGGGCAAACCGTCCTTTTGTTTCGGCTCAGTATGAGAACAACGTAGTGGGACAACAGTACCCCCAATACGATGCCGAGGAATTGGTTGCTTCGGATACCGTAAAGAAATCTGACTACCTTTGGTTTAAATTCAAGGTCACCAACGTGGGAGACACCATTTTAGAAGGGGACGGTAACGGCACCTTCTGCTTTGACCCTGTGCTGATCCGAAAACTATCTGACGGAGAAACCGAAACCATTGATAACGATAATTTATTTATGCGATTGACCGAGGACTTGTATCCCGGGGAATCCACCCACTTGTATTGCTACTTCCGTTACGCCGCCGGTCCCAATAATCTGGCAAACGGCGACTACACCGTTAAGCTTGCTATGGTCGTACGCAATGAAAAAGAACGTCCCGATTGGTCCACCAAGATCTGGGGCGGCTACACCTACGGGCAAGCCTCTCATGATATTACCATCGGAGATACTGCCGGCACCCAAATGGTCAACCAAACCAAAAACGAAACCTATCACACCGGTGTTCGCAACGGCTGGTTGCATTCCTACGAAGAATTTACCTCCTCCTTTGACAGTTGGTTAGAACCTTGGAACATCAACAGTTCTGAAAAGAACATTATGTGGGTACAGCCTGCCGCTTGGAGCGACCGAGTGGTACTCAAACTGATGAGCGGTGACAATGACGATATGGTTTCTGCCACCATTCCTTTGAAGGTAGAAACCGACTCCATTCAGGTGAAGCTGAATCCTACCGCCAATAACTACATCATCACCGACGAAGGTACCAAATACCCCGCTTCTGCCAGCCAATCCATGTGCGATATGCGGGTGAACATTTCCCAAGATCCCGACGCCGCCGCCAAGCAATTGGATGAATTGCTGGATATGAAAGAGTGCGGCATCAACATTGTAACCACCACCATGGCATTCAACGTAAGCGGAGGCGGTCATCACAGCACAAACCCTGTGGATACGCAGGACTCCAATTACTTTATGACCGATATGACAAAGAAATTGGGAATGCGGCTGGAAGGCTTTATGAGTTACCCCTACGCCAGCGGCAACGGATCGGTGGCTCGCTGGTATACCGGAGATCCCCAATACAATGTAAAAGCCTATGATTTCGGCGACCTGATGACCGGTAAGGCAGAAGGACTGCGAGGCTTATGGCAATTTATGCAATGGGGTCACAACTATTACGTTGACGGCGCAGGCAAGCCCGTGATCGTTACCGAGGATACCCGTGGCTGGATGCGTATCGACTTCCGTGCTCGCTTCCGCATGGGAGAAAACGCCACCTCCCTCAACGATTTCCGTCGGTGGGTCATGAAGAAATACGGCGGTTCTTTCGACGCGCTGAATGCAGCTTGGGGTACCAATTACGATAACGTAAAACAAATCGATCCCGAATACGGCACGGTAGACGATCACGGCTGGTGCAACTACACCGGCGGCAACTCTGATTTCTATGAATGGTCGACGGCAATTAACGATTTTGATATTTATCGCACCTTGGAACGCACCTACGGGTATCAGCAAGCCATTGATATTATGAAAAACTACGCCCTTGACAACCCCGATTTCAAGGCATCCAGCATTGATACCACCGTAGGCATTCGTACTGAGGGGGGCAATATGACCGGTGTGGTTCCCTACGACACCGACAACTCCCACTTCCGCCACACCTATTACAGCCAACGGAGAAACGCGTTGATTCCCCAAATTCTGGCCAAGTCCGGCACAGTCTCCCTCCACTCTGACTACGTCACGCTGCCCTACAGCATCAGCGAACTGGAAAAACTGGTTTCTTCGTCTACTTCCCTTGGCATTACCAGTATGCCTCTATTCCAGTCTAACCGTATGCGTGACATTGCCTTGAATCCCAAATATGCAGATGCTATGTACACGGTGGAATACAATCTGGATCCCACCTCCGACGATTTATGCGGCGCTTATATGAACACGCAACTGTCGGTATTCCAGATGTTTAAAGCGGTTTACGAAAACGGCGGGATTCCCGGGGTGCTGTGGGAAGACTATCTGTGCGACGGATATGTTACCGAGACCCAGCAAAAGGATATGAAGTTCTATGCTGCTAAGATCGCCCAAATGATGGAAACCGATGAAGCCAAAGCATGGGCCACCACCAATGTGCCCGACGTGGCATCGGTTTACGCCAAGTCCAAAGGCACTTATATTTATAACGAAGCCTTTTTGGATGCCGAACTGAAACGGGCATTGGAAAACCGTTAAAACACAAACAAACCGGCTTGATCCTTTTGGATCAGGCCGGTTTTTCCATAAAAAAGCATTTGACAATCCCCGATACTTGTGATATATTGATTTTGTATGAAAAGCATTGACGGAGACAGTACGTTTATCTGCCAAAGTTTCAGCGAGCCGACGACGGTGCAAGGTCGGTACAAGTAGCGATCAACGGAACATCCCTCCCGAGCTGTGTGTGCGAAATCCAATGGCGAGTAAGGCACATCGGTTTTCTTCCCCGTTACAGGAAGGCCGCATCGTTTTGTACCGTGCAGGGTGGTTTATAAGCAAGGCTAAACCCTTGTCCCGACGGGACAAGGGTTTTATTATTTTTTATGGAGGAATGGCAAATGTACAAAAAGGTACCTACCGACCTACGGTTCGTAGAACGGGAAAAGGCCATCGAACAATTCTGGAAAGACAATCAAATCTTTGAAAAAAGCATTGAAAGCCGCCGCGAGGGTGAACCCTATGTATTTTACGACGGTCCCCCCACCGCCAACGGCAAACCCCACATCGGTCATGTGCTGACCCGTGTTATCAAGGATATGATTCCCCGCTACCGCACCATGAAGGGCTATATGGTCCCCCGTAAGGCAGGTTGGGACACCCATGGTCTGCCGGTAGAGTTGGAAGTAGAAAAACTGCTGGGACTGGACGGCAAAGAGCAAATTGAAGAATACGGGTTGGATCCCTTTATTCAAAAATGTAAAGAATCGGTCTGGAAATACAAAGGGATGTGGGAGGATTTCTCCGGCACGGTTGGTTTTTGGGCGGATATGGACGATCCTTATGTTACCTATGACAACAACTTTATTGAATCCGAATGGTGGGCACTGAAACAAATCTACGATAAAGGCTTGCTGTATAAAGGCTTTAAAATCGTTCCCTATTGCCCCCGTTGCGGAACCCCCTTGTCGTCTCACGAAGTAGCACAAGGATACAAAACCGTAAAAGAACGCTCTGCCGTGGTACGGTTTAAGGTGATTGGCGAAGACGCTTACTTCCTCGCCTGGACCACCACCCCCTGGACCTTGCCCTCCAACGTGGCATTGTGTGTCAACCCCGACGAAACCTACTGCAAGGTGAAAGCCGCCGACGGCTACACCTATTATATGGCGCAAGCTTTGCTTGACAACGTGTTGGGCGGCCTTTCTGAAGACGGTCCTGCCTATGAGGTTTTGGAAACCTACGTGGGTACCGATCTGGAACACAAGGAATACGAACCTCTGTTTGCCTGCACCGGCGAATTTGTGGCAAAACAAAACAAAAAAGGTCACTACATCACCTGCGACAGTTACGTTACCATGACCGACGGTACGGGTATTGTTCACATTGCCCCTGCCTTTGGTGAAGACGACGCCAACGTTGGCCGCAAATACGATCTGCCTTTCGTACAATTCGTGAATGCCGCCGGTAATATGACCGACAACACCCCCTATGCAGGGTTGTTTGTAAAAGATGCCGACAAGCCCATTCTCATTGATCTGGAAAAAGAAGGCAAACTGTTCTCTGCTCCCAAATTCGAGCACGATTATCCCCATTGCTGGCGTTGTGACACTCCTCTGATCTACTATGCACGGGATTCTTGGTTTATTAAGATGACCGAAGTGCGGGATCGTCTGATTGCCAACAACAACACCATTAACTGGATCCCCGAAAGCATTGGCAAAGGTCGTTTCGGTGACTGGTTGGAAAACGTACAGGATTGGGGTCTTTCCCGTAACCGCTATTGGGGTACTCCCTTAAATATTTGGGAATGCGAATGCGGTCACCGCCATGCCATCGGCAGTATTGAGGAACTGAAAGAAATGTCTAAAAACTGCCCCGATGACATTGAACTGCACCGTCCGTATATTGACGACGTGACCATCACCTGTCCCATTTGCGGCAAGCAGATGAAGCGGGTACCCGAAGTCATCGACTGTTGGTTTGACTCCGGCTCTATGCCCTTCGCCCAACATCACTATCCCTTTGAAAACAAGGAACTGTTTGAAGCCCAATTCCCTGCCGACTTCATTTCCGAAGCGGTGGACCAGACCCGTGGTTGGTTCTATTCCCTGCTTGCTATTTCTACCTTGATTTTTGACAAAGCCCCGTACAAAAACGTTATCGTTTTGGGTCACGTGCAGGATGAAAACGGTCAGAAGATGTCTAAATCCAAAGGCAACGCGGTAGACCCCTTCGACGCTTTGGAAACCTACGGTGCCGACGCCATTCGTTGGTATTTCTACATCAACTCCGCACCTTGGCTGCCCAACCGCTTCCATGGCAAAGCCGTAACCGAAGGACAACGCAAGTTCATGGGTACGCTTTGGAATACCTACGCTTTCTTTGTGTTGTATGCCGATATTGATGAATTTGACCCCACCAAGTATTCCCTTGATTACGACAAGTTGTCGGTCATGGACAAATGGTTGCTTTCTAAGCTGAACACGGTGGTGGCTGAAACCGACAATCACCTTGCCAATTACGAAATCCCCGAAGCCGCCCGTGCGTTGCAGGATTTTGTAGACGAAATGAGCAACTGGTACGTACGCCGTTGCCGCGAACGGTATTGGGCACAAGAAATGACCCAAGATAAGATCAACGCGTATATGACCTTGTACACCGCTTTGACCACCATTGCCAAGGCCGCCGCACCTATGATTCCCTTCATGACCGAAGAAATCTATCAAAACCTGGTGCGCACGGTAGACAAAGACGCGCCCGAATCGGTTCATCTGTGCGATTTCCCCGCTGTGAATACCGCTTGGATTGACAAAGATCTGGAAGCCGATATGGAAAAGGTATTGGATATCGTAGTGCTTGGTCGTGCCGCCCGTAACGGTGCCAACCTGAAAAACCGTCAACCTCTGGCAGGTATGACCGTGCAAAGCGACAAGGAACTGAGCGAATTCTTTGTGGATATCATCCGTGAAGAGTTGAACATCAAATCGGTTACCTTTGCCAAAGATGCTTCGGGTTTGGTTTCTTACACCTTTAAGCCCCAACTGAAAACTTTGGGTCCCAAATACGGCAAGCAATTGGGTGAGATTCGCAACGCGCTTGCTGAAATTGACGGGTCTGCCGCCAAAGCCGAATTGGATGCCATCGGCGAACTGAAGTTGACCATCAGCATTGGCGAAATCGCTTTGACCGCCGAAGACCTGCTGATTGAAACCAGCCAAAAAGAAGGCATCTTTGCCTTGACCGACAACGGGCTTACCGTTGCGCTGGATACGGTGCTCACTGAAGAACTGATTGAAGAAGGCTTTGTGCGCGAGATCATCAGCAAGATTCAGACCATGCGTAAAGAAGCAGGCTTTGAAGTGATGGATCACATCAAGGTGACCGTAGACGGCAACGAGAAGATCGCCGCCATTATGGAAGCCAACCAAGCCACCATTGCAGGCGACGTTTTGGCAAACGCCATTGCACAAGGCAAGGCGGACGGCTACACCAAAGATTGGAACATCAATGGTGAAGCAGTTACTTTGACCGTACAAAAGCAATAATCTGGTTCAAACCGTGGAACGGGTTACGACTCGTTCCACGGTTTTTAATTCTATTTAAGACGAATAGCGTATACTGAAACCACCCTACAAACAAGGAGTGTTTTCTATGCTTAGTTATCGATCCCAACGCTTTGTTGCGTTATTGATTCTGATGGGGCTGATTTTTTCTCTGTTTTCGGTTGGCAGTCTGGCAGTTACTCTCACCGACCCATCCATTGACGGGATGACCGCCGTTGCCTTTAACGGCAACACGCTGACGGTTACAAACGGACGGGACACAAACTACGAGGTGGTGGTATATCATACGGACGATACCGAAACCGCCGCCACCGCGTCGGTCAGCGGCAACAAGACCACCTATTCGGTGCCAAGCGGCATAGACGGAGAACTGAAATTCGCCGTAAAAAAGAGTGGCGGCTCTTACGTGTTTTCGGGCACAGGTAAGGGCAACATTACGGTCAAAAAAGCAGCCACAGGGAACGCTTATTTATACTTGAACGGATTGAATCTGACCTCTTCCTTTACCTCGGTCATCACGGTCAATCGGGACAGTACCGTCACCTGCTCCCTTTACGTAATGAACAACACAGTGAACACCTTGACCGATTCTACCCAAAACAACAGCGATACCAACACCGCCAACTTGGCGGCAGAAAGCGCGGTCATTAAAACCAAAGCCACCAGCAACCTATGGCTGTTGGGCAACGGTACGCTAAACCTGAACGGCAATGCCAAAAACGGCATAAAAGCCAATGGCAAGTTGACCGTGGCCGGCAATGTGAAGCTGAATATTACCGCCGCCGAAGACGGTATCAGCGGTGAAGAGATCATCACCCTCAATTCGGGAACGATCCACATTACCGCCAAGGCGGGAGACGGCATAAAATGCGGTGCTGACGCCGCCGCCACGGGTGATATCGTAATCAACGGCGGTACCGTTACCATTGATGCCAGGGGGGACGGGATGCAAGCCACCGCCAACCTGACGGTCAACGGCGGGGTGCTGGACATCACCTGCTACGGCGGATACACCGCAAACTACAACAGCACCACCGCTCCCAGCGCCAAGGGGCTAAAGGCAGGCGGCACCTATTTGAACGCAAGCGGTACCGAAACCAATGCGACCGAATGTTATCTTGTAATCAACGGCGGATACATTGCGGTCAACTCGGCGGATGATGCCATCCACTCCGACAAAGACGTTACCATCACCGCAGGGGTGCTTGATCTGTACACCGCAGGTGACGGTGTGCACGCCGACTACGTGAACACCATTGGCGTGCAAGGCGCTGACAACACCGATCTGTATCTGACCATTCACAAGTGCTACGAAGGCATTGAAGGGGCAAATGTCAAGATCCTCAGCGGAATTATCAACGTGTTTGCCTCCGACGATTCCATCAACGCCGCCAACAGCGATTTAGGCAGCGGTTCGGGTGGCGGCGGATTCCCCGGGTCGGGCAGCAGCAGTAGTTACACCTTTACGGTGGATATCAGCGGCGGCTTTATTTATTGCGCCAGCTCCGCAGGCGATTGTTTGGACTCTAACAAAAACTTTACCATTACCGGCGGCACGCTGGTGGTGTTGGGGTCTATTACCTCAGGAGACAACACCGCCGTGGACACCGACGGCGCATTTAACATTCAAGGCGGCGAGATTCTCACCATTGGCAACAGCGGTATGCTCACCAATCCCACCACCACCCAAAACTACTGTACTTGGACGTCAGCAGGCACGGCTACCGCTTCCACCGGCGGCTCATCCGGCGGCGGCAGTTCGTCCATTGGACGTCCCAGTCGTCCGGGACAAGGCGGCAGTTCCTCCGGTAGTGGCTCGGTGGTCGGTCACAACAAGCAACTGACCATTACGGATTCTAACGGCAACACGCTGATTTCGGTAGCGGTACAATGGGATTCTGCTCCCTCCGGCTCGGCAGGCTACGTGCTGTATTCCAACAGCGAACTTGTATCGGGCAGTAGTTACACCCTGTCGGTGGGAACGGTGCAGTCTGTCAACGGCGGCAGTAACATTACCACGCCCTCGGTGGCGGCGCAATCTGCCACGCCCACTACCGATGAATCAGCCACACCCGCCATTCCCCCTGAAATGATCGCCGCGCCTGTTTCTACCCTGCCCGACGATGGCAATACGGACGACAGCATCCCCGACGACGGCAATACGGACAACGAAAACCCCGACGACGGCAACACGGACAACGAAAACCCCGACGACGGCAACACCGATCCTGATCCCACGCCCGATCCCACGCCTGATCCCGATCCCACTCCCCCGACAGAGCAATATCTGTACGGCGACACCGACCAAAACGGCGCGGTTAACGCCACCGATGCCTTGTGGGTATTGCAAGCGGTAGTGGGCAAGCGGACGCTGACCGAACTGCAAAGCAAGCAAGGCAACGTAAACGGCAACGAAACCGTTGAAGCCTCGGATGCGCTGTTGATCCTGCAGTTTGTAGTAGGAAAAATCCAAATTTTTCCCGTTGAAACCCTAGGGTAGAGCGGCAAATCCGAACTGGGTTTTTAAAGGCGGATTTTCACTCTGATTTTGTTAAAATACTCGCCAATACGGCAAGTATTGGCTGCGTTTTTGCCGCATCAGACCCAAAATCCGCACTTGAAAAATCTTCGACCTCAATGGGAGGAGATTTTGAGGGATT
>JAFSIW010000011.1 GCA_017439545.1 Clostridia bacterium | reverse complement strand
TGGTCGTAGTGATATTTTATTCGCCCTAAAAACTGTCCGTAGGACAATATCACGATGCGAAAGCATCATATAACTGCGAAGCAATATCACTCGCCTTTGGCGAATAAAACTGCGAGACTTCCTTATGAGAAGTCTCGCAATCTGCCGGTTTATGAAGTTGCGTTTTCTGCTTTTTGGTATCCCTTTTCGCACAACCGAACAGTCGCCCATACCGCGCCCAGCCCCAACAGGCTCTTCAGCGCGATGGATGCCATCAACCGATTGCCGGTTTGCCGCATTAAGGTCACGCCCACGCCACCCAGAGCAGGCGGCAGATTTTTTCCCGCTTTTTTTGCCACGGTCAGTCCCACCACCGAAGCGCCCAGCAGGGTAAACAAAACAGTTTGTTTTTTCATTGGGTCACCTCCACCTATAGGGTGACCGAAAAGCAAAAAAATATGCCCGAAGGACAATCCTTCGGGCAATTGTTTTTAAGAATCGGTGGGCGTGACTGCCGCCTCGAAGGTGGGACGTTTACCCACCACGTGTTGCAACACCCAAAGAGCATCCACAGCGGTGACCGAGCCGTCTTGATTGACGTCTGCCGCATCGTCATAAAATACGTTCATAGGCTTGCCCACCACCTTTTTCAAGGTCAGCAGGGCATCGTTTGCGGTTACGCTTCCATCAAAATCGCAGTCGCCTGCGGGAACAGCTTCAAACACCAACAGCTCCACGGTCATGCTGAAATTGCCGTCGGCAACAGTGACCGCCAATCCCTTTTCGGTTGGCTGCTGTTGCAGGTCAAATTCTTCCAGCAGCGTACGACTACCGTCATCAAAGGTGCGATAGACCGTAAAGTCCTCTGCCATCGGCACATCGCCTGTCAGCAGGCAAGGCCGCTTGACCGCAATCGACAGTCCGCTCTGAGCGGCGGTAGAGAGCTTGGCATAATCCAGACAGAACCAGCCTTCTACCCCGTTGTACAGGGTTTTACCCCAGTTTTCCTGTACCTGGGTGACCGTAACACGGGTGTTGTTGGGAATGCCGCCCACCTTGTCAAAGGACGTGCCCGCTCCCGCCCGCAGATTCACCCCATCAGCGGAATCGACCACGTATGCCCCTGTAGTATAGACCTTCGGCTGAATGGTAACGGTAAACTCCGCCGCCTTGGTGAGATAACTGACGTACACCTTGCACTCCCCTGCGGTTTCAGAGGAGAATTTACTCACGGTATACCCTTGGGTGATGGCCTTTTGACTGCCGTCAGCATACAGCGCAGTCACCGTAAGACCGGTAATATCCAGTTCTTCGCCCCGCAGATAGGTGGTCTTTTTGGGCGGCGTGATCTGCAAGCCCCGCAGGGAATTTTCGGTCAGCTTGGCAAACTCCAGGGTAAGCCAGCCGCTTTTTCCGTTATAGGTGGTGTAGCCCCATCCGCTTTGCACCTTGGTGATCTGAACGGTGGTGTTATAGGGCACGGCGGTAAGCACCGAATGAGACGTGCCCACGCCGCTGCGAAGGTTGACCCCGTTGTCGGAGGTGATGACGTATTTGCCCACCCCCACGGGATCTACCGTGGTATCGTAAGAAGGTGTTCCCCCCGCGTTGGCGCCGGAGCCGTTGTGCGGTCCTTTGTAAATGCGGATCTTTTCAATACCCGAATAACCAAATAGTTCCTTCGGCCCGTTAAGGGCAGAGTCCATAATATACACCGTGCCGTCTGCCACACGGTCTACCGCCACGTAGTGTCCGCCGTTTTTCACACACACCACGATCACGTTGCCCTTTTCAATATAGGATTGGATGGTATTGACAATTTCGGCCTTGGCGGCACCCAGCAAGGACGCCTCGCCCACGTAGGAGAATTTGTCGCTGTAGCCTGCGGCGTTAGCCCAAATGATCCAGCCTTGAGAGGTAATGGCACCGTTGGCTTTTAACCAGTTCACGTAAACGCCGGGGTTAAACAGCGTCTCATCGTCGGGCACGGCGCCCGAATGAACCATCAGCTTGGCAATGGAGGTAATGGCACACCCCGACTTGCTCATGGTATCGCTTGCGCTGAAGGAAATGCTCCCCCAGCGAGGATCGGACTGCAACCAACCCCGATACTCCCCTGCCGCCTGCGCCGAAAAGGCCCATACGGCGGTCAGCATCGTAAGCACTAAAATAAGAGAAATCAAACGCTTCATAGTGAAACCTCGGTTAAATCAATCTTCATGAAATGGTAACAAGTTTGTAACCATTATACCCTATTTTTCGACCAAGTTCAACCCCATATCACAAAATATTGTATGGCAAATAAATGAAAAAACAAGGAATTTTTCTCATAGAGAACAATCCCTTGCCGTTTTTATTCGTACTGTGCCCGCGGTCCGCCGATATACTTGGGACGGGTGGTGGCGCAGATCACCCGCGCATTGCCGACGGTGTTTTGCTCAATGCGCAAGGGCACCGCCACCGACCGCAGATGCATTCCGATGAGGGTATCGCCGATATCCATCCCTGCATCCGCCTGAATGGCTTCCACCGCCACGGGACAAGCCAACCGTTCATACACCGCCGTGGCAAAGGAGCCTCCCGCCTTGGGCTTGGGTACTACGCTCACAATTTGGTGTTTTTCTACCGCCTGCCGTTCAATAATTATGGCGCGATTCAAATGCTCACAGCATTGAGCCGCCAAATAAATCCCTTTTTCTTGCAACAAGGGCAAAATTGCCTCTACTACCGCAACGGCAGCGTTGTAGCTGGAATCTTTCCCAATGGTGCCGCCCACGATCTCGCTGGAGGAGCACCCCACCACCAGAATATCCCCCGCTTGCAAACGGGCGACTTCTAACAATTGGCACACCGCCGATCGGGTTTGTTGTTTGATTTGTTCTAAATCCATAAAAACCTCCGTATACTGCTATGAAAGTACCGATGATGGGACTCCACATTGGTTATACTAAACCCATCAAAGCCGAAAGGATGAAGAAAAATGTTAGGTGTATTGATGTGTTATTTGATGCTGCAAATGGTGTTGCTGGAAGGGCTTTGGAGCAAAAAGGAAAGCAAAGAAGCCAAGCCTCGTCCCCAAAAGGCGCGGCGTTGTGACAGCGAGTTTCACCAAAGAGCCTGCTGATAGTATACCACAAATTTTACATTCGTAAAGAGGATGGAAACAAATTTTTGCAAACGGAGCGGTAACGCTCCGTTTTTTCTTGCAATTTGCCTTTTTCTATGTCATAATGTAAGATAGAGAAATTTTGGCAGAGGTGAAAAACTTGAACTATTATCTGGCAGTGGACATCGGGGCTTCCAGCGGTCGGCACATCATCGGATGGGTGCAAGACGGCAAAATGATGCTGGAAGAAGTATACCGATTTGAAAACAACCTGCAAAAAAAGAACGGTTCCCTTTGTTGGGACACCGACCATTTATTTGCCAGCATCGTGGAAGGGATGAAGGCCTGTAAACAAGCGGGCAAGATCCCCACTACCATGGGCATTGACACGTGGGCGGTGGACTTTGTTTTGTTAGACCAACAAGGCAATCGGTTGGGCGACACGGTGGGCTATCGTGACAGTCGCACCGAAGGCATGGACAAGTTGGCAGAGCAGACCCTTTCTTTTGAAGAACTGTATGCCAAAACAGGCATTCAAAAGCAACTCTTTAACACCTTGTATCAACTGTTGGCGGTCAAAAAAGCCAATCCCCAACTGTTGGAACAAGCCAAGCGGTTTTTGATGATTCCCGAATATTTCAACTATCGCCTTACGGGGGTTGCCAAAAACGAATATACCAACGCCACCTCTACCGCTATGGTGAACGCCCACACCAAAACCTGGGATACCGAACTGATGAACCTGTACGGCATTCCCACCCACCTGTTCGGCGACCTTGCCATGCCGGGAGAAACAGTAGGCAACCTGCTCCCCGAACTTCGGGAGCAAGTGGGATTTGACTGCACCGTGATTCTGCCCGCCACCCACGACACCGGCTCGGCATTTTTGGCAGTACCTGCCCAAAACGACACCAGCGTGTACATCAGCAGCGGCACTTGGAGTCTTTTGGGTGTAGAAAACAAACAGGCCATTACCACCCCTCAAAGCGCCAAAGCCAACTTCACCAACGAAGGGGGCTATGAATACCGCTTCCGTTACTTAAAAAACATTATGGGCTTGTGGATGATCCAATCCATCCGCCGCAATTTTGATAAACGATACTCCTTCGCCGATTTGGAAAACATGGCAAAAGAATGTGCCGACTTCCCCTCGGTGGTGGACGTCAACCATCCCGACTTTTTGGCGCCCGAAAGTATGGTAGAAGCGGTGAAAAACCGTTGTGCCGCAACAGGGCAAGCGGTTCCCCAAAGCGTGGGAGAACTGATGCAATGTGTGTATCAAAGCCTTGCTCGGTCTTACGCCGAGGCAATCAAAGAATTGTCGCAACTGACAGGCGTTACCTATACCCACATTCACATTGTGGGGGGCGGCAGTAAAGACGGTTACTTAAACAGCCTGACCGCCAAAGCCACGGGGTTGCCTGTGATGGCAGGACCTACCGAAGGGACCGCTCTTGGTAACTTAATGGTGCAAATGATCGGCGGCGGCGACTTTGCCGATCTGCAAGCCGCCCGTGCCGCCATTGGCAACAGTTTTGAATTGAAAAATTTTTAAGGAGATAGAAATTATGTTTGAACAAGCAAAAGCCATTTACGCCAAGATGGGCGTAGACGTAGAAGCCGCTCTTGCCGCTTTAAAAACCACGCCCATTAGCATTCATTGCTGGCAAGGGGACGACGTGGTAGGCTTTGAGCCCGCCGCCACCGCCGCTTCGGGCGGTATTCAGACCACCGGCGACCATCCCGGTCGGGCTCGCAACCCCCAAGAACTCATGGCCGACTTTGAAAAAGCCCTGTCGGTCATTCCCGGTGCCAAAAAAATCAACCTGCACGCTTGCTATGCCATTTTTGAAGAGGGGGACACCACCGACCGCAACGCCATTTCTTACAAGCATTTTGCTCCTTGGGTGGCTTTTGCCAAGAAAAACGGCATTGGCATTGACTTTAACCCCACCTGCTTTTCCCACCCTATGGTGAAAAACGGTTTGACGCTGTCTTCTCCCGATGAAACGGTACGCAAATTCTGGATCGACCACTGCATCGCCTGCCGTCGCATTGCTTCGCAGATTGCCAAAGAATTGGGCACGCCTGTGGTCAACAACGTGTGGATTCCCGATGGGCTGAAAGACGTCCCTGCCGACCGCATGGGTCCCCGTATGCGGCTGAAAGACAGTCTGGATCAGATCTTTGCCGAACAACTGGACGGCGTGATCGACTGCGTAGAAAGCAAGGTATTCGGCATTGGGGTAGAAGCCTATACCGTGGGCAGCAACGAATTTTATATGAGTTATGCCGCCTCTCACCCCGGTGTGTATAATTTGTTGGACAACGGGCATTATCATCCCACCGAAATGATCAGCGACAAGAGTCCCGCTCTGCTCACCTTCTTTGATAAGATTCCTCTCCACGTCACCCGCCCCATGCGTTGGGACTCGGACCACGTGGTGCGTCTGGAAGACGAAATCAAAGAAATTGCGGTAGAAATCGTGCGGAACAATGCCCTTGACAAAGTGTTGATTGGTTTGGATTATTTCGATGCTTCCATCAACCGTGTAGCCGCTTGGGTGGTAGGTACCCGCAATATGCAAAAGGCTTTGCTTTCTGCCCTGCTGCAACCTCACGCCCGCTTGAAAGACCTGCAAGACAACGAAAACTTCACTCGTTTAATGGTGGAACAAGAAGAACTGAAAACCCTGCCCTTTGGTGCAATCTGGCAAGAATTCTGTCGCAGAGAGGGTGTGCCTGCCGACGGCGAATGGTTGGCAGACATGGAAGAATACGAACAAAACGTACTGTTTAAGAGAGGTTGATCCACATGAATATTTTAGAAGTACCTGTCATTCAAGATTTTATCCGTATGTGCAACGATGGTTGGGAACTTGGTTACCACGAACGCAACGGCGGCAACCTGACCTACCGCATGCGCCCCGAAGAAGTAGAACTGTGCAAAGACGCTTTTACCTATGATAAGCCTTGGGTGAAAATGGGAGTACAAGCCGAAAATCTGAAAAATGAGTTTTTCATTGCCACCGGTAGCGGTAAGTTTTTCCGTAACGTGATTTTGGAGCCCCAAGATAACATTTGCATTGTGGAAATCAACGATGCGGGCGACAGTTGGCGCATTGTATGGGGTCTGGAAAAAGGCGGCGTGCCCACCAGCGAATTCCCCAGCCACTTTATGAATCATAGCGTACGGGTCAAGGCCACCGACGGCGCTTATCGGGTTATCTACCACGCTCACACCCCCAGCCTGATTGCCCTTACTTACGTATTGCCCCTCACCAGCCGTGATTTTAGCCGTGTGTTGTGGCAAAGCGCCACCGAATGCCCCGTAGTATTTCCCGGCGGCGTGGGTGTTGTGCCTTGGATGGTGCCCGGCGGTGCGGATATTGCTCTTGCCACCTCCAAACTGATGGAAGAATTCGATGCCGCTGTTTGGGCGCACCACGGTCTGTTCTGCTCCGGTCCCGATTTCGACATCACCTTTGGTCTGATGCACACCATTGAAAAGGCCGCCGATATTTACGTGCGGGCTCTTTCTTGCGGTCAAGGCATCCGCCAAACCATTTCAGACGATAACCTGCGTGCCATCGCCAAGGATTTCGGCGTGCAACTGCGGGAAGAATTCCTGGACTAAACCGATTCTTAACCCCTCTGCTCCACGGAGCAGAGGGGTTTCTTTTTGGAAAAAAGCATTGACATTTCCGATTAAAACGGGTATACTGCAAGACGTTGAACATTCAACAATTAGCCGAGTTTTCCCTGATTCTACCGCGGGTAGAGTCATGATTTTTTCTCTACTGTCAAGGGTTTTACTCGGTTAGTTCCCTTTTGGCAAAATAGATTGCCTTTTTTTGCACGGGTGTTGTATAGTAATACCGTTCTCACACCACGGGAGGTGAGCCTTTGGATAAGCGAAAGATCATTTATTATACCGACGAGCTGAACGACGAGTTTTCGGTGGCGCAGATCACCCCGAAGCCCATCGACGGCAAGTATCGCTATTGCCACGATTCTCTGTTCAAGCGGTTCACCCACTTTTTTTGGTACCGTATGGTTGCCACTCCCCTTGCCTTTTTGTACGTGAAGGTGGTATTCCACCACAAAACGGTGGGCAGGCAAGCCTTGAAGCCCTACCGCAAGAAGGGGTATTTTTTATACGGCAATCATACCCAGGATATTGCCGATGCTTTTATTCCCAATATGATCAACTGTCCCCAGACCAACTACGTGATCGTGCATCCCAATAACGTGTCCATGCCGATTCTTGGCAAGATCACTCCCTCGTTGGGGGCGCTGCCCCTGCCCGACGATCGGGTGGCCTATCGGAATTTTTTGCAGGCGGTCAGCCGTCGTATTGCCGAAGGTCACACGGTGGTGATCTATCCCGAGGCCCACATATGGCCCTTTTACACCGGCATCCGCCCCTTTCCCGACACCTCTTTTCATTATCCCGTGAAGGCGGGCGTGCCCGCTTTTTGCTTTACCAACACCTATCAAAAACGGCGATTTTCTAAAAAGCCCAACATCGTCACTTACGTAGATGGGCCGTTTTTTCCCGACGAGACCTTATCGCCCGCCGCCCAAAAAAAGGAACTGAGAGATCGCATTTACGCTTGTATGTGTGAGCGCGCCAAAGCCTCTACCGTGGTGCGCATTGAATACCGAAAAAAGGAGGAACCATATGGTTAACGTTTTGTTTTGCGGTAACGACGGCGTGTTTGACGGCATGCTTACCTGCGCCCTATCGTTGGTGAAGCGCACCGACTCCCCTGAGCCCTTTACCCTTTACGTGTTTACCATGGACGTATCCCATTTAAAGGAATCCTACCGTCCCATCAGCGACCGTAAGATTGCCTTTTTGCAACAAGTGTTACAGGAATACAACCCCCAAAACCGTGTAGTTAAGATCGACGTGACCCACTTGTATCGGGAGCATTTTTCCGGCTGTCCCAACGAGGGGGCTTATTGCTCTCCCTACACCCTGATTCGGCTGTTTGCCGATTTGGTGGAGGGACTGCCCGATAAATTACTGTATCTGGATGCGGATATTTTGTTCCAGCGGGACGTACATTTGCTGTACGATACCGACGTGTCCCACTACGAATACGCCGCCGCGCGGGATCATTACGGAAAATATCTGGTCAGCCCCAACTACGTTAACGCAGGCGTACTGCTGTTCAATCTTGAATATATGAAGCAGACGGGGTTGTTACACAAGGCAAGAGGGTGGATCAAAACCAAAAAGATTCCCTTTGCCGACCAAAGCGCCATCATTCGTTCCACCACCAAAAAGCGGATGCTCCCCCAACGGTTCAACGACCAAAAATTTCTGCATCCCCACACGGTGGTGCGGCATTTTTCCAAGCGGCTGTTCTGGCTGCCTTATCCCCACACCGCCAACATCAAGCAATGGCAGGTAAGTGAGGTGCACCGCATCTTCCGTTACCATCAGTTCGACGATATCCTTTTTGAATATCTCTACCTGAAAACCAAATTTGAAAGGGAGGAACTCCAATGACCACCCCCGTCATTCCCATTTTCTTTGCCTGCGACGATAATTTTGTGAAGTTTACCGTGGTATCGCTGACATCCATCATCAAACATGCCGACCCCACCCGCAACTATCACGTATACGTGTTGCATACCGACGTGAGCCAATCGGCGCAAGACCAATTGAAATCCTTGGAAAACCGGCAGTTTACCATCACCTTTGAGGACGTGACCGACTATCTGCATTCCATTGCCGACAAGCTCCCCTTGCGAGATTACTACTCCAAAACCACTTACTACCGCTTGTTTATTGCCGAGATGTTCCCCGAATACGATAAAGCCATCTACATTGACAGCGACACCGTCGTGCAGGGGGATATAAGCAAGCTGTTTGACACCGACATTGGGGATTGCTACGTGGGAGCGTGTCACGAGCAGGCGATGGTGCAGGTGGACGAATACGGCACCTACGTGGAGCAGGTGATGGGCATTTCCCGTCACAACTTTTTCAACGCGGGAATGCTGCTGATCAACTGTCATCAATTCCGCATCCGCTTTGTGCTGGATAAATTTCTGCAATTGTTACACACCTATAATTTTGTGGTTACCCAAGACGAGGACTATCTGAATCTCATCTGCAAGGACCACGTGTACTGGCTGGATCAGCGGTGGAACACCGAGATTTTCGGCGAGATTCCCTATGATATCAGCCAAGCCAACGTGCTTCACTACATTATGACCAACAAGCCATGGCATTACAAGGACTGCCGATTTGGTGAGATCTTCTGGCAATATGCCAAGGATACCTGCGTGTATGACGAGATTCGTCAGATGCAGGAGCAATACACCGACGAGCAACGGCAACGGGATGCGGTGTCTTGCGATAATCTGCTGGCGCTGGCGGTCCAAGAGACCCATCGGGAGGATAATTATCTCAATCGGCTCAACGCCCAAACCCGCGCCAAGGATCGGGTGGCGATCTTAGAGAAGATCCGCCGATATGAAGCCGAAGGACGCTTTGACGAAGACGTGGAAGCCGACCCCCCCGGCAAGGTGCTGATGCCCGACGATATTGATTATTTGCACAAGAGCATCAGCGAAAAACTGAAAACCAAGTTCGCCTTTATGATCGCCCACAAGTTTGTGGATAATCTGATTGCCGAAAAGAAGTTCATCATAAAAGAAATGAGGGGAATGGAGCATTTCAAAGCTCTTACCGGCGGCGCCATTATTACCTGCAACCACTTTAACGCCTTTGACAGTTTTGCCATTCAACTGGCGTACGAGGCGGCGGAGCAATCTGACCGCACCTTCTATCGGGTGATTCGGGAAGGAAACTATACCTCTTTCCCCGGCTTTTACGGCTTTTTGATGCGCCACTGCAATACCCTTCCCCTTTCGTCTAACCGACAGACCCTGAAGAAGTTTTTAGAAGGCACGGGACAATTGTTGCAACAAGGCAACCTTGTGCTGGTGTATCCCGAACAGAGTATGTGGTGGAACTACCGCAAGCCTAAGCCGTTGAAAAAAGGCGCTTTTTCTCTTGCCGCCAAAAACAACGTACCGGTACTGCCCTGCTTTATCACCATGAAGGATTCGGATATTCTGGGAGAGGACGGCTTTTACGTGCAGGAATATACCATCCACGTAGCGCCCCCCATCTACCCCGACCCCCACAAGCATGCGGTGCAAAACACCGAGGATATGCTGGCGAAGAACTACGAGATCTGGAAAGACATTTACGAAACCGAATATCAGATCCCCTTGTCTTACGAGCAATAAAAAACGACGTAGCGTGTTAGCGTGATACTCTTAACGGAGTATCACGCAACTCTATTCGCCTACGGCGAGTGATATTGC
Source organism: Clostridia bacterium (assembly GCA_017439545.1). Lineage (GTDB taxonomy): Bacteria > Bacillota > Clostridia > Oscillospirales > Acutalibacteraceae > UMGS1484. Next base: position 13,208 of record JAFSIW010000011.1, on the reverse strand, counting down.
TACGCAGTGGTATTCGGCTTTCAGCCGAGTGTTATTTGCTTCGCAAGTTATGAGCGAATAGAATATCACTAAGTCCAAAAGACTTAATATCACTTTCGCAAAGCGAAAATATCACGCCGCCAAGGGCGGCATATCACTTAACAGACAAAAAGAAAGCGAAGACTCGTTATTGATACGAATCTTCGTTTTTCTGTTGTTAGTGGGTTTGGGCTACTGCCCAAATGCATTTGTGCATACAAGTGCGATGCTGGTTCTTAACAGAAGTTGAAGGTTTTTAAAATTCTCCGTTAAGAACAACACTTATTTGTACGCTACGTCATTTTTTATATCCCGAATAGTTCTCTTGCGTTTTGTTCCGCCGCCGTCAGCAACTCCTCTACCGAAATGCCTTTAATTTCGGCGATCCGCCGGGCGGTCACGGCGATGTGGGAGGAATCGCATCGCTGTCCCCGATAGGGCACAGGGGTCATATAAGGGCAATCGGTTTCCAGTAAAATGCGATCAAGGGGCAGATATGCCGCCACCTCCACCGGCGTTTTGGCATTGTTAAAGGTCACCGCTCCCCCAAGACCAACGTACATTCCCAGCGACAGAATATCTCTCGCCATTTCTACACTGCCCGAAAAGCAATGCACCACCCCACGGGGGCGATGGGCTTTCAGCCGCTCCCAGGTGTCGGCGTGAGCCTCTCGATCGTGCACGATAATGGGGAGATTCACCTCTTGCGCCAACAAAATCTGCCGCTCAAACCACTCTTTTTGCACTCCGCGAGGGGAAAAATCGTAATGGTAATCCAGTCCGATCTCACCAATGGCGACGCATTTTGGGTGAGCAGCCAAGTCTTTCAGCCGCTGTGGATTCCACTCCCCTGCTTCTTCGGCTTCGTGAGGATGCACCCCCACGGCGGCATAGATATAATCATATTGCTCCGCCAATCGCAACGAAAACTCCGACGAGGCAAAATCACTGCCGCAGTTGATCACGCACCCCACGTCGTGGGCGGGCAAAAAGGAGGACAGCACCTCGTCCCGATCCTCATCAAACTTGTGGCTGTCGTAATGGGCGTGGGAATCGAAAATCATAGTTAAACCCCGATTTCTAAAATTTCAAAGTTGCCTGCCAAGGTGAATTCCCCCATATCAGCGGGCATAAATACGCAATCGTATTGGTTCAAAGCCATTTCTCCGCTGTTGTAACGCAAAGTAGCAGAGCCGTCTACCACTAACAGGGCGGTAAAGGAGTCTTCCCCCACCACGCCGTCGTAGGACGCCGAGCGACGTTTGACCGTAAAGTATTCGCAATCTGCCAGCACGTCGGGATCGGCATTCTCATAGGCAGGTGCGGGGCACAGATCGGTCACCGCCAGCGCCTTGTCAATGTGCAGGGCGCGAGGCTTACCGTCCGCTCCCACTCTGCCGTAGTCGTATACCCGATAGGTAGTGTTGGAGTTTTGCTGGATCTCGGCAATCAGCATTCCTTCCCCAATGGCGTGGATGGTGCCGGCGGGAATAAAGAACACGTCCCCCTTTTTCACGGGAACAGCCTTCAGCACGTCGGTTAAGGTATTGTCGGCAATGCGGGCGGCAAATTCCTCTTTGGTAATGTCCCGTTCAAAGCCGTAATACAGTTTGGCATTCGGCTTGCAATCCAGCACGTACCACATTTCGGTCTTGCCAAAGCTGTTTTCGTTCGCCAGCGCATAGGCATCGTCGGGATGCACCTGCACCGACAGGGATTTTTCGGCGTCGATCAATTTAATGAGAATGGGGAAAAAGGGGAACTTTGCTCCTTTGGTGCCCACGATTTCGGGGTTTTGCGCCACGATTTGGGCTAACGTGGTGGTTTCTCCCACCACGGTGGAATCCCCGTCGGGATGGCAGGACAGCACCCACGCCTCGGCGATGGGCGACTTGTCACAAGCGGGATAGGTGGCTTTTAAATGGGTACCGCCCCACAGATAATCCTGAAAAGCGGGATACAGTTTGATGGGTTGTTTCATACGATCACCTGAATTTCTATAAATTTCCTTTGCTGTCATTATATAGCAGATCCGAACAAAAATCAACTCGCATAAACCGAAAAAGATCAACCATACTATAACTGCAAAGGAGAGATGGACTATGAACAAAGGAACCACAGGGTTCTTAAAAGGCATCGGCACGGGAATGGCAATGGGAATCGTTGCCAGCGTAGCAGGCACCATGGTATATCAAAACAACAAAAAGACCTTTCGTAAAACCGCCAAAAAAGCGGTGAAAACGGTCACGGGACTGATGGATGATATGCAAAGTATGATGCACTGACACGTGCCGTAAAGCGAGCGGGAAACCGCTCGTTTTTTTATTGCAACAGTTCCCGCAAGGCAAAGGGACTGTCAAGGCACACCGGACTTTCCTGCCGCATGGTCTTATCAATGGATGGAGCGTTTTCGCACCACCCCGCATAGGCAAAATCCACCCCTGCCGACTGCGCCATTTGCAAGCCGACGGGCAAATCGTCCACCACCAGCAGCTCATTAGGAGTGAGCTGTTCTCGTTTCATCACATCCAACAGGGGTGCGGGGTGGGGCTTATTGTTGGGATAGGTCAGGTCATACACGCCGTTTGGCTCAAAGCCGAAATGATGAAGATAATCCCGACGAATCAAGGCTTCGTCCGAGTGAGAAACCACAAAAATTTTGCCACCCGCTCGGGTGTAAGCGGTCAGCACCTCCCCCAAGCCTGCAAAGGCATCGGGAATCTTTTCTTTGACAAAATTGCGCCAATCTTCTAATTCCAGCGCCATTTCTTCTTTGGTGAAGCCGTAGGTTTGCTCATATAACGCCACAAGTCCGGGATGGGCGCAAGCCTCTTGAAATGCCACGCAAGAAAGGGGAGTCACCTGCGGCCGCAACCACTCAAGGGTGTGCACAAAGGCGGGGTAATGGATCTGCACGGTGGACTGCACCACCGTATCGTCGTGATCTAATATAAGACAAGGGTATTTCATACGGCACCTCCCTTTGGTTGATGGGGGTATTATACCACAAAAAAACCCGAGTGAAAAGGGGTAAATGCTTGCACCGATATAAAAAGTATGGTATACTTTTTTAAAAAAAGGAGGGATCGCAATGGATTCGATCAAACTGGGTCGGTATCGGCATTTCAAGGGAATGGAATATGAAGTGATCGGCATCGCTTCCCACTCTGAAACCTTAGAGCCTATGGTGGTGTACAAAGCCCTGTACGGCGACGGCGGACTTTGGGTGCGCCCTGCCAAAATGTGGAACGAAACCATCACACGGGACGGTCAAACCTTTTTGCGATTCACGTATATAGGAGAGGATTTATAATGGAACTGAAAGACAAGGTTGTTAACTTTTTAGGAGACAGCATTACCCAAGGTCACGGCGCAAGCGATGCTCAAAACGGCTTTGTGCACGTGCTGGAACGGGAATACGGTCTGAAGCAAGCCAACAACTACGGCATTGGCGGCACCCGCATTGCCAAGCAGATCGGCCCTTCTGCCAATCCTGCTCACGATGCAGGCTATTGCGACCGCGTGCAACATATGGATCCCAATGCCGACATCATTGTGGTATTCGGCGGCACCAACGACTTCGGTCACGGCAATGCGCCTTTGGGCAGTTTTGACGACCGCCACAACGAAACCTTTTACGGTGCTTGCCACGTGCTGTTCCGCTCGCTCATCGAAAAATATCCCGACAAGCCCATTGTGGTGCTCACTCCTTTGCATCGGTTGGAAGAAACCTTCAACGACCGCAAAGACCGTGCTATTCCTTTAAAGCGGTTTGTGGCAATCATTAAAGAAGTGGCTGAATATTACAGCCTGCCCGTGCTGGATCTGTTTGCTTGCGGCGGTATGCAACCTAAGGTGGACATCATCCGTGAGACCTATATGCCCGACGGACTGCATCCCAACGATGCCGGTCATCAAAAACTGGCTCGTCAGGTAGGCAACTTCTTGCTTTCGTTATAATATTTTTTGAGGTGGTAGTATGGCACAATTCCCATCCATTTTACAAACCCCTGATTTCGTTACCTTGGTGACCGAGCAGGACTCCACCCTGTTGCAGGGACAAGAATCATTGCAGGTGCAAGACGTAACCGTCACCATTTGTGACGGCAAAATCACCCTGCAAGCCGATACCACCCCTGTGTGTCGATTACAACTGCGGTGGAACGGCGATATGCCCGACCGTGCCTTGCTATTGGGAGATACGTGGGAACGTGGCTATGGCGATTTAGAATGGCGGGGTTACGTGCCTCACCGTGCCATGCCTTGGTATTTTTTGGCGCTGTGTGATCAAACCTTGGCGGGGTATGGGGTAAAAACCAACCCCGACGGCTTGTGCTGTTTTTCTTGCGACCCCAAGGGAATCACCCTTTACATCGACCTTCGGTGCGGCGGCAAAGGGGTTGTTTTAGGGGGAAAAACCCTGCTTTGCGCCCACCTTGTTTGCACCCAAACCGAAACCGACCAAGTGGCAGTATCCGCAGGGGAATTTGTCAAACAACTTGCCACCGAAAACATCACCCCCGACCACCCCATTTATGGCTTTAACAACTGGTATTACGCTTACGGTAACAGTTCCCATGAAGAGATTTTAGAAAACACCAAACACCTTGCCTCTCTTACTCGGGGACTTAAAAACCGCCCCTATATGATTATTGACGACGGTTGGCAAGTAGAAAGAAAAGACGGCTACATTGGCGGACCTTGGCGGCAAGGAAACGAAAAATTTCCCGATATGGCCGCCTTGGCATCCCAAATGGCAGAGCTTGACGTACTGCCCGGTATTTGGTTCCGCCCATTGCAAAACACAGACCCACAAATCCCCCAGGCTTGGCGGTTTGCCGAACGAGATGATTTGTTAGACCCCTCTGTGCCCGAGGTGTTGGAATACATCAAAGAGGATATTCGTACCCTGGTGGATTGGGGTTATAAAATGATTAAACACGATTTTTCTATGATTGACCTCATGGGCGGCGGTGTCGTCGACACCAATCACAGTCCGTGGATGCGTGGCGATGTCACCTTTGCCGATCGTAGCAAAACCACCGCTATGGTGATGAAAGATTTATACAAAGCCATTCACGATGCCACCGACGGCAAGGCACTGATTTTAGGTTGCAACTGTGAAGGGCATTTGGGCGCAGGATTTATGGAACTCAACCGCACCGGCGACGATACCAGCGGCGTGGAATGGGAACGCACCCGAAAAATGGGGGTTAACACCCTTGCTTTTCGTATGATGCAACAGGGTGCCTGGTACGCGGTAGATGCCGACTGTGTGGGCATTACCAAGCACATTCCTTGGGAGAAAAACCGCCAATGGCTACGCCTGCTGGCTTTGAGCGGCACCCCCTTGTTTGTGTCGGTAGCACCTACCACCTTAAATGAAGAACAAAACGGGGAGTTGGCACAAATGCTGGCGGTGGCTTCCCGTCCTCGCACGGTAGCACAGCCCTTGGATTTTTTGTACAACACCTGCCCCACTCGTTGGCTGTTTGAAGAAGGGGAAGAAACCTTTGATTGGTTTGACCCCTGCGGTGTTCCCCCTCGCTTATGAAAAAACAAATCTTTCCCTCTTTGCGGCAAATGCCCGCCATCGCCCTTTGTGTTCTTCCCTATTTACTGCCCGATGCTTTGAAATTACTAGGAGCGGTACTCATCATTCAAAAACTAAAAACTTATGTAAGAGTGGAACAATGGACATACTAACAACAATCAAGCAACACTTGAACACCGATTTTTTTGACCTGACATTGGTGGAACAGACCGATTCCACCAACCGTGTGGTAAAACAGTGGGGCAAAGAGGGCAAACCTCAAGGGGCGGTACTCATTGCCCGCTCCCAGACCGCAGGTCGTGGGCGGCTGGGTCGGTCGTTTTACTCCCCCGACAGCGGCATATACATCAGTATATTGCTTCGCCCCGCGTTGTCTCCCAAAGATACCCTACGGCTGACCACCGCGGCGGCGGTGGCAGTGGCTCGTGCCATTGGCGACTGTGCTCAGATCAAATGGGTCAACGACGTGTTTGTAAAGAATAAAAAGGTGTGCGGTATTTTAACCGAATCGGCATTTTCGGGGGATGAATCAGACTACGCCGTGGTGGGCATCGGACTGAATTTGTGTGAGCCCCAAGGGGGCTTCCCCCATGAACTTCGCCACATGGCAGGGGGAATCTTTGACACGCCCCCCACCGAAGAACAGATCGCCCGTCTGGTGGGAGATCTGCTGACTGAATTTTATCAAATCAATCAAGACCTGTTCGATCCCGCTCTGCCCGTGGAATACCGCAAGCGCAATTATCTGCTGGGCAAGCAGGTGACCGCCAACGGCATTTGCGGTGTGGTAACCGATATTCGTGAGGATTTTGCTCTTTTGCTTCGGGATGAAGCAGGGCAGATCCATGCCATTGCCGCAGGGGAAGCCACCATTGGATCATAGGAGGAAAATGAATGCTGACTAAATGGATCACCACCAAAGCCGAAACCGCCCCCGTCATTCGGCGGCGGTTTACCCTTGAAACCAATATCAACGCTACTCTGACCATTTGCGGATTAGGCTTTTTTGAAGCATATCTCAACGGAAAACCCGTAACCGATGAGTTGTTCAATCCCGTCTGGTCGGACTACACCCCGCGAGAAAACCGCCGTATGCTGTATCCCATAAAAGACACCTTTACCCATCGGGTATACTATCGGGTATACGAGGTGTCTCATCTGTTGCAAGCGGGAGAAAATACCCTTGAGGTGCTGTTGGGCAACGGTTGGTTTAACCAACGGGAGCGCAACGTGGAAGGGGATTTTTGGTATGGCGAGCCCACGCTTTCGTTTACCCTGACGGCGGACGGGCAAACCGTGGAATCGGACGAACAATGCGAGTATCGGGAAAGCCATATTGTGTTTAACAATGTTTATATGGGCGAGACCCACGATTACCGTGGGGATGTTAAAACGTGGAAACCCTGTGAATTTTGCGAGCCGCCCAAAGGCAAACTGCAAGAGCAGACCTGCCCGTCAGACGGGATCATTCGCACCATAACCCCCAAACTCCTTTGGCAAAAGGGGGACGAAGCCCTTTACGATATGGGAGAAAATATTACGGGGCACGTCACCTTTTTACAAGAAGGAGCGGCGGGCTGTGAGACCGTATTGCGGTTTTGCGAAAATTTGAATGCCGACGGCTCACCTAATTTTGACTCCTGCCTTGCCACCCAAATACAGACCGACCGTTGTATCAGCGGCGGTGCGCCCGTTTGGTTTGCTCCCCATTTTACCTGGCACGGCTTTCGCTACGTGCACGTCAAAGGACCTGCTGCCCACGTGCAAGGTGTGGTGGTACATAGCCGCGTGGCGGTCACTTCCACCTTTGACAGCAGTGATGAAACCCTGAATTGGCTGTACGAAACCTATCTTCGCACCCAGCTTGACAATATGCATTGCGGTGTGCCTATGGATTGCCCCCATCGGGAACGGTTAGGCTACACCGGCGACGGTCAAGCGTGTTGCGATACCGCATTGCTGATGTTAGACAGCGAATCCTTTTATGAAAAATGGATGCAGGATATTGCCGATTGCCAAGACCCCAACGGTCACGTGCAACATACCGCCCCTTTTTACGGCGGTGGCGGCGGTCCCGGCGGATGGGGCGGCGCGATTGTGGCGGTTCCCTATTTCTATTACCGCCATACCTTGGATTCAGAGGTATTGACGCAGTACTTCCCTCACATGGCACGGTGGGTGGATTATATGGAAAGCCGTTGCCAAAACGGTTTGGTGGTGCGAGAAGAAGAGGGCGGCTGGTGCCTTGGCGAATGGTGCACACCCGATGCCGTGAAAATCGATCCTGCCTTTGTGAACACCTATTTTCTTATTAAAAACCTGCAACGCATGGCAGAGCTCGCCGACCGTATGGGGCAAGACCCAACGCCGTGGCAAGAAAAAGCACAGTTTCATCTTGATGCTTTGCACAACGCCTTTTATCAGCCCGACGGGCACACCTACGGGGTGCAGGGGGCGGATGCGTTCGCTTTGGACATCGGACTTGGGGACGATGCCATGTTTGACCGATTGACGGCTCACTATGACGAGACGAGGCAGTTTGACACCGGCATTTTCGGCACCGAAATCCTCCTTCGCCTGCTGTTTTCCCGCGGGCGGGGTAAAACCGCCCTCCGTTTGCTCACCTCACACGAGGAGCACACCTTTGGGCATATGATGGAGGCAGGCGCTACCACTCTTTGGGAACGGTGGCAGGGCGCAAACTCCCACAATCACCCTATGTTCGGCGCTTGCACCAAGCAGTTGTTTTACGGGGTGCTGGGAATCCATCCCTTTGAAGAGATCATGACGGTCGCCCCCTGTGCCCACAGTCTGCCCCAAATGGCAAAAGGCTCGCTGACCACCCGAAACGGCACGGTTTTTGTGGCTTACCGAAAACAGAACGATACGGTGATGGGAACGGTGCGGTGTGACAAAGACGTACGTCTGATTTTGCCCGACGGGGAGCAGATTTTGCCTCCAAACCAAGAAATATCCTTTGAATTTTAAGAAAAAACGCGGTTATGGTTTGACAGAAACCCAATCCCGTGATACAATAATGAGAACATTATTTGGCATACGCCGAAAGGAGCATATTTGTGAGTAAGAAATTTTACATTACCACACCCATTTATTACCCCTCCGATAAATTGCATATCGGGCATTCCTATACCACCGTGGCCGCCGACGCTATGGCACGGTATAAACGAATGCAAGGGTATGAAACCATGTTCCTGACCAGTACCGATGAGCACGGTCAAAAAATTGAAACCAAAGCGAAAGACAAAGGGGTTACCCCGAAAGAGTACGTGGACGAAGTGGTAGCAGGCATTAAAGACCTGTGGAAGCTGATGAACATTTCCAACGACCGCTTTATCCGCACCACCGACGAAACTCACGAAGCCGCCGTAAAAAAGATCTTTAAAGAACTGTACGACCGCGGTGATATTTATAAAGGCCATTACGAAGGGCACTACTGCACTCCTTGTGAAGCCTTCTGGACCGAAACCCAACTGGTAGACGGCAAATGTCCCGATTGCGGCGGCGAAGTGCATTTAGACAAAGAAGAAGCCTACTTCTTCCGTCTTTCTAAATATGCCGACCGCTTGGTGGAATATTACGAAGCCCATCCCGATTTCATTCAACCCGTATCTCGCAAGAATGAAATGATCAACAACTTTATCAAACCCGGTCTGGAAGATTTGTGTGTATCCCGCACCTCCTTTACCTGGGGTGTGCCGGTGGACTTTGATCCCGGTCACATTGTGTACGTGTGGGTGGACGCTCTTTCCAACTACATCACCGCCATGGGCTACGGTAGCGACGATCCATCCGACTACGAAAAATTCTGGCCTGCCGACGTGCATTTGGTGGGCAAAGAAATCGTCCGTTTCCACACCATCATCTGGCCTGCGATGTTGATGGCTTTGGATCTGCCCTTGCCCAAACAAGTGTTCGGTCACGGTTGGCTGCTGCTGCAAGGCGGCAAAATGTCCAAATCCAAGGGTAACGTGGTTGACCCCGTGGTGCTGTGCGAACGGTATGGGGTAGACGCCATTCGTTACTTCCTGCTGCGTGAGATCCCCTTCGGCTCTGACGGGGTATTCACCAACGAAGCGCTGATCCACCGCATCAACTCCGACCTTGCCAACGACTTGGGCAACTTGGTTTCCCGTACCGCCGCTATGGTGGGCAAATACTTTGGCGGTCAGTTGCCTGCCGATCAAGCCGCAGGGGATTTTGACGATGATCTCATCGCCCTTGCCACCGCCACCAAAGCGGAAGTGGAAAAGAATATGGACACCTTGCAGTTCTCCACCGCTTTGACCGAATTGTGGAAACTGGTGTCCCGCACCAACAAATATATCGACGAGACCGCCCCTTGGGCTCTTGCCAAGGATGAGGCGAATAAACCTCGCTTGGCTCGTGTGCTGTATAACCTGTGCGAAAGTCTGCGCATGATCTCCATTATGCTCACTCCCTTCTTGCCCGATACCGCCAAGGCCATCGGCGCAGGACTCAACGCCACCCCCGATCTGCTGACTTGGGAAAGCCTTGATACCTTCGGTCTCTTGCCCCGTGACAGCGTGATCACCAAGGGCGACGTGCTCTTCCCCCGTATTGATATGGAAAAGGAATTGGCTGAATTGGAAGCCGCCAAGCCCGCTCCCAAGGAAGAGAAGAAGGAAGATAACGTGGTGACTCTTGCCCAGATCGGCATTGAAGATTTTGCCAAGGTAGAACTGAAAGTTGCCAAGGTAACCGCTTGCGAGCCCATTAAAAAGGCCAAGAAACTGCTGAAACTGACCTTGGATGACGGTAGCGGCACTCCTCGCACCGTGGCTTCGGGCATCGCCCTGTACTATACCCCCGAACAACTCATCGGTCACAACGTGATCGTGGTTGCCAACCTAAAACCCGCCACCTTGTGCGGGGTAGAAAGCCAAGGCATGATTCTGGCGGCAGACAACGGCGAAAAAGTCACCGTGCTGTTTGCCGACGACGTGCAACCGGGCAGCAAGGTACGATAAACCAAACCAAAAAGCCGCAAAAGTATCGTTTTGCGGCTTTTTTTCGTTCATAGTGAGATTTTTCCCGATTTTGATTGTTTAATAAGCAGAAAGGGTGATGGTATGAAAAAATTGATGTGCTTTTTGCTGACCGTTGTGTTCCTGCTCAGTTCCCTTTTGGTGGCGCAAGGTGAAAGTGCCGAATTACAAAGAGGCGTATTCCGCTACCAAATCGTGGACGGTGGCGCGGTGATTCTCGGTGTAGGCGCTATTACCGACGATATGGCGTTTCCTGCCACCTTGGGCGGTTGCCCCGTGGTTGCCATTGGGGAGGAAGCCATGGCGGATCGTGATCAAATCACAACGCTGACCCTGCCTGATACGGTCACCCACATTGGCAAAAACGCCCTTAAAAACAGTTCCGCATTACAAACAATCCATCTGCCCAAAGGGTTAAAATCCATCGGCGACGGCGCCTTTTCGGAATGTATGGCATTGGAACAGATCACCATCCCCGCCTCGGTGGAATCCATCGGGAACGGTATATTGGCTTGGTGCGGTAAAATGACCGAAATCAAGGTAGAAGCCCACAGCAATTATTTTACGTCCATCGACGGGGTGCTGTTTGACAAGGCGGCAGAAACCCTGATTGCCTATCCCCGTGCCAAAGAGGCGGACTATATCGTCCCCGACGGAGTAAAAGAAATTCGTCCCTATGCCTTTCATTCGGTTTACGGCTTAGCGGGAATCACCTTCCCTGACAGTCTGCTCCGTATCGGCGAGCACGCCTTTAATCAATGCAGTGGACTGTCCGGTACCGTGACCATCCCTGCGGGCGTGACCGTAATAGAGCCCTATACCTTTTATCATTGCAAAAAGCTGGAAGCCGTAGCGTTGCCCAACGGATTACTTTCCATCGGTCAAGGAGCGTTTCTGAACAGTGAGCTGGCGGACATAGCCATTCCTGCCACGGTTACCTCCATTGGCGCTGAGGCCTTTTCCAACAGCGGTATTCAAACCGCCGATATTCCCAAAGGCGTTGCGGTGATCGGCGACAGCGCGTTTTCTATGTGCAATCAATTAACCACCGTGACCTTACGAGAGGGACTCACACACATCGGAGAACGGGCGTTTACTTACAGCCCTTGCATTCAATCCATTCATCTACCCGTCTCGTTGCAGGTCTTAGGTAAGCAGGCGCTTGCTCCCTGCGCATTCATGGAAACCGTTACGGTTGCCGCCGAGAGCCCTTATTTTGCCTCGGTGGACGGGGTTTTGTATTCCAAGGATATGACCCGTTTGGTGGTGTATCCCACCAACAAACAACAGGAGGAGTATACCGTCCCCCAAACCGTCACCCGTATAGAAACCAGCGCTTGCCAAAGCGCCAAATTCACCAAGATCACCTTACCCCAAAATCTGGCGTTGATTGACGATTACGCCTTTGCGGGATGCGGTTTTGCTGAGATCACTCTGCCCGACAGCCTGACTCATATCGGCAGTCACGCCTTTGAGCGCTGTAAAAATATCACCCACCTTCGGTTGCCCCCCAACGTGAACCAATTGGGAGAAGCCGCTTTTTACGACTGCGCATCCTTACAAACCATTGATCTGCCGCCCGCTCTGACCGCACTGCCCGAAGACCTGTTTGCGCATTGCGCTGCCTTGCAACAGCTGGAACTCCCCGCCAATCTTACCGAAATGGGAGCGGGTATGTTAAACGGTTGCTCCTCTTTGCGTGAGTTGGTTATACCCAAGGGCGTCACCGAAATTCCGCCGTCACTTTTTTGGGGTTGTCGTGATCTGACCGTGTATGCCGAAAACGTAACCACCCTTGGCGAACACGCCTTTCACGGTTGCCATAACCTTACCCTCATCGTGAGCGATCGGCTGACCAACATTATGGGCGGCGCTTTCTATTGGGCCGATGGGGTCATCAAAGGAGATACCGGCTCCTTTGTCCACCGTTACATACAGCAGTTGCATATGTACGGCGATTATCATATGAACTTTGAGCCCCGTGTGGGGATCGCTTTTGATCAAAAGTACTTCTCGCTGTCCCGCGGGCAATCGGGCTCACCCGCCTTTACGGTATCGGATGAGACCGCACCCATCACGTGGGAGTCTGCCGACCCTGCCGTAGCGACGGTAGAAAACGGCGTTGTCACCGCCCTTTCTCGCGGCAAAGTGCGCATCACCGCACGCATGACCGTCAACGGGCAGATCTACCAAGATGCCTGCACGGTTATCATTGACCCCATCGGCTATTGCGACGTGGACGGAGATCAGGAAACCACCGCGGCAGACGCTCTTGCCGTTCTGCGCCATACCGTGGGCAGGCATAAACTGTCTGAGGAACAACAAGCTACCGCCGATTTAGACGAAGACGGTCATATTACAGCCAACGACGCGTTGATGATTTTAAAAATCATTGTAAACAAACTGTAACAACCTACCAATAAAAAAGAGAAGATTCGTTTTTACAACGAGTCTTCTCTTTTTTTCTTTAGGGTAGAGCGGCAAATCCGAACTCCGTTTTTAAAGGCGGATTTTCACTCTGATTTTGTTAAAATACTCGCCAATACGGCAAGTATTGGCTGCGTTTTTGCCGCATCAGACCCAAAATCCGCACTTGAAAAATCTTCGAC
>JAFSIW010000010.1 GCA_017439545.1 Clostridia bacterium | reverse complement strand
GCCTCAGTTATATTCGCCTTGCGGCGAGTGATATTGCTACGCAGTTATATTATGCTACGCATAGTGATATTGTCCTTCGGACAGTTAAATGGGCGAATATAATATCACTGAAACCGTTAGGTTTCGATATCACTTTTGCTGCAAGGCAAAAATATCACTGCAAACGATAGTTTGCAATATCACTTTACCTGCCGAGAAAGATATTCTTTATTTTCGGCAAGTATTTACCATTCTCAAAGTATGTAACCCACTATGACACTTTCAAATTGAAAGTGTCCGTTTTACTTATAAAAGAATAGGGAGAAACTTCTTTACGAAGTGTCTCCCTACGGATTGTCGTTTTTTCGATTTCGTAGCATAAACCTCGTTTTAAAATGCGCCGAAATGCCCGCTTTGCAACAGATTCAATCTTCAAAGTTTGCTAATCCAATTCAATTGCGCCGGTGTAAAGTTGCCAGTATCGTCCTTTTTGCGCCAGCAGATCCTCGTGGTCGCCCCGCTCGATGATCTCCCCTTGCTCCAACACCATAATGGCGTTGGCGTTGCGCACGGTGGAAAGACGATGGGCGATCACAAAGGTGGTACGTCCCTGCATCAGACGGTCGAGCCCCTTTTCAATATGCCGCTCGGTGCGGGTATCCACCGAACTGGTGGCTTCGTCCAAAATGAGGATCGGTGCCTTGGACACGGCGGCACGGGCGATATTCAGCAATTGCCGTTGCCCTTGGGACAGATTACTGCCGTCTCCCTCGATCACCGTATCATACCCTTTGGCAAGTCGCATAATAAAGGAATGGGCGCTGGCGGTCTTGGCGGCTTCGATCACCTCTTCGTCGGTGGCATCCAGCCGTCCGTAGCGGATATTCTCCATCACCGTGCCGGTAAACAGATGGGTATCCTGCAATACCATGGCAATATTCTGCCGCAGTTCGCTTCGTTTGTAGTCACGGATATCAATATCGTCAATGGTGATCGACCCATCATCAATATCATAGAATCGATTGATCAGATTGGTCACGGTGGTCTTGCCCGCCCCCGTTGAGCCCACAAAGGCAATCTTTTGACCGGGCTTGGCATACAGGCTGATATTCTTCAAAATGGTCTTGTCGGGATCATAGCCGAAGGTGACGTTATCCAGACGCACAAAGCCCTTCATATTCTCCGCCGTACAGGCATCTGACGAGTCGGGGGCTTCCGAATCGGCATCCATCACCGCAAACACCCGCTCAGCGCCTGCCAGCGCAGAAAACACGGTGGTCATTTGCTGGGACAGCATATTGATGGGGAAGGAAAACTCCTTGGAATAGTTGGCAAACAGGGTGAGTCCGCCCACCGAAAGCTGCCCAAAAAAGATGAGGATACCGCCCACTCCCATAGTGACTGCATAAGAAACCAAGCTGGTGTTGTGCATCACGGGACCCATTATTCCCCCGTAAAACTGAGCTTTGAATTGCTTATCCCGCAGATCGTCGTTCAGCAGACCGAATTCTTCCACGCAGGTATCCTCGTGGTTAAACACCTTAATAACCTTTTGTCCGGTAACGGTTTCTTCAATATAGCCGTTGACCGCACCCAAGGCGGCTTGCTGTCCCGAATAATACTTGCGGCTTCGCTTGGCAATGGCCGTGCCGCCGTAGAAAAAGACAGGCACAAACAGCACGGTGATCAGGGTGAGCATCCAGTTGGTGGTCACCATAAAAAACACCGTACCTGCCAAACGGATCACACCGGCAAACAGTTCTACCAGAGAGTGATCCAGCATCATCCCCACGTTGTCTACGTCATTGGTAAAGCGGCTCATGATCTCACCGGTGGGACGGCGATCAAAATACCGTACCGGCAGAGTCTGCACCTTGTGAAACAGATCCCGCCGCAGAGTAGCCAACGTGCCCTGAGACACCGCCAGCATTAAACGGGAACGCAAATAGGCAGTAACGATGCCCACCAGATAGGCACAACCCATCAAAAGAATACCGGTGATGAGGAAGGTCAGTTTATCGTTCATAGTACCGAACAGCCGATCCCAAAAAGGCAACAACTCCTGCTGTGCCGACTCGATCAGGCCGCTCACCTTTTCCGACACCGCCGACACCGTTCCCGTACGCGTGCCTGCCAGCTTGTCAATGATGGGCATCAGCATATAGCCGCCAAGCAAGGTGGATACCGTGTTTAAAACAATGCACACAATCGCAGCAATCATATGTCCACTGTAGGGAAGCACATATTTCAGCAAACGGCTAATGGTATTGCGGGTGTTTTTGGGCTTGCCCCCCATTCCGCCGGGAGGACCTCCCCTACCCGGTCCTCTGCCGGGACCGCGAGGCACACCGCCCTTGGCATCCTTTGCCGAGCCGGAATACTGCCGTTGCAGATCCGCTAAGGTTCGTTTTGCCATTGCTTATGCCTCCTTCTTTTCCATTTGAGAATAGTAGATCTCCTGATATTCCGTATTAGAAGCCAACAGCTCTTCGTGCGTGCCCACGCCTGTAATACAACCATTATCCATCACCACAATGGTGTCGGCATCAATCACCGAGCCGATGCGCTGGGCAATGATGATCTTGGTGGTGCCCTGTAGTTCCTGTGCAAAGGCTTTGCGGATATGAGCTTCGGTGGCGGTATCCACCGCGGAAGTGGAGTCGTCTAAGATCAGAATCTTGGGTTTTTTCAGCAAGGCTCTGGCAATGCAAAGCCGTTGCTTTTGTCCGCCGGAGACGTTGGAACCCCCTTGTCCCAGATCGGTATCGTACCCCTTGGTAAAGGAGGACACAAATTTGTCTGCCTGAGCGTGCTCGGCGGCGGTGCGGATTTCGTCCTTGGTGGCATCCTGATTCCCCCAACGCAGATTTTCTTCGATCGTTCCCGAAAACAGCACGTTCTTTTGCAGTACCATACCTACCCCTTCCCGTAGATGGTAGAGGGAATAGTCTTTCACGTTCACGCCGTCCACCAGAATCTCTCCCTCATCGGGATCGTAAAAACGGGGGATCATAGAAACCAAGGTGGTTTTACCGCATCCCGTAGAGCCGATGATGCCCACGGTAGAGCCGCCCCGAATGGTCAGGTTGATGTGGCTGAGCACCGCATCCTCACTATCCTTATAATAACGGAAGGTAACGTCCTGAAAGACGATATCCCCGTTTTGTACCGTCCGTTCCTTTTGCTCCGCCAACAGATCGTTAAGATCCGGTTCCTCGTTCAACACCTGCTTGATGCGCTTGGCCGAAGCCATAGCACGGGAGGAGGTCATCAGCATCATGGTGACCATCATCAAGGAGGAAAGAATTTGAGTCACGTAGGTAATAAAAGCCGACAGCTCGGAGTATTTCATTCCGCCTGCCACCACCATATTGCCCCCGAACCACAGCACCGCCAACACGGTCAGGTTCATAAACACGGTCATAATGGGCTGCATCCAGATCATGGTCTTCATGGCGCTCATATTGGCATCTTTTAACGACAGATTGGCTTTTTTAAATTTTTCTTTTTCAAAATCCTCCCGCACCAGCGACTTGACCACCCGCACGTTGGTCACGTTTTCCTGCACGGTGGCATTCAGACCGTCGATTTTGGTCTGCACGTTGGAAAAACGGGAAAATCCTTTTAAAATGATGCCGCTGATCGACAACAACAGTAAGGGCACTGACACTGCCAGAATCACCGACAGGCTGGGTTTGAGCATAACCGCCATTACAATACCGCCAATCAGCATCCCCGGTGAACGCAAAGCCATACGAAGCAGCATTCCCACGAAGTTTTGCAGTTGGGTCACGTCGTTGGTCAGGCGGGTGACCAGCGAGCCGGTAGAAAAGCGGTCGATATTGGCAAAAGAGAAGGTCTGTACCTTGCGATACACGTCCTCCCGCAAGTCGGCGGCAAAATTCACCGAGGCTTTAGAGCCAAAGTATGCGCCCCCCACGCCCCCTGCCATCATAATCAAGGCAGTGAGGATCATCAACGCCGTTACGCCGATGCAATAGCCGATCCCTTTGTTTTCGGCATTATCCATTACCATCGCCATAAACATGGGCATAAACATTTCGCCCACCACTTCAATGATCATACACAGCGGACCGCTGATAAAATATTTCCAATAGGGTTTTATATAGCGAAACCAGGTTTTCATTCCCTATTCTCCCTTCTGTTCCAATTCTTGCAGATTGCCGTTCATACGACGATAAAAATCTGCCAGTTGCGCCATTTCTTCTTTGGTGAAGCCCACAAACTTTTCCCGATCAATGCGCTCCATTTCTTCTTTGCATCGGCGTGCCAACGCTTCTCCCCGCTCAGTCAGGCGGATGGCGGTGCATCGCAAATCGTCGCTGTCCGACACCTTGGAGATCCAGCCGCTTTTTTCCATCCGCTTGATGGATACGGTTACCGAGGCAGGCGTCACGTTCATATGCGCCGCCAGATCCTTTTGATATAAAGGCTGATGGTCGTAAATAATCATCAGCATTAAGGGTTGGCCGTAACGCAAGCCAAGTCGCCCCATCGCCTTTTGATGGGCGGTGCGGTGATGGCAATGCATTTTCCGTTCCAGCCCGGATAATTCGCTAAAGGTTACACCCATATTGATGCCTCCGATTTAATACTTAACCGTTTAATAATTAAACGACTAACAAATTATACCATCTTCCCGTTAAAAGTCAATTGCTTTTCAGAAAAATAAAATTTTTTCGGTTTATTCAAAATCTATTCATATTTAGAGGGTATAGTATAACTGTAAAATTCAAAAAGAAAGGTTGATCGCCTATGTTCGAGCCTTTTGATTCTCAAGAACAACCCGTAGAAACAAATCCTCAAGCACCCCAAGTTCCTCCGCCTGATGAACAGGAGGTAAAAAGCTATACCGCTACCCCTTATGATCGGTATACCGCAAACCATACCGATCCTGCCTATCAATATAGCGCAATCCAAGCCGCACCGCAAAAAAAAGAAAAGAAAACTGTTTCGTTGGCATCTGCCGTCATCAGCAGTGCGGTGGTATCGGTCGTGTGCAGTTTGCTGGTGGTACTGGTTATGGTATATGGGATGGGGCTTGGCAGTATGCTGCAAAGTGCTCCTCCGGTGGAATCCACCGTCTCGCAAAGCGGTGATCCCACCAACACCACCAACATTGTGGTTGATACTACCGCCGCCACTACTGCCGAAGCGGTAGCACAAAAAGCCGGACCGTCGGTGGTGGGCGTGGTAGTCACCTCATCGGTCAACCACTACTTTTTCGGCTCCTCCGAAACCGCCAGCGAAGGTTCGGGAATCGTATATACAGCCGACGGTTACGTGGTAACCAACTATCACGTGGTACAATCGGCAGTGGAGGGTAGCGGCGCCGTGTCGGTGTATCTGCCTGACGACAGCACCACCGCCCTGACCGCTCAGATCATTGGATATGACATCAGCTCTGACCTTGCGGTACTAAAGGTAAGCAAAAGCGGATTGACCGCCATTGAATTGGGGGATTCCGATAATCTGAAGGTGGGACAAACCGCTATCGCCATCGGCAATCCGGGCGGGATGGACTTTATGGGCTCGGTAAGTATGGGCATCATCAGCGGACTGGACCGTACTCTGCAATTGGAAAACTCCAACACCGAGATCAACCTGATCCAAACCGATGCTGCCATTAACCCCGGCAACTCGGGAGGCGCGCTGGTCAACAGCGAAGGGAAGCTCATCGGCATCAACAGTGCCAAGATGGCGTCGGAAAACTTTGAAGGGATGGGCTTTGCCATTCCCGTAAACGACGCCGCCAAGATCATTGAACGGATCATCAAGAACATTGATGCGCCCCAACCCTACATCGGCATTGAGATCAGCACCTATTATGACGCTGAGACCTTGCGAATGATGGGGTATCCCGCAGGGGTAGTGGTGTCGGACGTGATGGCAGGCAGTCCCGCCGCTCAGGCAGGATTGAAGCGGAGCGATATTATCACCCACTTTAACGGCAAAGCCGTGGGCAGTTATACCGAGTTTAACAGCGAAAAAGCCAAGTGCGATCCCGGAGATACGGTTACTCTGACGGTCTATCGCAAAAATAAGACCTATCAGTTATCGTTGATTCTGGGCACGGCAAACAGTTAAAAAATGATAAAATTCACAAACTGTTCACAAGTTCGTCACATTCAGTTCACATTTTCTTTGTATGATAAACATGTTCCGAAAGGAACACTCCTTTTTTCATATTTCCCCCTTACAACGGAAAAGGCTTTGCCGTTTGGCAGAGCCTTTTTCGTTTTTCTTCTTGACAATTTCCCCTTGTTCCCTTACAATGCAGGTGAGGTGATGAACATGAAAAACTTCCAACCGCTGAACCGTGACGTGCTGTTCGGCAAAGCCGGCGGCAAGACCATATTTCAACCCCGCATTGATTGTTGGTACGACGATCGTGCTTATCGAAACGAGCCTCTGCCTGCCGGATATGAAGGTATGAGCCGCAAAGAGTTGTACGAAGCCTTGCAGGTCTCCGCCCGCTTGTATGAATTCAACGCCTGTCTGGAGCGGCGATTCCCTGATGACGTGAAGCAATACTCCCGTGCACTGAACGAAAGGCAGACCGAGTTTATCATTGAGACCCCCTTGGGTACGGTCAACACCATTTACAGCAGAAACACCAGCAACGCAGGGCAAATGCCCACCAAATGGTGGATCGAGGATGAAAAGGATCTGGCAATCTGGGGATACTTGGAAGAAAACTCCGAATATTCCTTTAATATGGACACCTACAACCGCTTGCAACAGGAGATCGGTCATTTGGGAATACCCACCATGTTCTTACCCCGTCCCAATTTTCAGCATATGTTTATTGAAGCTTGCGGGGTAGAAAACACCTATTATTTGCAGGCCGATTCTCCCGACGAGCTGGAGGCTTATTTTGCCGCCCACTCCCGCGGACACGATAAAATGCTCAAAGTGGTGGCCGACTGCCCCATTGAATGCATCAACTACGGTGACAATCTGCATTGCGGGATCTTGCCCCCGTATCTGTTTGAAAAGTATATTATTCCCGAATACCAAAAGCGGGGCGAAGTGCTTCATAAGGCAGGCAAATTCATCCACTCCCATTGGGACGGTGACGTAGCAGGCTTTTTGCCCTATGCCAAGACCTGCCATTTAGACGGCATTGAAGCCATCACCCCCAAGCCCCAAGGAGACGTGACGGTGGAGCAAATGAAAGAGGCGTTAGGGGATGAGATCTATCTCATCGACGGGCTGGCCGCCGTGCTGTTTTCGGATATTTATCCCATTGAAATGCTGAAGGAACAAACCACCCAACTGCTCAACCTGTTTGAAGGACAGTTGGTGCTGGGGATCTCCGACGAATTCCCCTCCGACGGCAATCTGGAACGAATTAAGATCGTTCGGGATATGGTGGAAGATTGGAATGCAAAGCATTAAACAAGCAAACCGCAGAGAACATTCTCTGCGGTTTATTTTTTGAAAATCATCTGTTTTCGGGAGGAAGCGGTGGAATGGAAATGCATTGAATCTGCTTTCTTTTGATATAGTCGAGTGTTTGTGCTGCGCCACCCCAAGAATGCTGCACATAGCAAACTGCATAGGCAGATCGGTCGACCATATACCGATTCCGTTTTTGTATAGCTGCTTTTGGATGATACAACTCAAACCCATCAGGAAAAATCAATTCGTCAGCAGGCGTGATGTGCTTTGTTTGGAAATTGACATAAGGCATAATTACGTACAACTTTATATGAGGGTATTGTGATTTCAGCCGTGCCACGGTTCCCTCGCAAGCCGCATCGAACTGCCCCATACCACCGGATAAAAAAGTGTCTACCCCTTTTTCAATCAGACCGATGATCTCTCGCTCTAACTGTTCCCTGTCCATTTCATAGCATTCTCGATGCCCAACAAACATTGCTGTGGTTTCTTTGCAATACAAATCGATCATCTCCTATGTATATTATAGGTCAATTTCACCCTAATTTCAATAGGGAAATTTGCCATAATATCATTGGTGATGGTTGTGACACGACTAAAAGAATTGCGAAAAGCAAAAGGATACACTCAAATTAAAATACAAATGCTTACCGGCATTGACCAAAGTGACTATTCCAAATTGGAAAGCGGAAAACGATACATGACCTTTGAACAATGTCGCAAATTAGCAATCGCATTGGATACCAGCATGGACTATTTGGCAGGGCTAACCGATCAAAGTAAGCCGTATCCAAAACCAAATAACAAGTAAACCCATCGTAAGATAATTCAATTGGTGATAAAAATGCGTTTGAGAATCCGCGATATGCGAGAGGATCGGGATTTAACACAACAAGCCATTGCCGATTATTTGTTGTGTGATCAATCATTGTATTCCAAATTTGAACGGCAAGAACGTCCCATTCCCTTGGAATATGTGATTCGTTTAGCCGAATTTTATGGCACAAGTGTAGATTATCTTGTTGGTCTTACCGACCAAAGCACTCCTTATCCCAAATCCAAATAACTAAAAACGGTTCACCCATCGGTGAACCGTTTTTTATTTCTTCTTTGCTTTCTTCTTTTTCTTTTGCACCGAATAGCCGAATTTACCCAACTTTTCTCCCAAGGCAAAATACTCCCCATGGGCGTAGGCGGCAAGGTCGGCTTGATCTAAATGGAGTTTGCCCTTATCGTCCACCAAGGATTCCTCCACGTTCACCGCCACGATATCTGCCAAAAAGAGATGGTGGGTCTCCATTTCTATCACCTGAATAACCTTACATTCCAGCGACAAAGGGCTTTCAACGATTAAAGGCACATCCACTTGACTTGCCTGTTCTTTATGCAGATTGCACCGTTCAAATTTGTCGGTATTTTTGCCGCTTACCACCCCGCATTTGTCGGCGGCACGCACCAACTGACGGGTAGTAAGGTTAATGACAAATTCACCGCTTTGTTTGATTAAATCATAAGAAAACCGTTCAGGTCGCACCGCAATATAAGTGCGAGGCGGTTTGGTATTTAATATGCCGGTCCAGGCTACAGTAAGCACGTTTTCGGTGTCGCCGTGCTTACAGGTCACAAGGCAGGGGGGCACGGGCGCCAGTAATGCGCCGCCGTTCCATTGTATTTTACTCATAGGATCTCCTTTAATACCGAAGATTCAGCCGATTATGACAGTTTTCGATCAGCACGTGGTAGTCCCCACGGGCGTATTCCCCATCCAGTGTCCACGCCAGCTCCTGATCAAAAAAGCATTCTACCTTGCTTGCCCGAAGCAGTTTGACCAGATCGCCGTCATAATTCAGAGAGGTCAGTCCGGTCACAATGGTGTTCAGTTCTAAAATATTTTTGGGAGCGCGAATCAACACAATCTCAAATACGCCGTCGTTAAACCGCAATTGGTTTTCGTCCAGCCGCAACACGCCGCCGATGGACGCCGCATTGGTGATAGCACCAAACAGCCAATCTCCCTCGATAACCTGATCGTCGTAGCAGATCTTCATAGGAACCGCCTTGATCTTTGCCACCGATTTGACCCCTTCCAGCACGTAGGCCAGATGCCCTAAGGCGTTTTTCAAGGTCTGGTCGGTGGAATAGGCGGTCTCGGTAAAAGCGCCGAAGGATGCAATATAGGTAAACCATCGGTTTCGGTTAAACCAGCCGATGTCCTGCTGATGGTCCTTGCCCGATACGATTTGCTGGGTAGCCTTCAGGGGAGTCTTATACAAACCCAATCCGCTGGCAAAATCGTTGGTACTGCCTGCGGGAATATACCCCAGCGGAGGCGGATTCTCACATTGCATCAATCCGCTGACCGTTTCGTTCAGAGTACCGTCTCCTCCTGCGCAAACCACAAGGTCGTATCCCAGAACTTCACTTTCTGCTGCCAACTCGGTGGCGTGTCCCACCCGCTTCGTAGGGCTTACGGTGACCAAATATTCTTCTGACAAAATGTCAACAACCTCAAACAGCTTGCCTTTCAGTTGCATTTTTCCCGCTTTGGGGTTGACGATCAACAATGCTTTTTTCACTCAATCTCACCTCTCATAGAAAACACACATCCACAATAATCCTGCCGATACAGCTCATACTCTTTTGACAGCACAAGGGAGCGTTTATAGCCCTCTTTCTTTTTAAAATCCGAAGGCAGATACAGCACCTTTTGCTCTTTGGCGGCAGATTGCCCCACCTCATTGATGACCACCGCATTTTTATGGGGGCTGACGGTCAGCGTAGTGGCAAAATAAGTATACTGCATTTGATTTGCGATTTCTGCCGTTTTTTGTAGACGCTGAGCAAAACACACTTTGCACCGCTCGCCACCTTCGGGACAATGCTCCAACCCCTTGACCGCTTCAAAAAAGGTGTTCGGTTCATAGGGGGGCACCAGCAGATCCACGGGGCAACCCATGGGCATTTGTTCGATCAGCCGCCGTTGCTGGGCAAGGCGCTTTTCAAACTCCTCCCCCGGGTGGATGCAAGGATTATAATACAACACGGTGATACGGGAAAAATGTCGGGAAAGGTACTCTAACACGTAAGAAGAACAAGGACCGCAACAGGAATGAAGCAACAGCGAAGCCCCTGCGGGCAGGTCCGCCAGCCGCTGTTCCAGTTCCTTTTGAAAACTCATGGTTCCTTCCCCCTTTGTTCCGGTTTCTTTATCATACACCCATTGCCAAAAAAATGCAATGTATGATCACAAAATTCTTGACGGATTTCTCTGTTTCTTATATAATAAAAACAGAAAATGAACGGTGTGTAAACCGCTTGTTCATTCACGATATCCCGAAAGGAGAATGAAACATGACAAACAAACGAATTCTATCCCTGGTGCTGGCAATGCTGATGGTGCTGACCATTTTGCCCACAGCCATAGCGGAAGGCGAGCCTGACGTGGTTTACGGCTACAGCATCGGTTGCAACGTATTTTACAGTTGTGATGAAAAGGGTGTCTATGATCCCGAAAGCAGCATTGATCCCAACACCATTACCCATCTGTTTGTACAACCTGAGGGGAGCAGTTCGTATCTTACTCCCCTGCGGCTTTCCGACCGCACCAATTTGCGGTGGTTAACCGTATTAGATCTCTACGGGCAAAATGTGTCATTCGAACAAGACGCCTTTTCCGGTTACGTAAATCTGGAGGAAGTTTATCTCCCCGAAACGGCAAACTGCACTGAGCTTGAACTGTTTGAAAACACCAATCTGCGATCCATCACCCTGCCTCGGTTGGGTTCTGTGGCTACTTCTTTCTTACAAGGCTGCCGAACCATTGAGGAAATCATCAACCCTTCCCAGCAAGATGTACCCTTGAGGGTGCACTATGAGGATATCGTTGTTCCCGCCGGCGGCACTTGGCACGCAGACTTTGGTGCGGATCAACGTTATTTTTACAGCACGCCCGGTGCATCCTTGTCGGTAAACCTGAAAGCGTTCGGTGCTGACGATGCCAATCCCGTTGTGTGGTCTTTTACCGAAAATGAAGTTCTTCCCGAAGGATTTACCCTGACCGAAGACGGTGTGCTGACCGGTTTGTACCCCGATACCCCCGATGAAGTCGAATACATCTACGTTACCGCCACCAATGGCGATCAATCGGCAGATACTTACGTTTATCTCCAAGCCATTGACAGTGTGACCGTAACGGTGAAAGAGTCCGATTTCATTACCTTGAAAGACGGTCCTGTGGGCGAGAAAGCATTGGATACCAGGGCGCCTGCCGTCTACACCTTTACGGTAAACGACACCCTACCCGAAGGACTTTCGTTTTTAGGCGTAACATTGACGGAAATCCGGCAGGATGGATCGACGAATAGCGTTAGTTCTTACCGATACTCCTTGCGGGACAACGTGCTGTATCTGGATGCGGAAGCGGTTGATCCCGGTACAGCCGAACTGGTCATAGAGCCTTTGGTAGGACAGGATCTTACCGATGCGGCAAATGCGGCAACCGCCATCACCCTCCCCTATGAAGAACGGCTGGATGAGACAACTTATCCGATCACCCTTTTCTCCGATTACGATTTATATGAAGCCAACGCTTACAAAGCAGAACTTTCCAAAGGCGACAAGGTGAACCTTTCTTTGGTGAATTGGGAAGACGACGGTCAAGACACCAGAATCTTCATTTATTACGAAAACGAATACGACGAGTTGGAACTCTTGCAGATGATTGACAGCGACAACGTGGGATACGGAGAACAGTCGGCATTTTACGTTAAAAACACTGCTACCCATTACATTTTTGCCGTTTGCTCCCATGATTCCACGCTGACCGGCTGCACCCTTACCGCTGACGTTCAAAAGAATGTCATCCCCTTCCCTGAAAACACCGGAATTACAAGCGCCTTACGGTTCGACGACGAAGAAAACCTGCCCTCTCCCAATCCGGACGCTCTGTGGACCTGGGATAATAACACCAAAACCCTGACCTTAAAAGACGGCTTTGTCTTGAATGTGGGCAACGAAGACGGCATTGTTCTGCCCCCACAAGCCACCATCATTGTGGAAGGAAAAGCCATCGCTACGGCCGGTGACGACGTCATTCAATCTCTGGGTGATCTGACCATTGAATTGAAAGCCAAAGCCGATCTGATCTTAATTTCTGACAACGATTATGCCATTGAAGTAGACGAAGGTCTGCTCAAGGTGATCGGTGAAAAGAAAACCGCCAAGCTTTCGGCCTATGCACCGGGTGACGACGGAATTTACGTAGGTGAGGTCAGCTACGTCTACGATGAAGCTACCGGCTCCTCTGATGATGTTTTGAAAAACGGACAGATTGATATGTCCAATCTCACCTTGTACGTTCTGGCAGAAGACGACGCGGTGCAAACCTATGAAGGCGACATTACCATGACCGATTGCAACGTGACCATTGAATCGTACAGCGACGGCATATTAGCCGACAATTTTTTTGATGAGCCTACTAAGGCTACCATCACGCTGACCAACTGCAAGCTGGATCTCGCTTGTGTTGATCAAGCCATTGAAAACTACTGCGGCGGTTTGGTGATGACCGATTGCGATACCAATCTGACAGGAATTCAACCCATCCATACGACGGGCGAGATCAGGATAACCGACGGACGCTTGTTTGCAACCGCCATGGAGTCTTCTCCCGTCATTGATGTTGGTGGCTATGACGAAACCGATTTGGTCAACGTTACATTTAACAACGTGGCAATGAAACTGCAACTTACTGATAGCACTATGCTGCTGGAAGGGTATATTGATCACGTGATCATTGAATCCCCCTATGATCTTTGCTATGCCAATGATGTGGACGGTATTTTGCACATTGGTGAATGGAATGAAGAGTTGTATTTGGATATGGCAGCTTCAGATCATATCCCCACCCTTTTGCAATCGGCGGTATACGGCGACATTGAAGGCGACCTGACGGTTTCCGCCGCCGATGCTTTGATGGCACTGAAATCGGTGGTTGGCAAAGCAGAACTGGGCGATTACGAAACCCTCATGGGTGACGTAGACGGTGACAAAACAATCACCGCCACCGACGCTTTGCTGATTCTGCAAAAAGTAGTCGGTAAGATTCAAGAATTCCCCGTTCAGTAAATGTAATACAACCGAATCCCAACGGTCAGCCGAAGTCTTCGGCTGACCGTTTTTCTTGGCTGTTTATGATCTGCTCATTACAAAAAAATGCAACAGAAGGCTCACAAAATTCTTGACGGATTTCTCTGTTTCTTATATAATAAAAGCAGAAAATGAAGGGCGTATTCCCGCCCATTCATGGACTATACCCCGAAAGGAGAATGAAACATGACAAACAAACGAATTCTATCTCTGGTACTGGCGCTGCTGATGGTGTTGACCATTTTGCCCACAGCCATAGCCGAAACCGAATCTGACACCGTGTACGCATACAGTGCCGGCGGTATCGACTTTTACGCCTGTGACGAAACCGGAACCACCGTTTCCGAAACCTTGGTGGACCCCAACACGGTCACCCATTTGTATTTAGCCCCCCAACCCGAACAAAGTGTTATGTATCCCTTGCTGATAGAAGACCGTTCCGCCCTTCGGTGGGTCACGGTGCTAAATCCTGAAAATTATGATCTATACCTGTATTGGGATCTGTTTTCCAATTACGTAAACTTAAGCGAAGTGCATCTGCCCGATACCCTGTTTGGCACCGACCCTGAAATTTTGGAAAATACCGCTGTGCGGTCCTTTACCCTGCCTGGAGGCCCCATCGACCCTTACTTCTTCCAAGGGTGCAATACCATTGAAGAGATCATCAACCCCACTGCCAACGACGTCACGCTGGACGTTTACAACAGCGAGATCACCATCCCCGCCGGCGGCACTTGGAAAGCTGAGTTTGGCATTTCTTCGAATTGGAGATACTTCGGTACTCCCGCCATGGATTTTTCCTTGCAGTTGCAAGCCATCGGGGCCGACAAAGCCAACGCGGTCACCTGGTCGCTTACCCAAGGCTTTGAAGTTCCTGAAGGCATAGCCCTCACCGAAGACGGTCTGCTCACCGGTAAGCTCCCCGCCGAACACGACGGGTATCAGCACGTTTACGTTACCGCCAAAAATGGGGAAAACACCGCCAACACCTCGGTGTATTTGGCTGCTTACGATCCCCTTGACGTGACCATCAACCTGCCCGAAGGGGTCACTTTAAAGGATGGTCCCAACGGTGAAAAATCCTACAACCGTTACGGTTCTGCCGTTTGGACCTTTGAAACAGACTTGGAGGGCGTGTATCTCTGCGACGTGACTCTCACCCAAACCGACGAAGAAGGCTCTATCTTCGAAATTGATTCATACCATTACATCATTCGGGGCAACTCGGTGTATTTGGCAGCCGAAGCAACCGACTCTGATCCCCCCCTTACCATTACCCCTTGCTTTGCCGTAGACCATACCGATGCGATTCAGTCAGCCACTCCCCTGACCTTCCCTTGCGAAGAGACCGTCGCCGATGCCAACTACGTTTATTTCTCCCACTGGGGCATTGCCTACGAAACCAAGGTTTTCAAGGCTGACCTGAAACGGGGTCAAACGGTAAGTTTGACCTGGGCCCATCCGGAGCAAGAACAAGTTGACACCCTTTTGGCGGTGTTTACCAAAGAAAACGATATCCTTGTTGAGAAATATTATTGCGATAATGACAACGTAGGCGAATACGGAGAATCCGGCACCTTTGTTGCTTCAAAAGACGGTACCTATTATTTCTTCGTTTCCACCTATAGCGAATTCTCCCCCGTGGGATGCCAATTGGTCGCTTCCGTTTCAGACTTAGCGCTCCCCAAAGACATCCACCTGACCCAACTTCTGGATTTCACCAATCCGGACAATTTACCGAGTCCGGATGAGGACGGTTGTTGGGTTTGGGATGTAGGCACCAAAACGTTAACCTTAAAAGACGGCTTTGCTATGCTGGTTGAGGACGATAACGCCATCAACCTGCCTGCCAACGCCACCGTAAAGGTAGAGGGCCAAGCCACCATCGTCTCCTATTACAATGCAATTTCCGCCTTCTTCAACCTGACGGTTGAGTTGGGAGACAAAGCCCATCTGACCCTCTTCTCTTTCGAAGGCATTGGCGTTTGGTTGGAGGAAGGTCAATTAACCGTCAACGGGCAAAACGGCACCTCTAAACTCACCGTTTTGTCTCCGGCGGATGATGCCATCATAGTCGGACGCTACGAAGAATCCTACGATAGCGAAACCGATACCGTCATTCCCTTCCCCCGACGTGGGAATGTCCAAATCAAGGATACGATTCTGACGATCGACTGTGGTTACGATGCAATCGAGAGTTACGAAGGGGATATCACCCTGGAAAACTGCAATGCCACCATTGATTCCGTCAGCGACGGATTCTATGTTGATAGTTATGACGCCTCCCCCTCGGAGTACGCCATCACGCTGAAAAACTGCACCTTGCATGCTACCTGTGAAGATCAGGTCTTTGATAACCCCGTCGGTCCCGTCTCTTTGATAGACAGCTATGTGAATGCCAGCGGATGCGCCGTGTTTGAGGTCTGGGATACTGTTACCGTGGAAGGCGGCCGTCTGGTTGCCGAAGGTATTAAAGGCGCGCCCGTGGCTTGGTTCTATGCTTCGGACTACGTAACCGAAGATACCGTCGAGGAAGCCCCCAAGTATTTTATCGTGAAGGATGCTACCTTCTACTTGACCTTCCAATTCCCTCAATTCACCAACGCCAACGAGATTGAACTGCCCGGCGAGCTGATGATTGCCGACAGAGATAACCATCTGATGTATCACGGTCCGTGGGATGTACACGCGATTTCTGAAGCCATCAAACCGGGAGAAAACATATATCCCGCTCTGATTGCTTCGGTCATTATCCCGGGGGATGCGGATGCCGACGGAAGCGTTTCTGCCACCGATGCTCTGCAGGTACTCAAATCAGTAGTCGGCAAGGTTTCGCTGGATAAGCATTTAGCCGCCGTAGCCGATGTGGACGGTGACCAATCGGTTGCCGCCAAGGATGCTTTGCTGATTTTGCAAAAAGTAGTAGGCAAGATCGAACAATTTCCCGTTGAACAAATCGTAATGTAGTAACCCTTCAACCAAAAAGCGTTTCCTTGAAAAAGGAAACGCTTTTTTCTTGCAATCCACCCAAAAATATGGTAAGATGGGTGAAAAGTACAATCTCAAAGGAGTAACAATATGCTGACCAGTAAACAACGGGCCTACCTGCGAGGCCTTGCCAATTCTATGGATGCCATTTTTCAAGTAGGTCACAACGGCATCGGCGATCAATTGATCCGTCAGGTGGACGAAACTCTGGCGGTACGGGAACTGATGAAGCTGCGGGTATTGGAAACCTCGCCCGTCTCTGCCAGAGAGGCCGCCGACACCATTGCCAATGCTGTGGATGCCGACGTGGTGCAGGTGATCGGGTATCGGTTTGTGCTGTATCGTCCCGCCAAAGAGCCTAAAATCGAATTGCCCAAAGCCAAAAAGAAATAACACCGAAAAAACTGCCTTTTCGTTAGAGTCGTACTCTAAAGGACAGTAAAAAAGGAAGCACGAAAATTCCGTGCTTCCTTTCATTTTGTCTTATACCGTAGCAAGCAGGGAAAGTGTACGGCACATTTTCCGCTTGTTAGGAGAACCTAAAACCCTTTATATATAAAAACGTTATTTGTCTTTGCTGATTTCTTCAAGATAACCGGCTGTAATAACGCCGGATGGTAGTGCAATTATCGCAATACCAAAAGCCGAAGAAAACATTGTGACAATTCTGCCAATTGTTGTTATTGGATAAATATCTCCATAACCAACCGTTGTTAGGGAGATGGTTGCCCAATAAATTGCATCAAAAAACGTTTCAAATGAATCGGGTTCAACATTATATATTACAAGCGCAGAAATTAAAATGTAAGCAACTGCCATCGTTGCAACTGCAGACAAAACCTTTTTTTGCTTTCTGAACACATTTGTTATGATATCAAAACTTTTCGAATATCTCAAAAATTTAAAAGCACGTAACACTTTTAATGTTCGCAACAATCTAAAT
>JAFSIW010000055.1 GCA_017439545.1 Clostridia bacterium | reverse complement strand
CGGCTTTGCCGCCATGATGCAAATTCGCTTTGCGAATTTATGAAGCAAAGCGTTCCTTATCGTGCCGTAGGCACACTTCATTAGCGTAAGCGTCTTCATAGCCGAAGGCTGCTTCATGTTCCCGTAAGGGAACGCTTCATTCCACCAAAACAAAAAACCGACCTATTGGTCGGTTTCTGTTTTGGTGGGAGTGGGTGGGTTCGAACCACCGAAGTCACTGACAACAGATTTACAGTCTGCCCCCTTTGGCCACTTGGGTACACTCCCGAATTGATTCACTTTTGCGTTATTGGTGGAGCTGGTGGACGGACTCGAACCCCCGACCTGCTGATTACAAATCAGCTGCTCTACCAACTGAGCTACACCAGCAAGTACTCCTGAACGCAAGTGATAATATACCATACCCCATTTCAAAAGTCAAGAGTTTTTTTCAAAAAAATAAAGTTTTTTCCGACGCTTCGTAACGGTGCAAAATTCTACGAATAACAGTTCGTACCATCGATTTTATACCTTTGTCATTTCGCGATACTGCACGGGCGTGCACCCATATAGTTTACGAAAACTGCTGATCAAATGGCTGGACGACGAAAACCCGGTTTGTTCTGCTATGGTTTCCACCGATTGATCTCCAAACTCTAAATAATGTGTCACCACGTTTAACCGATACTCGGTCAAAAACTCGTGGGGCGTATATCCCATCTCTTTTTTAAACACACGAATCAAATGCGGTACTGATACAAACAAGGAATCGGCAATCTCTTGCACGGTGGTTTTTTGGGCATAGTGCTGTTCGATATATTGGATTGCTCTTTGGGAGAAGGAACTGTTCCCTGACAAGTCGGTCAGTTGCATCGATACATGGTGCAATAATTCACTAACCTGTTGCGAAATCAAAAGATCTGTATTTGGCTCGGTTTGCGCACACAGCGACAACAAACTCTCCAATCTTCGCTCATAAGGATAATCAACGCAACCGAGTGCCAAATATTGTTCAGACCGGCTGATCCCATCCAAAAAGGTTGTAGCAAGGTCGCCGTTTGGATGGATCCAATAAAACTCCCACAGCCCACCGGAAACCGTGCCGTAAGAACAAGGAATATTTCGAGGAACAAAGGCAATGGTACCTGCCGTCAAGTTATACCGTTTCCCTTTCATACGCAAAAAGCCGTTCCCCCGCAAGGTAAACAACAGCAAATGGGTTTCGCCGCCGTGAAAACGAGAAATACGGTATCGGTCATTACATTTATGCCACCCAACCTGGAACAAAGAAAACAGGTGTTGATTGGAATGAGTATGTAATAAATTTGATAAACGTACTTGACCAAACCCTCCATTCGTACTGTACACGTCATCACCTACATATCAAAAAATTGATCATATCTATCAAAACTAAATCTGCTTGCTTATCATCCATTGAATCGGTTTATATGTTGCATTATAATACAACAAAAGGAGAGATGCAATATGAATTCTTGGGAACGCATTAAAAGAATGTATGAACATAAGGAAGCCGACCGAGTGCCTATTATCGACTCCCCATGGGCAGGAACCATCCGTCGTTGGCATCGGGAAGGAATGCCTGCACAAATGGAATGGGAAGATTATTTCGGTGCTGATAAGTTGGGAGTATTTCAGGTAGACATTACCCCGCGCTTTGAGGAAAAGGTATTAGAAGAGAACGACCGTTGGTACATTGCCACCTCGTCCTGGGGAGTCACCATGAAGCATTTTAAGGAAGAGGATTCCACTCCGGAATTTTTAGACTACAAAGTTACCAACGCCGAGGAATGGGAAAAAGCCAAAGCTCGAATGACCTTGGAAGACGACCGC
This sequence comes from Clostridia bacterium, assembly GCA_017439545.1. Taxonomy (GTDB): domain Bacteria; phylum Bacillota; class Clostridia; order Oscillospirales; family Acutalibacteraceae; genus UMGS1484. The sequence continues at coordinate 12,292 of JAFSIW010000055.1, read as the reverse complement.
ATTCCTTGGGCTCTGTTAAAAAACAACTATGATAAATGGCGCAGTGAAGGACGCTGGATCCGAGCGATATTCTGGTTTGGCTTTGACGTTACTCACTCTTGGATGATGGGCACTGAAAATTTGCTGATTGCCATGCTGGAAGAGCCTGAACTGGTGGAAAATATGTTCGACACCTATTTAAAAAATAATATGCGTCTTTATGAACGGGCATGGGATGCGGGGTATCATTTTGATGAACTGTTTTGGTACGACGATATGGGATACAAAGGATCCACGTTTTTCTCGCCGGATCTGTACCGCACCCTATTGCAACCTTATCACAAGCAAGCGGTCGATTGGGCGCACAATCACAACATTGTGTCTCAACTGCATTCTTGCGGTGATATTACTACCCTGCTTCCCGATATTGTAGCCACAGGGGTAGATAGTCTGAACCCCTTAGAGATCAAAGCAGGCGTAGACGTAATAAGGATCAAAAAAGAATATGGTGACAAATTGGTGCTACGGGGCGGCATCAATGCGGTCAACTGGAATAATCCGCAAGCCATTTTAGAGGAAATCAACCAAAAAGTACCGATACTCAAAGAAAACGGTGGCTTCATTTTTTCGTCCGACCATTCCATCCCCAACAGCGTGTCGCTAAAAGATATGAAAATAATTATGAACGAAGTCAAACGAGTAGGCAAATATTGATGAAGTTGAGAGGAAAAGCGAATGAACTCAAAAGAAATATTAAAAGAAATATCAAAACAACTGCAAGCAGGGCGCACCAAAACGGTCAAGGAATTGGTACAACAAGCCGTTGATCAAAAAATTCCTGCCGAAGAGATCCTGCACAACGGTTTGCTGGACGGTATGAATATTATTGGTGAAAAATTTAAAAACAACGAGGTATTTGTGCCCGAAGTTCTGCTTTCCGCCCGCGCTATGAACCAGGGAATTCAATTGTTAAAACCCATGTTGGCAGATGCAGGAATGGTTGCCAGTGGGAAGGTCTGTTTGGGAACGGTAAAAGGTGACTTGCATGATATTGGAAAAAATCTGGTCAAACTGATGATGGAAGGCAAAGGCTTAGAGGTAATTGACTTGGGTGTTGACGTAGAGCCATCCCTTTTCGTTCAAACCGCCATCGAACAAAACTGTCAGGTCATTTGCTGTTCTGCCTTGTTGACCACCACCATGGAGGCTATGGCCGATGTAGTACAAGCGGCAAAAGAAGCAGGGATCCGAGATCAAATCAAAATTATGGTAGGAGGTGCGCCTGTTACCCAAGGGTTTTGTGATTTCATTGGGGCAGACGCCTATACCGACGATGCCGCATCTGCTGCCGAGCAAGCACTTGCTTTTTGTCAGCAAAACGAATTATTTTGAAAAAGGGAAAAAATGTGTCCATCCGAATCGATTGGACACATTTTTTATCCCTTATAAATCAACGACACAACGCACTCCACGTGAGCGGTATGAGGAAACATATCTACGGGTTGAATGGACTCCGCTTCATAGCCCCCTTCAGTGAGATATTTCAGATCCCTTGCCAAGGTTTCGGGGTTACAAGAAACGTACACCACCCGTTTGGGTGCGAGGGTACACAAGCTTTCAATAAAGGCTTTGCTGCTGCCCGCTCGGGGTGGGTCCATCATCACCACGTCTACCTTCCCCCTCTCACGGGCAAGTTCTACCATAAACTCCCCTGCATCGCCGCACACGAAACGGACATTTTTGATTTGATTTTCTTTTGCATTGGCAATGGCGTCCTTCACCGCATCGGGATTCAGTTCCACCCCTGTGACAAAGCCGCAATATTTAGATGCCGCCATGCCGATGGTCCCTACCCCGCAATAGGCGTCCAGCAAGGTGGATTCGGGGGTAAGATGAGCCGCCTCAATGGCCTTTTGATACAGCACCTCGGTCTGCACGGGATTGATCTGATAAAAGGATTGGGCGGAAATGCGAAACCGCAATCCGCACAGAATATCGGTGATATACCCCTTCCCGTAAAGCACCTTTTCTTGTTTACCAAGCACCAGTCCCGTAGGGCCTGCATTGATGCTTTGAATAATGGTGGTAATATCGGGAAACGCCTTGCGAAGTTCGGTGATAAACGCATTTTTGCCCGGGAACACGGGAGTGCCCGTCACCAACACCACCATAATCTCACCGGTAGAAAAGCCACGTTTCACCAACACGTGGCGCAAAAAACCGCGGCGGGTATTGGCATCGTAGGCGTGCATTTTAAAAGATGGCATGATTTTGCGGATGAACACAATGATGCGGTCGGCAATCTCGTCTTCTAACTGACAAGAGTCCACCGGCACCACCCTGCGTGTTCCCGATTGATACACCCCCGACAGCAGTTTGCCCCGTTTATCTTCGGCAAAAGCCGCCGATACCTTGTTGCGGTAGTGATAGGGGTTCTCCATGCCGATAATGGGCAATACCTTACCAAACCGACCGCACAGTTTGCGGACAGTAGCTTGTTTGTGGGCAAGTTGACGGTCGTAAGGCAGATTTTGCATTTGACAACCGCCACACTTTTTGTAGATGGGACAAGGTTCTTTTTGAATGTAGGTCATAAGGTACCCTTTCTAATTCAATAATTCCAGTTCTATTCCGACGACACCGTATTTACATTGTTCCTCAACAGAATAATACTGTTCCATATCCGCAGGATTTGCTTTTTCAACGTTTTCGGTCGTGTAACCACATTTTAACAAGGGCAACGAGTTATATAGTTCATCGAAAGTGTCAAATTGATGTAATTTTAAAATTGTGGTATTAAGTATTTCACCGGTAGCGGTATTTGTAAAAATAATGGTATCGCCCGTTTTTACTTGTTGGCGCTTCTCATCGTATAAACGAAGTTCAATCGTTTTCTCTCCACTCTTTATCATTTCAAAAGGAGTGGCATTTAATTTCATATTGTGTATCATTATTCTTCCTTTAAGCCCATAACACTATATACTTTCGCTTCCATTTTTTTGATTTCTAACAAAGCATTTCGTACAGCATTATGCACTTCTTCTACCATGTTATCCGAGTCCTTTATTTCATACCATTTAGTACGAAATACTCTTTTAAACTTAAAAGAAGTTCTCTTATTATCATTCGGCTTCAAACATTCTATCATTTGATCCATTTTCTTTAAATCAGATTCCCGAACATGATTACCGCCTAACTCGAACACAACGTAAAAACGGTTTTCTTGCAGATTAAACCAATACGAATAGATGTTATAGGTTCCCCACGAACTATTTGGTTGGTCAAGAAGAGGGAGTAACGCATCCATCGTTTGCGTTCTAAACACCAAATTGCTCCAATCTTTACTATACACAATAGCACCTTCTTGATTCAACCGAACCAACTCACTCATAATTGCGTCTTTCAACTGTGTTCTACCATCAATTCTGTTCGCATAAATCAAATCCAATGCTTTTTTATGTTTGTTATAAATTTTATTGCAAATTTCAATCAGTTGTTGGTCTTCCACAATATCTCTCCTAATTACATCTATGTAATTTTTCATTAGCAACATAACATCTCTGGACAGTTGCTTACTATCATATATTTTCTCAACTGCTTCAACTATATCTATGTATGTTAATACATCCCAGTTATGCACATCACTCGGTTCTTCTCCATCGGGGGTAAGAAACACATAGATTCTTTCATATTCTGCATAGTCAGCTTCTAAAAGTTCACGGTATCGATTCAACTGATCATCATGTTCATGCGACCCTACTTTATTCTCAATTCCGATCACCAATTTTTCTTTATCAGAGACCAAAAGAATATCTATATTCTTCCACTCACGATATACAGTAAAACTATGCATATCTAAAAGCAACAGTTTAAAAAGATCATACCTGCCTTCGGCATCTTTTTCGGCCAGCCTTTGAATAATTGATTTTAAAAAGGCATCGCCAAACCCGTGATTTTCATTCGGGTCTAACATCCACCCCAGCATATTGCTGTGTCGCAATTCCGCCCTTGAGATTTTAAGAATATCAAATAAATTGAATTTTTCGGTCCATGGCAAAAGTTCATCCAAACACTCTATATCCATAAGGAATTCCTGCAAAGCCCGTTCCTCTTGAGCGCAACAATTTTCATTCAAGACACATACCTCCTTGCCGTTTTTATCAACACATTCGATTATATCTCTTTTACCGCAAAAACAAACACACCGTCTCCACATGGGGTGTTCGGGGGAACAAATCCACGGCGGTAGCTTTTTCCATTTGATAGCCCGATTCCTTTAGAATAGCCGCATCCCGAGCCAAGGTGGCAGGGTCACAGGAAATATACACCACTCGCTTGGGGGCAAAATCCTTGGCAATGGTATGAAGCACCGACGGGTCGCACCCTTTTCGGGGCGGGTCAACAAACACCACATCGGGTTTCACTCCTCGGCGCGCCAGTTCCTTGGCGGCATCGGCGGCATCCATACACAAAAACTCGCAATTTTCGCGACCGATACGTTTGGCATTTTGCTTGGCGTTTTCCACCGCTTGGGGAACAATTTCTACGCCAATCAATTGCCCCGCCTGCTTCCCTGCGCAAAAGCCAACGGCGCCTGCACCGCAATACAGGTCAACTACGGTATCCCCCGCTCCCACGTTTGCATATTGAGCGGCACGGGTAAACAGCTTTTCCACCGCCGCAGGATTGACCTGATAAAAAGAGTGAAGGGACAAGGTAAAAGGCACATCCATCAATACATCATCAATGGTTACGGTGCCGTAGAGACAGGTGGTTTGATCCCCCAAAATCACGTTGGTGGGTTTCTCGTTGCGATTGACCAGCACACTTGTGATTTCAGGATACGCGGTTTTCAGCAGTTCCACCAACCGATTGGGATTGGGCAAGGTTCCTTTTGCCACCACCACGCAAGCCATCACCTGACCGGTGGCAAAGCCCATCCGTAAATAAAAATGGCGAACCGTACCTTTGCCTGTTTCGGGGTCATAAACCGACACCTTTTCTTCTTTTAGATAGGCAAGAAACGCCTCACACAAGCGGTCAAAAATTTCGGGTTGCAGATTACACCCTTCGGTTTCTACAATACGGTGACTGCGAGGGGCATAAAAACCCAGAATCGGCTGACCGTCGGCACCAAGTCCCACAGGGAATTGGGCTTTATTGCGGTAGCGGTCCACTTTGGGGGAAGGAATCATTTCCTCCACTTGCACGTCCAGACCGCCGATACGGGTCAGACAATCGTTCACCCGTTTTTTCTTAATTTCACATTCCGCTTCATAGGAAATATGGCGATAGGTGCATCCGCCGCAAGGTCCGCACACGGGGCAATCGGGGTGGATTCGGCAATCGGCAGGTTTACATAATTCCGCTAATCGACCAACCGCGTAATTTTTGGCGGTTTTGATGATCTTGACCTTGGCCTCATCCCCCACGGCGGTATGGGGCACGAATACTGCTTGTCCCTCAAAGCGACCGATGCCGTTGCCCTCGGCGGTCATATCAATGATATTCAGTTGGATTTCATCATTTTTCCTCATCAAAAACCAATCGCTTCCTGATTAAATCTCCTGCTTCTAACCGATAAGGGCAATCTACCCACACCTTTTGCATAGCGTGAGGGGCAGATTCCATGGCGTTTCCTTCTTCGTCCTCAATATGGGTAACCGTAAAGGAAAGTCCCAGAGAGTTAGGAGAAACCACTTCCAAGGTGTCCCCTACCTCAAACTTACCACGTTGTTCCATAAAGAATCGGCCATCTTCGGCTTTCAGCACCGTGCCTGCAAAGGAACACTCGGTGACATAAGGCAGTTGCAGGTCGGGGTTGTATTTAAACAGATACTCTTCATAAAAACCCGTGGCATAGGGGCGGTGGCTGATGGCGTTCAGTTCCCGCATCAATTGCTCATCGGTGGCGGTGCCGTCAATTTTGCGACGGTAAGCCCCCACCACGGTTGCCACGTAAAAGGGAGTCTTCATGCGTCCTTCGATTTTATAAGAGGCAACCCCTGCCGCTTGCAGCCTATCCAAAATACCAAGGCAATTCAAATCACGGGAACTGATAATATTGGTACCGTGTTCGGTTTCTTCCAAGGGGAAATATTCTCCCGGACGCTTTTGTTCCATTAAAGCATATCCCCAACGGCAAGGTTGGGTACATTCCCCCCGATTGCCGCTTCGTCCCGTGAGCATGCTGCTGATAAAGCACCGCCCCGAAAAGGCCATACACATCGCCCCGTGAACGAAGGCTTCCATTTCCATATCGTCGGGCAAGCGGGATCGCATTTCGGCAATCTCAGAAATCGTCATTTCTCTTGCCAACACCACACGGCGCACCCCCATTTGGTAATAGGCGAGGGCGGTGGCGGCATTCTGGCAGTTTGCCTGCGTGCTGATGTGCACCGCAAGCTTGGGAACAGCCCCACGCAGGGTAGCTACTGCGCCAAGGTCGGAAACGATCACCGCATCTACCCCTAATTCATACAAGGCTTTGCCGTAATCGGTCAAGGTGTCGATTTCGGTATCCTTTACAAAGCAGTTAACGGTCACGTACAGTTTTTTGCCCGCCTTATGGGCGAGGGCAACCGCTTGTGCCACGTCGTCCATGGTCATACCTGCGCTTTGGGCACGCAGTTGTAACTGCGGGCCGCCCACGTATACCGCATCCGCACCAAACCGCAGGGCGGCTTTTACACATTCCAAGTCCCCGGCAGGGGCTAACAGTTCGGGTTTTGTCATACTCTGTTTACTCCTATAATAAGGTTCGTTCATATAGTCCGCAGGTGCGGGGCTGATCCAACTTTCGTCCCGACCGCACCATTTCTACCACTTGACGGCAACGGTCATTGGTTTCATCAGTCAGTTCCACCACCGCAAAATCCAAAGGCAAATGTTTGTCGCCCAAATATAGGGGAACAGAATTATACAGCGTGGTAAACTGACGATCGGTACAGCGCAAAGGAAAGGTAATACCTTTTCGATCGGTGAGACTCCCCTGCCCGTTGCAACCCCCACAGGCGTTGCCTTTTTTCAAGGGGCAAGCCCGCAAGCGCATCAAGGGCAATCGCCCGTAAACGATTGCGCCTCGCGGCAGATCACCCCCAAGGTGTTGCAGGGCGTCTTTGGTCAGTTCAAAGGAAAGGGTGGCTTCATCTAACCCAAGAGACTGATATTCTGCCAATGCCATGGTATTGGTGATGTTCAACCCCGTGCCGCCCATGGTGAAAAAGCCCATTTGTTTGGCAAGCCACAAGGCACCAATGTTATGCACTCGCACGGTTTTGATGCCATCGTCTTTCAGTTGGGTCAGCATGGATTGCCATTGTCCCTCACCGAATGACAAGGCAGGCAAATCAGCAATCAGTTGGTCGCCATAGGTTGCCGCACAGTGGGGATTTTTAAGAATCTCTTTCGCAGGCAAAATCACCCGATGCCCATGGATGCCTTCTATTTGCTCCACCGATTGTGCCGATACCACCAAGGACATGGCTTGCATCGGACGATATGGTGTTATGTCAACCAAATTATAAGATTTAGTTTCTCGTCTATCGGCTGCCATCCGCAGATTCGTGAGTTGTTCCAATCCCTCTTTGCGCAGAAACTTTAAGGCGGGGATGGGCACCATCAAACCATCCTCAATGGTAGCGGTTAGCGTTTGGGGCAAATAAGGCGTGCCGCCGCATTTAAACAGACACTCTTTGGCAAATGCTTCGGTTAAAGGGCGGTTGATAGCGGGAGTCGGGAGTTCTCCCGCAACCGTTACCCATTGACCGTCGGCGGTCAAGGTCAGCGCTATGGGTTGGTCAGCTTTTACGGTCAACGCCATATCCACAGGCACTTGTTGTCGCTCGTTGCGATACAACGCAGTCAGGGTGGGCAACACTTTATCGGTATTAGCGGTATCCTCTTTCACCCGATGCCCAAACATACTTTCGTTTCGTTTGGCAGTCAAATACCCATCGGTAAACCCGCTACGGGAAAACACGTTAGCAAGCAAAGATAGGTCAGGGTCTTGCCCATTCAGCGCCGCCAAGGTCTGGGTGACCGCCGCCGCGGCGTATTCGGGACGTTTCATCCGCCCTTCGATTTTAAAGGAATCAATTCCCAATTCAGCTAACTGCTTTATGTAAGCAAGATGGCTCATATCTTTCAGAGAAAGAGCATATTCTTTGCCGTCGTTGCGGGTAAATTCTAAACGACAAGGTTGGGCGCAAAGTCCTCGGTTGCCGCTTCGCCCCCCAAGTATGGAGGAAAGATAACATTGCCCCGAAATGCTCATACACAATGCGCCGTGGACAAATACTTCCAACTCCATTTTGGTGGCTTTGCGGATAGCGGCGATTTCATCAAACGAAAGTTCGCGGGCAAGCACCGCACGGGCAAAGCCCATTTGCTCCAATGCCAATGCCCCTTCTACGTTGTGAATGGTCATTTGGGTGGATGCATGCAAAGGCAATTTCGGACAAATTTCTTTTACTAAGCGATAAGCCGCCAAATCCTGCACGATGATACCGTCTCCCCCTGCACAGGCGACTTCCTCAATCAATTCTGCGGCGTTTTGCAGGTCATCATCGGTCAAAAGAATGTTAAGAGCGGCAGTTGCTTTTACCCCACGGGCGTGGCAATATTCGATCACTTCGGTAGAATTGTTAAAACCATCCGCATTGCGACGGGCATTGAGCGCACCGCAACCGAAATACACCCGATTGGCACCACTGCGCACCGAGGCGATTAACTGCTCCCATCCCCCGGCAGGGGCCATAATTTCCGCCATACTGACCGCTCCTTTCTGCAACACAAAATTATACAGATAAATCATACCACAAATCATAGGATTTGGCTACCTTTTTCGGCATAAAATTATTTTTTTGAAAAAATTTCAAATTAGGGGTTGATTTTTTGAACGTTATTCGGTATAATACATAGGCGCTGAAAAAAGCGATTCATTTGACCAATGGAGAAATGTCCGAGCTGGTCGAAGGAGCACGATTGGAAATCGTGTATACGGTGACAGCCGTATCTGGGGTTCGAATCCCCATTTCTCCGCCAAAAGCCTCATCTGCGGATGAGGCTTTCTTTCTTTATAAAAATAAGTTTGAAAATACGATTTTCCTGCGAAAAACCCTTGACAAAGCCCATCCTTTGTAGTACAATGGTCAAGCCGCTTGTTACGGGCGGTGGTTTTTGTTGCGTAAAAATCCACCGTAAGTGATGGACACATCCGCCCCTTCTGACAGCGAGTCTATTGAAATGGAGACGAAAAATCATGTACGCAGTTATCCAAACCGGTGGCAAACAATACAAAGTACAAGTTGGCGATGTATTGTATGTCGAAAAACTCTCTGCCGAAGCAGACGAAGTTGTAAAATTTGAAACCGTTCTCGCTTTTGAAGACGAAAACGGCATCCAAGTAGGCACTCCTACTCTGGACATCCCTGTAGAAGCCAAAGTGCTGAAAAACGGCAAAGCTAAGAAAATCACCGTTTTCACCTACAAACCCAAGAAGAACGAAAAACGTAAGATGGGTCACCGTCAACCCTACACCAAGATCGAAATCACTTCTATCAACGGTGTAGCAAACGCCTAATTTTAAAAGCATCATGATTACTGCGGTTTTTAGTGTGCGCGACGGCAAGCCTTGCGGCTTTCACGTTGCGGGACACAGCGGTTTTGCCCCTTGGGGGGAAGACATTGTGTGCAGTGCGGTATCATCGGCGGTGATTTTAACCGCCAATCTGTTGGAACAGCAGGATGCCAAGTTGTTAGCAATCACCGAGGATGGTTTGTTCGCCCTATACAGCGAACACGACGCCGCCCCTTCCCTGCTGAATGAACTGAGAAAGCATTTAAAAGCAATTCAAAAACAATATCCGCAGTACATTCGTGTGTACAATCTGATTCTGAACGGAGGAAATACAAATGTTTAATGTAAATATTCAATTGTTCGCCCATAAAAAGGGTGTTGGTTCTACCAAGAACGGCCGTGATTCCGAATCCAAGCGTTTGGGACCCAAGCGTGCCGACGGTCAATTTGTTCTGGCCGGTAACATTCTCATTCGTCAACGCGGTACCCACATTCACGCCGGTAACAACGTTGGCCGCGGTTCTGATGATACTTTGTTCGCTCTCATCGACGGCAAAGTAAAATACGAACGCATGGGTCGTGACCGCAAGTGCATCAGCGTTTACGCTGTTGAACAATAATCACAGACTTGAATGGGAAGGAATCGACAATCGACTCCTTCCCTTTTCTTTTGAATCCCATATCAAGGAGACAGAATATGTTTATTGACGTAGCAAAAATTAAAATCAAAGCAGGCGACGGCGGCAACGGCGGCGTCTCTTTTCGCCGTGAAAAATACGTAGCCGCAGGCGGTCCTGACGGCGGCGACGGCGGACGGGGCGGCAACGTTGTTTTTAAAGCCGACACCAATCTGTCTACCTTGGCGGATTTTCGTTACAAGCGCAAATACATTGCCGAAAACGGTCAAAACGGCTCCGCAGGCAAATGCTTTGGCAAAAACGGGCAAGATTTGATCATCTACGTGCCCAACGGCACTTTGGTGAAGGACGCCGAAAGCGGTCGCCTGCTGGCTGACGTTTCGGGAGACGAATCCTTTGTGGTCGCCAAAGGCGGTCGCGGCGGTTGGGGGAACAGCCATTTTGCTACCGCCACCCGTCAAGCCCCTCGCTTTGCCAAGAGCGGTACGCCCGGTCAAAGTTTTGACGTGCAGTTGGAGTTGAAACTGTTGGCTGACGTGGGACTGCTGGGATTCCCCAACGTAGGCAAATCCACCCTTGTTTCGGTGGTCAGCGAAGCGAAACCCAAAATTGCCAACTACCACTTCACCACCATCACCCCTGTTCTGGGCGTGGTGCGAATGGGCGAAGGCACCTCATTTGTTATGGCTGACATTCCCGGTCTGATTGAAGGCGCCGGCGAAGGGGTTGGTTTGGGTCACCAATTTTTACGCCACGTAGAGCGTTGCCGTCTGCTGGTACACATTGTGGACGTGGCAGGCAGCGAAGGTCGTGACCCCATTGAGGATTTTGAAGCCATCAACAAGGAACTTGCAGTTTACAGTCCTGAACTGTCGGGTCGTCCCCAAATCGTAGCGGGCAACAAAACCGATATGGCTACTCCCGAGCAAATTGAACGGATGGAAGCCTATTGTAAAGAGCACGGCTACGAATATTTTTCCATCTGCGCACCCATTGCCGAAGGCACGAAGGAGTTGATCAATCGGGTAGCGGCGGTACTGTCTACCCTCCCCCCGATTCTCACCTTTGAACCCGATCCCATCCCCGAAGAAGAACTGAATCTCACCAACGAGCGGTTCACCGTAACCGAAAAAGACGGTGTATACGTGGTTGAGGCGGAATGGCTGAAAAAGATTATGTCAACCATCAATCCCGATGACTACGAATCTCTGCAATACTTCCAGCGGGTGTTGCATCAAAGCGGTATCATTCAAGCCTTGCTGGATGCAGGTTGCCAAGACGGCGATACGGTGTGCATCTACGATATGGAATTTGATTATCTCTCGTAAGGACGGTTACTATGCGGTTTTTGAAGATGGGTTGTGATCCCGACAATTTAAGCCCCGCCACCCTCGCCTTTGTGGGTGACGGTGTGTTTGAGTTGCTCACACGGGAGTTCTTGGCTTGCGAGGCCAATCGCCCTGCCAAAGAGTTGAATATGCAAAAGGTAAAAATGGTCAGCGCTCCCGCTCAAGCTGAAGGATTTAAGAAAATTGAATCCATCCTTACGGAAAAAGAATTGGAGATTTTTAAACGGGGTCGCAACGCCCATACCACCCGTGCTCCTAAAAACGCCACTCACGCCCAGTACCATTATGCTACGGGATTGGAAGCTTTGTTCGGCTGGTTGTATTTGAGTGATCAAATGGAACGTGCCACCGAACTATTCACTGCAATTTTTTCCGCCGAAAACCTTGACAAGTAAGTCAGGATTTGATAGAATAGGCTTGCTGTTTTAAACGGCAGGAATAAAATACGGAGACGTATCGAAGTGGTCATAACGGGGCGCACTCGAAACATAGTCGGGTCTGTCACGACCGTATCTCCGTAAACCCTTTATTTATCGGGGTTTTCGTGACTTCGGTTTGCATTTTCAGAATTCTGCATCTCGCAGTTTTCTCGCAATTTAGGTTTTGGCTTTGCCTTTACAATTTTATATGGAGACGTATCGAAGTGGTCATAACGGGGCTGACTCGAAATCAGTTAGGGAGCAATCCCCCGCGAGTTCGAATCTCGCCGTCTCCGCCAAGGACAACCGTAATCTTAGGATTGCGGT
>JAFSIW010000054.1 GCA_017439545.1 Clostridia bacterium | reverse complement strand
CGATAATCTACACAAAACAATCCCTCAGTCAGCTTCGCTGACAGCTCCCTTTACACAAGGGAGCCTTTGACACATGAGCATTCTACGCTGAATTTTTATTTGCTTTCTGCTCATCGGCAAAGCCTTTATGGAACCCCGCCATTATGGCGGGGTTTTCGCGTTACAACAAAACGGCAACCCTCGACGGGTTGCCGTTTTTACGTACGTCTTGTCGTTGTTATGCACTATGGTAAAACTACGCATATAACGAGAATACAAATACAATAGATATATTACACGTTCCTGTGCCGTTACTAACTCCGCCCAAGGTTTGGGAGAATGGTGCAGGATGCCGTTTTCCTTCGCCCCGAAGGCGTATGTGATACGTCGAGAGGGCGAAAAAACGGCAAAATGATGCAAAAATGCAGTCCTCGACGGACTGCATTTTTTCTTACAAGTAGCTTTGTGTAGCATTGGTTGCCATCGCACCATAACGCATTACAAAAATTTGCATCATTGTTCCTGTGCCGTTATCCCAAACCGATTAGTGCACTTTTTTGGTGTGCAGGAAGGTGTGTCTGGCACTGGTCTTGCCCTCCGGCTTGATCTCGCCCGCCTTGAGCAAAGCAACCTTGGTAAGGAACGGCCCGATCAACTCATAAATCAGCACTGAGAACAGGGTGATATTGGCAACGATCGCCCCTTCGGCGCCCAGCGCTTCTGCCTTCATAGCCATACCCAGCGCTACCCCCGCTTGCGGAAGCAAAGTAATCCCTAAATATTTCACAATATTGGGATCGCATTTGGTGGCTTTGGCGCTGATGGTAGCACCGAAATATTTGCCCGCCGAGCGGAACAAAATGTATACCAAACCAACGCATACCACCAACAGGTTTTGGAAGGTGGCAAGCTCCAGTTCCGCACCCGACAGCACGAAGAACAGAATGAACAAGGGAGCGGTCCAACGGTCCACCCGATCCATCAATTCTTCGGAGAAATCGCACACATTGCAGAACACGGTACCCAACATCATACACACAAGCAAAGAGGAAAATGCTATGTGAATTCCACCTACCGTAAATTTCAATTGGGACAGCGCCACGGTGAGCAACACAAAGGTGACCGACATGGCAAGCCGCTTGGAGCGGGAATGGAAAAACCGTTCGCAGAAATGGAACAAAAAGCCCATCACAGCGCCCAGCGCCAACGAGCCGACCACTTCTAAAATCGGTTCCAACACCACCGAAAGAAGATCGATCTGCCCTGAGATGAGCGCCTTTGCCACCCCGAAGGACACGGCAAACAGCACCAGCCCCACCGCGTCGTCCAGCGCAACAATGGGAAGCAGAATATCGGTCACGGGCCCTTTGGCTTTATATTGCCGCACCACCATCAAGGTTGCGGCAGGCGCCGTTGCCGATGCTACCGCACCCAGCACAATGGCAGAGGGCAGCGGCAGTTGCTCGGGAATGATAAAATGCAGACCGATGAGTGCCGCGTCCACCAAGATGGTGGTAAACACCGCTTGAAAAATACCGATCATGGTGGCTTGCTTGCCGGTCTTTTTCAGTTGAGCCAAGCGGAACTCGTTACCGATGGAAAAGGCGATGAATCCCAAAGCAACGTCACACAGAATGTCGTAAGAATTCACGTCTTCCATACTCACGAAGCCGAGCCCTTTTACCCCAAAGGAGCCCAGCAGATACGGGCCGATGAGAATGCCTGCCACCAGATAGGCGGTGACCGCAGGCAGTTTGACCAGTTTTGCCAAGCGGGACAGCATCAGCCCCGCAAACAAAGCAATAGACAGACTTAATAAAATATACATAAATACGCCTCACATTTGACAGATTGAATCATAAACCGTCGGCTATTATACTCCTTTCTATCGCAAAAAACAACCGTTTTTTTCAAAAACAGCAAAACCACAAAAAAGCGGGGATTCTCCCTTTCGAATATGGTCATTTTTTTATTTCTTATCAGGAAATCCCCCCTTTGCCTTGTTGACTTTTCAACATCTGTTTGTTATAATGATTATAATCGTACAAAAAGGAGCGGTAGTATGACAGTCAGTCGTTTTGAACGGTTTTCCCAATCCCTTTCGGTGCTCACCCGATATTGGCACAAGATCGCATCGGACGAAATGGAAAAATACGGCCTCAAGGGTCCTTACTCGGTGTATCTGATTACCCTGCGTCGTCACGAAGAGGGCTTGACCTCGGTACAGCTGAGTGAACTGTGCGGTCGGGATAAGTCGGACGTTTCCCGCGCCATCTCGGTGCTGGAAAAAAGCGGCTTTGTGCAAAAACGACGGGTGGGTCGTAATTTGTATCGGGCGAAGATCACCCTGACCGACGTGGGTCGTACCGCCGCCGATTACATTGCCAATCGCGCCGATCTGGCGGTAGAAGCCGGCGGCAAAGGCATTTCGGAAGAAGAACGGGAGGTCTTTTATCGCACCTTAGACAAAATCTCCCAAAATCTGCAGCAAGTCAGCCAAGAGGGGCTGCCCTCTTGGGAACGATAAGGAGTGTTACCCTATGAATCCAACCGAAACATTCCCTATCAATCGGCAAGCCTTTGGCGGGCAAAGCGCTGTGTCTGCCCCAGACCATCGGCTCTACCACGGGGGGACTGGTGCTGTATTGCGCCTGCGCTATGGAGCGGAATCCTGCCTGCATGCTCTTTTCGGGGTACATTGACTCCCTTGCCGCCGCAGGTGCGGTGTTGGCCGACGTATGGGTAGACGGCGTTTCGATGCCGGTAGTGGATTGTTTGGGCGACGAGTTTTTGCAATACGTAAAAGACGGCATGACCGTTACGGTAGGCGAAGACGGCGTTGTGACGGTAGACTGATTCCCCTTTTCGTTATAATTTCCTCGCAAGCCTTGGGATTTTTCCCGCTTGCGAGGATTTTTTGTCTTGCTAAACCCGTCGGTTTATGTTAGAATATATAAGATAACGTGGAAAAGTACAGGATTCTCGTCTTTTCCCAATCAAAATACAGTTGAGAGGAAATATGACTATGGAAGACAAAAAACAATTCCAGCCGTATATTCCTGCCAACAAGGTTACCCCGGAGTTGACTGTCACCTCCATTATTATGGGTATTCTTTTGTCAGTAATTTTCGGCGCCGCGAACGCCTATCTGGGTCTTCGCGTTGGGATGACCGTGTCGGCCTCCATTCCCGCAGCGGTTATCTCTATGGGCGTAATTCGTGTAATTATGCGCAAAAACTCCATTCTGGAGAGCAACTTAGTGCAAACCATCGGCTCGGCGGGTGAATCGCTGGCCGCAGGCGCGATTTTCACCATGCCTGCTTTGTTCATCTGGGCCAGAGAAGGAATCATGGAAAAACCCGGCATCCTCAGCATCACTCTGATCGCCCTGATCGGCGGCTTGCTGGGCGTATTCTTTATGGTGCCTTTGCGTAATGCCCTGATCGTTCGGGAACACGGCACCCTGCCTTATCCCGAAGGACAAGCCTGTGCCGAAGTTCTGCTGGCAGGGGAAAAGGGCGGTTCCAATGCCTCCAAGGTATTTGCCGGTATGGGCTTTGCCGCCTTGTTCAAATTTATCATTGACGGGTTAAAACTGGTCCCCGGTGAGGTTTCGGTAGAAGGTACCGCCAAAACCTATCCCGGCTCCATCGGCACCCAAATTTATCCCGCGGTTATGAGTGTGGGCTACATTTGCGGTCCTCGCATCTCCTCCTATATGTTCGGCGGCGGTGTGCTCAGCTGGCTGGTGATCATTCCCATGATCGTCATTTTCGGCAGCGGCATCATTATGTATCCCGGCACCGAAACCATTGGTGAGATCTATGCCGCTTCGGGTGCTTCGGGCATCTGGAGCTCTTACGTTCGTTACATCGGCGCAGGTGCTTTGGCCGCAGGCGGTATCATCAGCCTTGTCAAATCCCTGCCCCTGATCATCCGCACCTTCCGCGACTCCATCAAAGGCTTCTCGGTAACCGGCGGCGGCAGCGAGCGCACCGCACAGGATCTCAACATCAAAATCGTGTTGATCGCCATTTTGGTGCTCACCTTGGCGGTTTGGCTGGTTCCTGCCATTCCCGTTTCCCTTTTGGGCGCCGCTATTGTGGTGATCTTCGGCTTCTTCTTTGCCACCGTTTCCTCCCGTATGGTAGGGCTGGTAGGCAGCAGTAACAACCCTGTTTCGGGTATGGCCATTGCCACCCTGCTGATCGCTACCCTGATCCTCAAGCTCACCGGTGACTCCGGCGCTCACGGTATGCAAGCCGCCATTGCCATCGGCTCCATCATTTGCATTGTTGCCGCTATTTCCGGCGACACCTCCCAAGACCTGAAAACCGGCTTCTTGCTGGGTGCAACCCCCAAAAAGCAACAATACGGCGAGATCATCGGTGTAGTCGCCGCCGCATTTGCCATCGGCGCAACCCTGTATCTGCTTGACGCCGCTTGGGGCTTTGGCTCCCAAGAGTTGGCCGCTCCTCAAGCTACCTTGATGAAAATGGTCATCGAAGGCATTATGAACGGCAATCTGCCTTGGGGTCTGATCCTCATTGGTGTGTTCATTGCCATTGTGGTTGAGGTGGTAGGTCTGCCCGTTCTGCCCGTTGCCATCGGTATTTACCTGCCGGTACAACTGAACGCTTGCATTATGGTAGGCGGTCTGATCCGTTGGGCCTTTAACAAGATGAAGGAAGGCGAACGGAAAGAAAAAGCCATCAACAACGGCGTGCTGTACTGCTCGGGTATGATCGCCGGCGAAGGTCTGGTGGGTATTTTGATGGCCATTCTTGCTATCATCCCCGTAGGCGGCAAAACCGTTGCCGACGTGCTGGATCTGTCGGGCAAGCTGAACCTGCCCGGTTGGGCTGCTAACGCAGGCAGTCTGGTGCTGTTCGGCATCATCATTGCTACCCTGCTGGTGTTCTGTCTGAGCAAGGGCAAAAAGCAAGCCGCCGCTTCTGTGGAAGAATGATCCATGGGCAAAAAAGTAAAATTAGATGAAAACTACTTGACGCGAATTCCCGTTCGCAAGGCTGAGATCGGCTGGAGCTTGGACAAAAACGGTATGGTCACTCTGGCAATTGAAAACAAGGGATGGGCCAATCGCATTGCCCAAAAGCTGTTTAAGCGACCGAAGATCAGTTACGTTCATTTAGACGAAATGGGCACCTTCATCTGGCCGATGATTGACGGACAGACCAATCTCACCGATCTGGGTGTGAAGGTGAAGGAGCATTTCGGTGAAAACGCCGAGCCGCTGTATCCCCGCCTTGCCAAGTATTTTCAGATCTTAGACAGTTACCGCTTTATTGCGTGGCGTCAGTAAAAAAACAACCCCGCACTCTCGTTGTGAGAATGCGGGGTTTCTTGTTACCAACCGTTACGGGTTGATCACCTTTTTGCACCACGATTGTTTGCCGCATTGAGGGCATTTGAAATAACGGGTAGTTCCTGCGTGCATGGCCATAAGCGCCTGCTTGTAAGTGGGCACGATTTTGTGACCGCAGTACTTGCATTGGTAAGCACCTA
The DNA here is from genome assembly GCA_017439545.1 of Clostridia bacterium. GTDB lineage: Bacteria > Bacillota > Clostridia > Oscillospirales > Acutalibacteraceae > UMGS1484. The sequence goes on along the minus strand of JAFSIW010000054.1, from coordinate 42,406 downwards.
CGCTTACCTCTAACTTCAAGGCGTAAAAGCAAGGAATCAAAAACAAAAGGACGGAGGCAAGAATGGCAACCAACTGCCATACGCCCTCGGGCACCACAAGGGCCGCAAGAGCCAAGCCGCCCAAAAGACCGATGATACACACGATCATAATGGTCCACATGGCGCTCCAGATGGTCTTGTTTTTTTGTTCTATTTCCTTTGCCATATCCAGCATAAGCTGTTGATTTTTTTGATTGCTGTCATCCATCGTGATTCTCTCCCCACATAATAATTCGTTTACGGTAATACCAAAGATCTCACATAATTCCGGCATCAGCGATACGTCAGGCATTCCCTTCCCTCGCTCCCATTTAGAAACGGCTCGGTCGGTAATACCAAGGGTCTGTGCCAATGAAGCCTGCGTTAAATTGTGAAGTTTTCGTTGCTCGGCAATAAATCTGCCGATCTTGATCTGATCCATTGGATTTTCCTCCTTTCGTCATTATCATAACCAAAAGCGCCGAAAATGTAAACAAACTATCCGTTGAGTGGGGGCAAACGGTGGATTGATGCTATGGGGATGGGCAAAAACAGTATCACGCATTCCATGCCATCGCGCAAAACGCGATGAAATGAAAGCCGCCCTTATCTCCCGACCAAGTCGGATTTCATCACGAAGTGATTGCATCCCCCTTAGGTGGGATTGATTTCGTCCGTGAGGACGGATTTGGTTGAAAAGAAACAACGTCTGGTAGACAAAGATGGGTTCTTTTCTGTGTTTATACTACGAAAATGAACCTATGTATGAATAAGCCGTTTTTTCCTTCTTTATAGCTGAAATTTTTCTTGAATCATTTTTGCAACCGCATCGGGTGGAAGATTTGAATTATCAATTTTAATGTAGTTATCAAACGGAATTTCACCATCAAAACTTTCAAGTCGGTATCTGGTATCATCGTTGATAAGTCTTTGATTCGATATTTCAACATTCCTTTTCGATGCTTTGTTCTGCAATCGATTTTCAGTAATATTTCGTTCCAATCTAATTTCACGGGGAGCAACGAGCTCCACATAGTAAAACTCTGTATTATATGGTTCAAAAATGCTTTTCACATATTCAATATAATCCCAATCTGCTTGCTGATCGAAAGCCCACATATACGTAAAAATCATTCCATAGCAATCTGACTTCGCAAATTCCTCAAAAACCACCTGACGAAGTCTGTTGATTGCTTTTCCATTATATTGGCCAAAGATTTCTATAACGGGTTCGATTGTCATGTGATTGTGAAATAATCGTAGTCCCGTGAGTTTCATAAGTTCCTGCCCAACTGTCATTTTACCGACAGCTGCATTACCTATCATAAATAACAATTTCATTATTATCACCGACTTGGTTATTTGTTCAATTTACTTTTCGCTGTATTTATTGATGTAACAAGCAACTTTTTAACCTCAATGCATTTTTCCAAAATTCCGCTATTGTCATAATATCCGCTTTCAATTAAAAGTTCTAACCAATATTCACTCTCGCTACATTCTTTCAGTGCTATTTGAAGTTTAGCGATAAAATCGGCAGTACCGTGTCCATAAAACGCTTCGCGAATATTAGCACCAACACTTGTGCCACTACGGATAAGTTGATTGGTTAACACGCTTTCCTTCTTAGTTTGTTTAACATAGTTGCAAACCTTAATTATCTGCAAAGCAAACTCTTTTGATTTTATAATTAACGGACTATCAGACATAATATTACCGCCTTTCTAAAATAATTATACCACTATAAAACAAAAAGAGCAAGGCGAAGCCTTGCAAAAAACTTATTACCTCTTACTTTTTACCTATTACTTCCCAAAGCCCCAAGGACATTTTGAGGTAAGAGTGAAGAGGTAATAGGTAAGAAGTAAGCCCCAAGAACTTATCGTCCTTGGGGCTTTGGTACGCCCGACTGGATTCGAACCAGCGGCCTTTAGAGTCGGAGTCTAACGCTCTATCCAGCTGAGCTACGGGCGCATAGTTTGATAGCCTTGCTATTATAGCATAGGCGATCCCGTTTTGCAAGAGGGAATTTCAATTTTTCACCGTTCTCCCCTTACTTAACACTTTCTCTCACCTATGATACAATAATAATGAAAAAATTGAAATTTCTGTGAGAAAAAAACCACTTTGAACAGTTTAATAGATGAACCCCGAATCATTACATCAAAAAAAGGAGTGTTATGGTATGTTAAAAAAACTATTCGCACTAACCCTTGCCTTGGCAATTTTGGCAACGGCTTCCCTTTCGGTAGCCGCCCAACAAGCCAAAACCGTCACCTTTGCCTTTGACACGGTAGAAGAAAACGACTTTGTGGAGGTCCATCTCAACTTACAAGAAAAAAACACCTATATCGGCGCCCTTTCCATTCAGTTCGACTATGATGAAACCTATTTGGAAATCGTACCCCTTTTGAATCCGTCCAATTCAATGAACCTGTTTTTTGATTGTCCCTACAATTACGAAGAACACGGATTCGCATATGCTTCCAACGAAAAGAACATGAAATTTGCCATGGCTTGTTGGAAAGGGGTTCAAAACGACGGATTGTTCTTAACCATTCGTTTTCGTGTAATTCGTGATATTCCCGCCGGTCATTTGGTAGAGCTTTCCGGTGAATTTATGGAAACGGTTATCCATTGCGACGATGGCGACATTTACACCTCCACCCAAATTCTTTCGGGCGGCGTAATGGGAACCGATTATGTGCCGCAAAACACCTATCACACCAATGAACGCACCGGTATTGAAGCCATTACCACTCGTGATGACTCCATTAACAAGGGCGATTTTGTTACCCGCCTGCACGGTACCGATGGTCAGAAATTGGATTATGACATCGGCTTTATAGATGGTGAAACCGCCCTGCAACCCGAGAAAGATGTAACCGTTCGGTTACCCTTGCCCGATAACTTTGATCCCGAAAAGGTACAAGTGTTCCATCAGGATGAAAAAGGCAACAAAACCGAAATGAACATCATTGTGCGGGAAAATTATATTGTGCTGGAAACCAACGGTTTCAGCCGCTACACCGTGGTAGACGCCACCAAACCGGCGGGAGAATACGTGGAATCTCCCGAGCTCAAACCCGGTGACGTGAACGGAGACACGATGGTAAATGCTGTAGACGCCTTGGAAGTGCTAAAAAGTGTAGTAGGAAAAATCACTTTGGATGCTGACCAAAGAACAGCCGCTAAAGTAAGCAACGACAACACCATCGGAGCAGAAGATGCTTTGCTGATTTTGAAACACACAGTCATTAAAATCGAAAAATTTCCCATCGAGCTTTTATAAACAAACAAAAAATCCGTAACCCGTGAGGGTTGCGGATTTCTTCTTATTTTACCGTTTTTTTACCACGTTACCTTTGCCCTTATAGATACAACCGGCGGGGATCTCCCCCCGCACCATTGACAAGGGATACACGTTGGTATGCCGTCCGACCACCGTGCCGGGGGTGAGCACGCTGTTACAGCCTACGTCGGCATAGTCACCTAAAAAGGCGCCTACCTTTCGCAAGCCCGTGGGCAGGTCACCCTCAACGCCCCGAATGGTCACGTTGGAGTTGTCTGCCTTTACGTTAGCGGTAATAGCGCCTGCGCCCATATGGGCTTTGACACCAAGCACTGCGTCCCCCACGTAGTTATAATGAGGTACTTGCACCTTATCAAACAAAATGCAGTTTTTCAATTCGGTAGAATTGCCTACCACTGCACCTTGGCCAACAATGGCATTGCCGCGGATGTATGCGCCGGGGCGCACCTCGGTATTCTCACCGATCACCGCAGGCCCGTTAATGGTGGCGGTGGGAGCGATTTTAGCGGTAGGATGAATAAACACAAAATTGCCTTTATCTTCATAGCCTGCCGCCAAAAAACGGTCAGCGTTTTCTTTAATAAACCCGCCGATATGGGGTAACACTTCAAAGGGATAGGTTTTGCCGTCAAACAGGTCGGCGGCAATGGTGCCGCTCAAATCATATAACGCGGCAATGGTCAAGGTTTTCAGCATATCGGTCACCTTATTCTACGGTTACGGATTTGGCAAGGTTGCGGGGCTTATCCACGTCGCAACCCCGTTCTTTGGCCAGATAGAAGCCCAGCATTTGCATGGGAACTACCTCAACGGAGGGCAGGAACAGTTCTTTTACCTTGGGCAGATAGATCACGTGATCGCTTACCTTTTCTACCCCCGTATTATCCTCGGTGGTCACCACGATCACCTTAGCGCCGCGGGCTTTCACCTCTTGAATGTTGGAAACGGTTTTTTCGATGACCCGATGACATCCTGCCAAGGCGACCACCAGCGTGCCTTCTTCAATGAGCGAGATGGTGCCGTGCTTCAGTTCCCCTGCGGCATAGGCTTCGGAGTGAACGTAGCTCACCTCTTTCAGTTTGAGGGAGGCTTCCATTGCTACGGCGTAGTCCACGTTACGACCCAGATAATAGGCGTGTTCCACCCCGTGATACTGTTTAGCAAGCTCCATAATTTGAGGACGGGTGGTCTCAATCACCTGTTCCACCAATTCGGGCACTTGAATCAAAGAAGCCAGCAGGGTGCGGATCTCTTCTTTTGCCATCAGTTCCAGCTTATCCGCCATATACAAGGCGATCAGATACATCATAGAAAGTTGGGTAGAGTAGGCTTTGGTGGTAGCCACCGCAATTTCGGGACCTGCCCAGGTGTACAGCACGTCGTCCGACTCGTTGGCGATGGACGAGCCCACCACGTTGACGATGGACAAAATGCGAGCGCCCCGTTTTTTACCCTCCCGCAGGGCGGCAAGGGTGTCGGCGGTCTCGCCCGATTGGCTGATGATGATCATCAGGGTCTTGTCGTCCACAATGGGGTCACGGTAACGGAATTCGCTGGCAAGGTCCACTTCTACGGGAATGCGGGTCATTTTTTCAATGATGTATTTGCCCACCATACCCACGTGATACGCCGAGCCGCAAGCGGTGATATAAATACGGCGATAGCCTTCAATATCTTCCCGAGTCAGATGCACACCGTCCAGCACGATCTCGCCGTGATCGTCAATACGGGGGGAAATGGTGTCGTGCAGGGCGCGGGGTTGCTCCATGATCTCTTTTTCCATAAAGTAATCGTAGCCGTCTTTTTCGGCGGATTTTACGTCCCAAGTGATTTCTTCCGCCTGCTTGATCACCGGTTCCAGATCGCTGTTGAACACACGGACTTTATCACCGGTCAGTTCCACGATCTCACCCTCGCCCAAGTGATAGATCTTGCGGGTATAAGACAGAATAGCGGGAATATCGGAAGCCACGAAGTTGCCTTTATCCGAAAGACCCACGATCAAGGGAGAAGCGTGGCGCACCGCAATAAAGCGATCTTCATATTCGTGGCAGATAATGCCCAAAGCGTAAGAGCCCTCCAGCACGTCCACGGTTTTCTTTACCGCTTTCAGCAGGTCGCCTTCATAAAATTTTTCCAACAGATTGCAGATAACCTCACTGTCGGTTTCGGAAGCAAACTGAACCCCGTCGGCAATGAGAGATGCTTTGATCTCGCTGTAGTTTTCAATAATGCCGTTATGTACAATGGCAAATTTGCCCTTTTGGGACATATGGGGGTGGGAGTTTTCATCCGAAGGCTTGCCGTGGGTAGCCCAACGGGTGTGACCGATACCCAGAGTAGAAGCAACGGCGTTACCCCCGTCAATCATATCGCTGAGCACCTGCAAACGACCTTTGGCTTTGTTCACACGGATGGTTCCGTTTTCCATGCAGGCGATGCCTGCCGAGTCATAACCCCGATATTCCAAGCGGGACAGACCGTCCAGCAAAATGGGGGCTACCTGTTCTTTTCCAACATATCCAACAATTCCGCACATGTGCGTTCACCTCAATTACATATTATGATGCTCAGGTAAAAGATAACTCTGTCATAATTTACCGATTCATACAAAATTAGTATACCACTCCCCTATGGCTTTGTCAATTTTTCTTAGCAAAATTTTTCCTTCTCCTTTTTTAAAAAACTTTGTCGGAATGGTTTACTTTTGGTCGAAAAGAGTTTATAATATTTATATTACAAGAAAAAGAGATGTGAGCGCTGTGAAAACCAAATCCTACAAAAAAAAAGAAAAACACACCCGTCCCGATCGGGCTATGCGGTGGGTCTTGTTTGGCGTGATCGCCTTTTTGGCGGTGGCTTTGGTGTGCTCAGCAATATTCGGCGTGGTTACCGCCAATAAAAACAAGCAACTGACTGCAAGTAACGTCTCCCAGCAACAGCTTATCAGCCAATATGAGCAAAGCGCCGCTTCTACCGACACCTTGCTGAAGGAACAGCAGTCCAAGATCACCGATCTGGAAAGTAAGACCGCCAGTCAGGACAACGCTATTCAGGAATATCAGCAGGATATTTCGGAAATCACCTCCAACTATAATAAACTGGTGCAAACCAAAAAACAAAGCGGCTCTACGGCGGCGCCCAAATATGCCATCAGTGCCGTGACCGAAAAAACCTGCTACCTCACCTTTGATGACGGCCCGTCGGACAATACCCTGAAGGTGCTGGATATTTTAAAACAATACAACGTAAAAGCCACCTTCTTTGTCATGGGCACGGGGAAGCTTTCTTATGTAAAACGCATTCACGAGGAGGGTCACACGGTGGCCCTTCACACCTATTCCCACACCTATTCGGATATTTACCGCTCCCAAAAGGCCTATTTTGACGATCTGAATCGCATCTCGGCGGCGGTCAAGCAGTATATCGACGTGGATCCCAAGGTCATTCGGTTTCCCGGGGGGAGCAGTAATACCGTGAGCAAAAGCTATTGCACCGGTATTATGACCGCCCTGTCGCAAGAAACCCTGAATCAAGGCTACGTATATTTTGACTGGAACGTAGACAGCACCGACGCTTCGGGCAACAACGTATCGGTCTCTAAAATTATGCACAACATCAAAACCTACGGGGGTCGCAACAAACAGGACGTGGTGCTGATGCACGACACCGGCTCCAAAAATACTACGGTGCAAGCCCTGCCTCAGATCATTGAGTATTACATTGACAAGGGCTATACTTTCGCCCCGCTGACCACCTCCACCCCGCAGGTCAAGCACGGAGTTCGAAACTGATATGAAGCAATTATTTGACGCTATAAAACAAGCGCAGGCTTGGTATCCCCGCCTGTTTTCGCAGCAAACCGTCACCCCATGGGGCGGGATCTTTTTCAATCCCCGCAACACTCTTTCCATTGAAGCCAACCACGGAGTAGTGACAAAGGCGCAAGCCGATTATGATGGCTGCCTTGGGGAATGCAAGGCCTTTTTTGATCAACACAATTTGCCTACGCGGGTATATTTTTATCTGCCTTGTGATCAGGAAGCCGCTCTGACACAAGCGGCAGAGCGTTGGGGCGGCAGGCTGACGCCCTCTCCCTTACAACTGCTCACCTGCCGCAACCCCTCCCAAAAGGAAATTGCCACTCCCTTGCAGTTTGTGCATCTGACGCAGTGGGACCCTCTCATCAATCAGCACATCATCGGCGAAAATCTGCATCTGGAAGGGATCTTGCGGGGCAGTATGGCGCACGACACTTACACCCTCACGGTGGGTTATCTGTTCGGCACGCCTGTTACCATGGCAAGCCTTTGGGACGATGGTGAGGTAATGCGCATCAGCAACGTGATGACCGGTGAAGCCTTTCGGGGGTGCGGCTTTGCGGGGGCGCTGATTTTGCATCAACTGGATCTTGCCGCTAAAAAAGGTAAGCCCGCCTATCTGTTTGCCGACAATCCCGTTGCCATTCGGGTGTACCAGCGGGACGGTATGCTGGTGGAGCAACCCGATTTTCGACTGTTCACCTTATCAATTGACTGATTTTTCCAACATTACAAAAACTTAACTTTGATATTTCTCACTCGGCAACATACACTACACTTGCAAACGCTGAAAATATATCATCAAATGTTAAGGAGTGTAATGCAATGTCCAGTAACAAGAAAACTCTTGTACCCGAAGCCCGTGAGGCTTTGAACCGTTTCAAAATGGAATCCGCTTCCGAAGTGGGCGTAAACCTGAAAAACGGTTACAATGGCGACTTGACCGCTAAACAAGCCGGTTCTATTGGTGGCCAAATGGTTAAAAAGATGATCCAATCTTACGAAAACGGCATGAAATAACTTCTTTGGAGGTTAGCCGAAAAAGAGGACTGCTTTCACGGCGGTCCTCTTTTTCATTGGTTAAAACTTGAACCATGTTTTGAAAAGCACCGAAGTATCCCGCTTTGCGGCGGGTTCAAGGTTTCATGCTCACCCTAAGGCAAAACGGATTTTTATTGCAAATCCCACCAAGCTGTGTTATAATTATTATGTATTGTTATTTATACCCTCTCACTTTTTGAAAAAGGAGATGTGTCCCTATGAAAATACGCAAGGTTCTGTTCGTGCTTGTGTTGTGCGGATTGCTGTCGATCGCAGGTTCGTTTATGCTCACCGCCCACGCAAACGAAGCACCCGCTCGTGCAATGACCTTGTCGGTTTTTACCCAATCTACCGACCTGACCGAACAGACCGTCACCTTAACTCTGCAAGTAAACAGTACCAATCAAAAAAAGACGTCCTGTCTGCTATACACGGTGCTTCGCACCGCTGACGGGCAGGTGGATTCCGCTTGCCGTCACTCCGCCTCAGTCAACTATGGAGAGCAGCTTGTGACCCTTTCTCATCCCTTTACCTCCCCAAGCGAGCAAGCCGAATTGACCGTGTATTGCTGGAACGGGAATTTGCAACCGCTGAGTGATCCGCTGGTGTTGCCCATTGCTTTTACTCAAACGGTCACAAGTCTTACCCTTTCCCCTGCCGAATGCTCGTTGATCTTAACCACGGGACAGTCCGTGCCGTTGACCGCAGTCCATCAGCCTGCCGACCTTACCTGCCCTGCTCTCCTTTATTTCACCAAGGATCCGCAGATCGCCACCGTATCCGACACAGGGCTGATCACCCCCACCGGTGCGGGCAGCACCTACATATACGCGCTGACCGCCGACCGCTCGGCTTACGCCACCTGCAAGGTGACGGTCATCAGCGACGTGACCCGTATCACCCTTTCTCACAACGAGGTGACCTTGGGCTCTGCCACGGTGCTGAGCCATCAACTAACCGCCACCGTTACCCCACAGGACGCACCCGAAAAGCGGCTGACCTACCAAAGCAGCCATCCCTCCGTTGCCACGGTGGATGAAAACGGGCTGATCAAAGCGGTCGCCCGCGGACAAGCGGTCATTACCGCCACCACGCTGGATGGACAAGCCTCTGCCACCTGCACCGTAACGGTGACCGAAATCGTCACCGAGATCAAACTCAACCAATCCAAAGTGGTGATGTGGGACTACGGGGAATATGTGCTGACCGCCAACGTGATTGCCGAGGGGCAATACACGGTGGAATGGTCTTCCTCCAACGATGACATCGCCACGGTCAGTTCCAGCGGCATTGTATACGGTGTTGCCAAGGGCACGGCGGTCATCACCGCCCGCGTTGGCTCTGCCACTGCCACCTGCACCGTCAGCGTTCATCGGGAATACGACTATATGGGCACGGTTGCCGCCTATTTTGAATCCCGTGATAATCCCGCCTCCATTTCGGGCAGCGGTACGGGCAAATCCTACGGATGCTTTCAGCTGTACGCAGGCTCCGGCGGCCCCCAAAGTTTTTATAACTGGCTGATCAATACCGGCTTTAATGCCGAGATCGGCACCGCCCTGAAAGCCGCTCACGCAGCAGACGGTGGTGGAAAAACCGTGTACGGCACCAACTTTGACAACACATGGAAGCAATTGGCCGCCACCCAACGGGATGAATTCCGTTCCTGCCAGATGGCCTATTGTATGAACGGCTACTATCAACCCTTGGCAGAGCGTCTTGCCACCGAGCTTGGCTTTTTTGCCGACAATTACGGTCTGGCGCTGAAATCCGCCTTGTGGTCCCGTGCCATTCAGCACGGAACGGGCGGAGCGTTCAATCGGATTCGGGATGCCTTTGCCGCTTTGGGCGGCTTTGGCGGCAAAACCGAAAAGCAATTGATCGAAGCCATTTACAAAGAATGCGGCGCGGTGGTTACCACGCCTCCCAGCGATCGTGCCATTCCCATGGACAGCAACTCGGAGATTGCCCGCGAAAACGGATTGGTGGGCAAGTATATGAAATACTATTCCGCCAACACCTCTTCGGTACAGGCCGGCGTGTGGAAGCGGCTGAACATCACTGAGCCCAATATGCTGTATGAGATCATTACCAATCCCCCCATTGTAATCACCAAGTAGCGAGGTCTTATTATGAAACGATTGATTCCCCTTGTGCTGACTCTGCTGTTGCTCACCTTAGTTGCCTGCGGCGACGTGCAGTACATCAGCAACGATTATCATTTTCAAATCAATTTTCCTGAAGATATGGCGGTATTCTCCCCCATTGAAACCAAGCAGGACGATCCCCGTCTGAAAGAGTACGGGGTGAACTACGAGGATCTGAAATCCTTTGGTACCGAAGACGGTTTGTTCTATGCCGTGGGGCAATCTGACGGCGTGCGGGAAGAAATCACCGTGACCGTGACCGAGACCGAGTTTGCCCAAGAACTGTGGCATTTGCAAGAGGGTGATACCACAAGCATCAACGAGTTTGAAGCGCTGATCACCGAATCCTTCACGTCATCAGACTACGTGGTGCTGTCCAAGGGCATCTTGCAACAAAAGGATGCCTGCTGTGTATTTTTAAACGTAGCCACCGGCGCTGTGGACGGCGTGGATCTGATCTATATGGCAACGGTATATAACGGCTTGCACTACGCGGTGACCTATCAGACCTCGGTTGCCACTTCGCCCGATGATCGGCAGGAGATCTACAAAATTTTTGAAACCTTTTATATGACCGAAAAGGTAGCCAACCCCAACGAAGAGCCGAAGGACGACACGGTCGCCAAAGCGATTCTTGCCATTGTGCTGATTCTCATTGTAGCGGCACTGGTGGTATTGGTGATCCGTCTGCTGTTGGTGCGCAAGCCAAAACAGACCGCCGATGTCGAAGAATACACGCCCCTGTTCCAAGACTCCTTAACCAAGAAAACGAAGGATAAGAAATAATGAAAAAACTGTTTGCGTTTTTGATATGTCTGCTTTTGACGGCAAGCGTGTTTTGCCTGCCCGCCCTGGCAGCACAAACCATCTCTCTGGCAGATGACGATATGTCCTTGCAACTACCGGACGATTTTATCATTGTGCGACGGGATAATCTGTCTCACATGGAGGATCTTCTGCGCTCCTACGGGGCAACCGTGACCGAAACCGATGCCAAGCTGCAATCGGGCAATTATCGGTTTATTGCGGTGTCCAATTCTATGCGATGCACCTTGTTTTTAACCGCTCATGAGGATGCCGTTTCCCACACCATCGGGGATCTGATCACCTATCCCGATCAAGAAACCGCCAAAGGTCTGCTGCTTGGTAAAGTCCTGCCCGAGGGGGCTACCCTGCGGGAATTGGAGCACAACGGCGCTCTGTTTTATCGGGTGGATTTCGGGGTGCAAGAGCAGATCGGGCGCATCGCCTACTTTACCGTAATCAACGGCAGATCCTACTCCCTTGGGGTGGTAGACAACAGCGGTGATCTTTCAAGCAACACCAATGCGCTGATCGACACGGTGTTTGACAATTGGGAATACACCATTAAGGCAGAACAGCAACGCATCCGCTCCTTTCGGGAGCAGGTGACCTCGTCGGTGTACCTTGTGTGCCAGATTCTGGCGGTGATTGCCCTTGGGGTGGTCATCTGGCTGGCGATACGAAACCTGCGCCGCAAGCAAATGAACGCCGATCTGCAAAAAAATCTACCCAAACGACCCAGGAGATGACCTTATGGATACCATACTCAACCACGATCTGCTGATACAGAATCTGAACGCTTTTTCGATTGCTTATACCCAAGAACAACTGGCACAGCTTGACCGCTATGCCCGATTGTTGGTGGAATGGAATCAAAAAATGAATTTGACCGCCATCACATCACCCGATGGCATTGCGGTGCTTCACTTTGCCGACAGCCTTACCTTGCTCAAAAGCGTCAATCTGCAAGCGGGGCAATCGATGCTGGACATTGGCACAGGAGCGGGCTTTCCCGCCATTCCGGTGAAGATTTTTTGCCCGCAGGCAAAGCTGACTATGATGGACAGTCTGAACAAACGGTTGACCTTTTTACAAACCGTATTATCGGATCTGGGACTGCAAGCCACCGTACAACATGCCCGCGCCGAAGAAGCCGCCCGTGAAACGGCATTGCGGGAGCAATTTGATCTGGTAACCGCCCGCGCAGTGGCATCCCTGCAGGTGCTGGCAGAGTACTGTTTGCCCTACGTTAAGGTGGGCGGCACCTTTGCGGCGATGAAAGGACCTTCTTGCCCCGAAGAGCTGGCGGCCGCCAAAAACGCCATCGCTTTGCTGGGGGGGCAGGTGGAACAGGTGGACGAATACACCTTGTCTGACGGATCGGTACGACACATCGCCATCATCAAAAAAATCAAACCCACGGATGAAAAATATCCCCGTCACGGCTCAAAAATTGCAAAAAAGCCGCTGTGACAACAGAATGTGACACAGTTTTCCTTTGCTTTACGACACCACTCGGCCTCGGTCGGGTGGTATTCTTTTAGCATAGGAGGACGATTCTATGCGCATTCATTCCTTTCAGGAAAACCGACCGCTGATCATGCTGGCGCCCCATCGAATTTCGGTAGATCCCCATCAGCCGCGGCAATCCTTTGATAACGACGCTTTGCAATCCCTTGCCGACAGCATTCGGGAAAACGGAATTCTGCAACCTCTGACCGTACGCAAAAACGGTAAGGAATATCGGCTGATCTCGGGAGAGCGTCGCCTGCGGGCGGCAACCATGGCGGGGTTAAAAAAACTCCCCTGCATTGTGGTCAACACGGGAGAGCAGACCGCCGCCGTAATGGCGTTGGTGGAAAATCTGCAACGGGAAGATCTGACCTGCTTTGAAGAAGCGGAGGGCATTGATCGGCTGATCCGCACCCACGGTCTGTCCCGCGAGGATGCCGCCGCCAAGCTGGGACTTGCCAACTCCACCCTTTGCAACAAGCTACGGCTGTTAAAGCTCACCCCGTGGCAACGGGATCGGATCATGGGAGCGGGATTGTCGGAGCGGCACGCCCGCGCCTTGTTGCCCGTTACCGACAACGAGCAACGCAACGATATTTTGCTTAAGGTGATCGCCGAGCAGCTTACCGTTGCCCAAACCGAACAGCTGGTGAGCAAACGGCTGATGCAAAACAGTCCCTGCGATGATGCTCCCAAGCGAAAAACCATTATCGGCGATCTGCGGCTGTTTGCCAACACCATTCAGCACGCAGTGACCACCATGCAACGCTCCGGTGTGGATGCCCGCGCCGAGAAAATGGAAAACGAAAGCTTTATTCAATACACCATTCTCATCCCAAAAATCCCCAAAGAAGACCGTTTGATCGAATTGGGTTGAATAAACCGCAAAAAAATGTCCCATCCTTACAGTAACGAAAGGATGGGATTTTTTTATGATTCATTTTTTTCAGCGCAATCGCAAACTGTTGCTCCGAGCACTGGTATTGGGGCTGATGACCACCCTGATTTTACAAACTACCCTGCTGGCACAGCAATGTCAGGGGATTCGAGACAACGTGCTTCGTCTGCACGTTCTGGCAAACTCCGATACGGCAGAGGATCAGCAATTAAAATACGCGGTACGGGATGCTCTGCTCACCAAAGGCGGCGCGCTGTTACAAGGCGCTCGCACCAAGGAGCAAGCCCTGTCTCTGGCACGGGAGCAATTGCCTGCTCTTACACAAATAGCCGCCGATACCCTGCGGGAGCAGGGTAGTGACCAAACCGTAGCGGTCACCTTGTCCGACGCTTATTTTGACACCCGCCGCTATGATACGGTCACGCTGCCTGCCGGCAATTACACCGCCCTGCGGGTGGTACTGGGCAAGGGAGGCGGACAGAACTGGTGGTGCGTAATGTTTCCCAATCTTTGTATTCCCGCCGCAGGGCAGATCGACGAACAAAACGACTCCTTGCGGCAGGTGCTCACCAAGGGACAAACCGAATTGGTGGAGGGAGGACGCCCCTATCGGATAAAATTCAAGACCGTGGAAGTGGTGGAGTCGGCCTTGCACCGCATAAAAGAACGATGGTCATAAATAAAAACGACCCCGATACACTGTGGTATCGGGGTTTCGGTTTGGTTTGGTTCTTATTCTTCTACCTTGGCTTGCACCGAGGGAATGGTTTGCTTGAGAGAGGCACGGGTCTTGCGCAGGTCAGACAGGTTTTGGGTCAGACCTTCGTCGGAGCGGCGCATCAGATCGTCAACAAAATCCTGTGCGGCTTTGCGCATATCACGGCTCTTGGCTTGGGCTTGGGCTACGATCTCGTGGGCTTTGGCTTGCGCCATTTTGGTGATCTCTTCTTGGGCTACCATAGCACGGGCGCGTTCTTCCGCCGATTTGATGATGCTTTCGGCTTCCCGCTTGGCGGTGGTGATAATGTCGGCACGGTCAGAAACAATGCCCTTGGCTTGCTTGATCTCGGTGGGGATGGACAAACGGATATCGTCGATCACGTTGCGGATCTTATCCACTTCTACCACACGACGGCCGCCGGGAAAGCTCCAGCCTTTTTCCAGCATATCGTCTAATTGATCCAAATATTCTTCGATGTTCATAGTATATCTTCCTTTCTACTGTTGACTAAACGTTCTTGAATTTCCTCATACACCGGAGGAGGGACAAAATCGCGGATATCGCCGCCCATGGAGCCAACGGATTTTACAATGCTGGAGCTGAGATACATATTCTGAGCATCCGCCGTAAGGAACACCGTTTCTGCCTCCGGGCAAAGCTTTTTATTGGTAAGCGCCATCTGGAATTCATATTCAAAATCCGAAACGGCGCGCAAACCCTTTACAATGGCCGTTCCCTGCACCTTGCGCATATAGTCGGCCAACAGACCGTCGTAACAGTCCACCTGCACGTTGGGCAGGTCACATAAGGAGCGGCGGAGCATATCTGCCCGTTTTTCTCCCGAAAAAAGAGGACGCTTGGCGGTATTGGTCATAACCACCACGATCACCTGACCAAACATTTTGGCCGCCCGCTTGATAATGTCAATATGACCGCAGGTAACGGGGTCAAAGCTGCCGGGACAAACGGCAATGGTCTTATCCAAGTTCGGTCACCTGATTTCTGTATATGGTCACGCCGATCTTGCCGTATTTTTTGGTTTTGCCGGCGGTCAACGTGCCAACCGAGGAGGGCAACACCTGCCCAATATCGTGCTCACACACCACCGTGGCGTAGGACGACAGGCAAGGCAACAGCCTTTGCAAAACCGAAGGCAACAGGTTGAGTCCGTAAGGCGGATCTAAAAACACCAGATCAAATTGCTCTGCTGTCTTGATAAAATCCTCTGCCCTGCGGCAGATCACGGTTGCCTTTGAAAACAAGTCGGTTTTTTGCAGATTGTCTTTTACTACCGCCGCGGCGTCTTTGGAAGCATCCACAAACACGGCGTGGGACGCCCCGCGGGACAAGGCTTCAATGCCCATTTGACCGCTGCCGGCAAACAGATCCAACACCCGTCTGCCCTCAATGTCAAACTGGATGGCGCTGAACACTGCTTCCTTCACCTTGTCGGTAGTAGGACGGGTGGCTTCCCCCGGCAGGGTTTTTAACACTCTGCCCCGAGCAGTACCGGTAATGACTCGCATACTATGCCTCCATCCTAAAACAACACACAATCATTATCGCATTAAAAGTCGCTTATGTCAACAAAAATTTTCTTTTTTTGTCTGCAAGTTTGGGATTTTATGAATTTTCAGAATGGAAATAGTCGTAAACCGCCTTGGCAGAGGGGTGATCCATTCCCCGAATTCCCTCTAACTGCTCCACATCGGCAGCGGCTACGGCAGACACGCTACCCATCGCCTTCAGCAACGCCTCTGCCCGCTTGGGACCGATACCTGCAATATCCAACAGGGTGGAGCGCACCATTTTTTTGCCCGACCGCTTGCGATGGTAGGTAATGGCAAAACGGTGGGTCTCATCCTGCACCGTGGTCACAAAAGTAAACACACTGCGGTTGGCTTTGATCTCAATTTCTCCCTGCTCCCCCACGATGGCGCGGGTGTGGTGACGGCTGTCCTTCACCATACCAAAGGTGGGAACGGTATATCCCCGCTCCCGCAACAGGGGCAGTACGGCGTGCAGTTGACCCTTGCCGCCGTCCAGCAAGATCAGGTCGGGCAACACGCCAAAGCCCTGACCGCTTTCTTTTTGTTCTTCATATTCCTTCAAACGACGGCTCAGCACCTCTCGCATTGAGCCGTAATCATCCTGCCCCGCAAAACTCTGAATGCGAAACCGTCGATAATCCTTTTTCGACGGCTTGCCGTTGACAAACACCACCATACCCGCCACGTTTTCGTCCCCTGCGGTATGGGAGATATCGTAGGATTCAATTCGTTTGGGGGGATGGGGCAAAGACAGCAACGCCGCCAATTCCTCCAACACCGATGCCTCTCGGCTTTTTCGTCCGGCGGTGTTGATCAGCCGTTCCTCTGCGTTGTGGATGCACATCTGCATCAAGGCGCGCTGTTCCCCTTTTTGAGGCACGAACAGCCTGATCTTCTTGCCTCGCTTTTCGGCGAGATAGGCGGTCAATTGGTCCATATTTTCCGTAGGTTTATCCAACAAAATACGAGGGGGAATCTGCCGATTTCCCTGATAATACTGCAACAGGAATTGGGCGCGGGGATCTTCCTCTCCTGCCTCCACAAAAAAGTGCTCCCGATCGGTCAGACTGCCGCCTGTAAAGCGGAACACCTCAAAGCATCCCTGCTCCAGCGTGCCTGCATAAGCGATCACGTCCTGATCCTTGCCGCTGCCTGCCACTATTTTTTGCTTGTCGCTGAGTTTTTCAATGGCACGGATCCGATCCCGCAGCTTGGCGGCTTTTTCAAATTGCAATTCTTGTGATGCCTGCGCCATCTGCTCCTTCAGCGCCTGCAGGGTGGCCTGATAGCCGCCCTTTAAAAAGCGGATGGCTTCATCCACCGATTCCTCGTATTCTTTTAAGGAGATTCTGCCGCTACACACCCCGCTGCACAGCCCGATGGAGCGATTGAGACAAGGACGGGTCTTACCGAAATCGGCAGGAAACCGCTTATGACAGGTGGGCAGGCCGAACACCTTGCACGCTTCGCTCACCGATTGCTCCACCACCGAGGCGGAATAATAGGGCCCGAGGTAGGTAGCGTCATCCCGCGTCTTTTGCTTGACCGCCGAAATCCGCCGCCAAGGATAGGGGGTGATCTCAATATAATGATACCCCTTATCGTCCTTGAGCAGAATGTTGTATTTGGGCTGGTACTGCTTAATGAGCGAGGCCTCCAGCACCAGCGCTTCAAACTCATTTTCGCACACGATGTACTCAAAATGATCCACCAGCGACACCATTTTTGCCACCTTGGGGGTATGGTCGTTGCCTGCGCGGAAATACTGACACACACGGTTTTTCAGGGCTTTGGCCTTGCCCACGTAAATAACCGTGTTTTGTTTGTTGTACATCAAATAGACCCCCGGGGTCAGAGGCAGAGATAAGGCTTTATTCAACAGCTCTTGCCGTTTTTCTTGGGGCATTTTCTCTCCCCCTCCCTCAAAGATCTTACAAACCGTACCGCTTGTATTCGTTGCCCGCTAAATCCTTCCAGACAAACACGCCATCCTCCCACGTCATATAGCTGTGGGGGCTGTTTTCTTTGGGAATGGACACCGAGCCGGGGTTTACATACACAAAGCCGTCGGCTTCCACCACCGTGGGCACGTGGGTATGTCCTCCCAGCATAACGCCACCCTTACAGCCCTTGATGGGCTTTTGGGCATCATACACGTGGCCGTGGGTGAGATACAGGGTATGCTGTCCGTCAAAAATCACGGCGTAGTCCGAAAGTACAGGAAAATCCAATACCATCTGATCCACCTCGGTATCGCAGTTGCCCCGCACGCAAAGCAGATGCTCTGCCATGGGATTGAGCATTTCGATCACCTGTTTGGGCGCGTACTCTTGGGGCAGGTCGTTGCGGGGACCGTGGTATAAAATATCCCCCAACAGCACCAATTTATCGGGCTTTTCTTGTTCATAAGCCTTCAGCAATTGGCGGCAATAGTGTGCCGAGCCGTGAATATCCGAAGCAATCATCAAGCGCATATCGTTTCATCCTTTTTGGTTTTGGTTTTTGTTTAGTATACCACGAAACGGGCAAAAGAACAAGAGCAAAGAAAAAACGAGGCTGAATTCCCTCATTCAGTCTCGTTTTTGATGACACGCAGAGTGGTATGACCGTAATATGCCATCACTTCTGCCACCGATTGGTTAATGACCTCGCCGCACACCGCAACGGGCACCGCGGGAGGGCAGGAGACCGTGGGTGCCGACAAGATTCTGCCCACACTCTGCCGCGTGGGAACCACCTCGCCGGGAGCAAACAGCGCCTTGTGCATAGACAGGGCGACTTTTGGCTGTTGCAGTTGCGGTGCTCTTTGGGAAAGGGGTGGTTTGTGAGGCAAAGCGCACAACAAATCGGTCACCCGCTTCAAATGCTCGTCAGGGGTTTGGGGCGTGACCATGAACACCACCGTGTCGGGGTCGTGAAATTCGCACATCACTCCATGGTGCAACAAATAATCGGATAGTTCATCCCCCGTATACCCATAAGACTTGGGGGCAAGGGTGATTTTGATGGGCTCATCCCCCACCAAGCCGTAGCCCTTGTTTTGCAAGCGCAACTTAACCTCTCGTACCCGCTCACAGCACGCTTCAAGTTCTTCACGAAACCCGTCTGCCAAATAGCGGTTGGTGGCATCCAAAGACTGCAAAATCAAATAAGAGGGGCTGGTGGTGGCAAAGGTGCTCAATGCCGTTTCCACCTGCTCGCAAAAGAAATCGGGCGCAGATTGACCGATATGCAAATAAGCGCCGCCCGTTAAGGTGGGCAGGGTTTTGTGGGCCGAATCGCAACACAAATGGGCGCCTGCATCAAGAGGATGGGCCGACGGTTTTAAAAACCGCAGATACGCTCCGTGGGCATTGTCTACACACAACAGCACGCCGTGGCGGTTGCACACTTCGGCGAGTCCCGCTATTTCGGCCAAATTGCCCAAATAGTCGGGAGAGGTGATATACACCGCCGTAGGTTTTTCCGCCATTCCCCACAAGACCCTCTCTAACCGTCGGGGGGTGATGGTACAAGATACCAACGAATCGGGTGTTTCTGAATACAGCCACGTAACGGAAAGATCCAACAGCGCGGCGGCAGTCACAAAGGTTTTGTGGGCATTGCGACCCGCCAGAATCAAGGGAGTTTCTCCTTGTGCGGCGGCATATTGCTTGATTAAAAACAGCAATCCCCGAATGGCAAGGGATGCCCCTTCGGTGGAATACACCGTCTTTTTGGATCCGAACAGTTTGGTGGCGTTTTGCTGACTTTGGGCAATGATACCATCGGCGTGATACAGCACGTCCGCCCCGTCGAATTCGGTAATGTCGTACCCTTCAAATCCCAGCAAGGGTTGCCCCTTATGACCGGGCATATGCAGGCGCACCCCATCGCTTTGCCAATAGTCCTTTACAAAATCACAAATAGGCGTTTTCATCTTATTCTTCCAATGCCTTGGCGGCTTCTAACATGATGGCGCATTCCATCCGTTTGCGGAACAGCTTGCAGCCGTATTCGTAAACCCCCGTCACCGAGCCGGTGGCGTGGTAAGCGTTGGCGGCACAGCCCCCCGAGCAATACAGTTTTGCCCAGCAATCATTACATTCTTCACGGGAGTAAACGTTGCAAGCGGCAAACTCCTCTTGCTTTGCGGTGTTGGTGACCCCTTGCCAGATGTCCCCCAATTGAAAGGCTTCGTCCCCTACGAATTGGTGGCAGGGATACAGATCCCCCCAAGGAGTAACCGCCATATATTCGGTGCCCGAGCCACAACCCGACACCCGTTTGTAAATACAAGGACCGCCCTTCAGGTCGATCATATAGTGATAAAAGGTAAAGGGCTTGCCCGCTTTGCGCTTTTGCGCCATCAATTCGGCTAACTTTTCATATTGCTCCAGCACGATGGGCAGATCTTGCTCGGTCAGCGCCGAAGGATCGTCCGGTGCGCATACCACAGGCTCCATACTCAGTTCGTTGAAGCCAAGGCTGAGCATTTCTTCAATATCTTTCACAAAATCGGGATTGGCGTGGGTAAAAGTACCCCGCATATAATAGTTTTTGCCGCCCCGTTGCTGCACAAGGTCTTGGAATTTGGGCACAATCTTCTCCCAGCTTCCTTTGCCGTTGTAGTCCACCCGATAGCGGTCGTGGATCTCTTTGCGTCCGTCTAAGCTCAGCACCACGTTGCTCATTTCTTTGTTGGCAAAATCGATTACGTCCTGATCGATGAGCACCCCGTTGGTGGTGAGGGTAAAGCGAAAATTCTTGCCTGCCGCCCCCTCAATACTGCGGGCATAAGCCACCAGATCTTTCACCATTTGAAAATTCATCAGCGGCTCACCGCCGAAAAAGTCTACCTCTAAATTGCGGCGACCCTCGGAATGTTCCACCAAAAAATCCAACGCCCGTTTGCCTACTTCCAGACTCATCAACGCGCGGTCACCTTGATATTTGCCTTGGCTGGCAAAGCAATAGGCGCAGTTGAGGTTGCAGGTGTGGGCTACGTGCAGGCAAAGCGCCTTGACCACGCCCGAGGTCTTTTGCTTGAGCGCTCCCGCCATAGGCGCAAAGGTATCGGGAGTGAACAGTTTGCCTTGGGCTTTCAGTTCTTCAATATCTTCAAAGCAGTCGGCAAGATCGGCGGCGGTCACGTCCGCTCTGTCAGCGTATTTGGTGAGAATATACTCGGAAATCTCGTCCCGCTCATATTGCTCATACCGTTCAATGATGTCGTAGGCTACTTCGTCCACCACGTGCACCGAACCGGAAAAAATATCCAGCACAATGTTCAGACCGCCCAATTTGTAACAATGAATCATGATCCTCATCCTGTCATAAAAAATGCCGCCTGTTCAGCAGACGGCATTTTTACGGTTTTTAACTTATTTGCTTTCTTTCTTGCTTTCGCATTGTTGGTTGGCAATGCCGCAGCTGGTTTTGCAAGCGGATTGGCAAGAAGTCTGGCATTCACCGCAGCCGCCGTTTTTGGCGCTTTGGCAGAGATTTTTGGTTTCCAAAGTTTGAATACGTTTCATAAGAAAAATCCTCCAAAGATTTTGATTTCGACTTATTATAGCACGGTGACAGAGCAAAGTCAAGACAAGTTGCTTACAAAAGTTGCAACAATCGACTGTAAAATGCCACCGTTTCCATTAAAGTTTCAATGGGCACCCGCTCGTTGTTGCCGTGGATCATCCCCCGCTCCTCTTTGGAAAGCCGCATAGCCGAAAAGCGATACACCTTATCGCTGATGCGGCAATAATGACGGGAATCACTGCAAGCCATCATAAGATAGGGCGAGATCACCGCCTGAGGCCAGGTTGCGCCAATGGCGGCGGACAGTTTTTCATATCCCTCGCAATCGGTTACCGAACAGGGAGAGGCCTGCATCCCGCTGATCCATTCCACCTGAATCCCATCATCTTTTATCACCCGCTTCAGATAGTCGGTCGCCGACGCAATGGTATCCCCTTCCATCAATCGCATATTGACGCCAAAGCTGCCCTTGGGCGGCAACACGTTATAGGCATCACTACCCTGCATACGGGTGACCGCCACGGTGGTGCGCATCATAGCGTTCAGCTCGCCTCCCGATCGTTTACAAATCCAATCAAGAATCGGCGCAAAGCACCACAGATTGGCGAAGATCAATCGATACACAAAGGTGGAATGCCGTCCCAAGGTGTTGAACATCGCCCTTACGGGGGTGGTCAGCCGACGGCGGAAGGGATGACCCTCAATGCGGGTCACCGCCCGACTCAGCCTTCCCATCACCGTATGCACGGGTGGGGTGGACGCGTGACCGCCGTTGGATTCCAAGGTAAAGCGCAGATTCACGCCCCCTTTTTCTCCGATGCCGATCAGGGCGCATTGACCGCTTACACCGGGGAACACCTTTTCTACCACCGCGCCCCCTTCGTCCAGCACCAGAGCGGGGGTAACGCCCTTTTGTTCCAAATAGGTTACGATAGCTTCACAAGAGCCGCCGTCAATTTCTTCTTCTCCCGAAAAAGACAAATACAGATCATTCTGCGGCCGGTAGCCTTGAGAAAGGGCTTGCTCCAAGGCTTCAAAAATGCCGCACAGCGTACCTTTGGTGTCCAGCGTGCCCCGTCCCCAGATGCAGTCGTCTTCCACGATCCCGGCAAAGGCGGGCTTGTCCCAATCCTCTTCCACCGCAGGCACCACGTCGTAGTGAGCCATCAGCACCGACGGGCAGGCAGAGGACTGCCCTTTCAGGCAATACAGCAGTCCGTTTTTTCCTATATGCTCCAAGGCGCAGGCCTGATGGACCAAGGGAAACCGCTGAACCAGCAGATTGCGAAACCGCTCAAATTCTTCTTCGTTGATCAAAGAAGCATCCCGATAGGACACGGTCTTGCAACGGATCATCTCCGCTAAATCGGAAACGATTTTCTCCCGATTTACCGTAACGGGCAATTCTTCTGCCTCGGGCTTTTTGGGGGGCGTAAACAGCAAAGCGCGCACCACCAACACCGCTGCCAAGGCCGCTAAAAGGGCAAGCAGGGTTATTACGATCCACTCCGTCATATCAAACCCAACCTTTTTTGTACATCACACGGCCCGCTCCGAGAGCGACCAGAATCCCCACGGGGACCAACACCCCCACCGAGCTTGCCAGCGAGGGCACGGCAACAAACAGAATCACCATAAACACCAGAGGCGCAATGGAAAGCTTCCAGTTTTTGCTGACGTACACCACACCGAGACCGCCGAACAGAGCAGGCAAAATATTGTCAAAGGCAGGCTTTAAGGTGGGATGATTGAGCACGGGGCTGATGAGCGCCAGCACAAACACTCCCACTGCCAACACAAGGGTGGTAACGATGGAGGAGGTAGCAATGGCAATGGTAGAAATGACCTCCCCCTCTTCAGTGCCTTGCTTGACCTGTGCATTTTCCATAGCGGTTAACGCCGCAGGGGCTTTCAGGCTGGTCAGGTTGCCGGTTACAAAGGCAAGATAGGTGCCGCCCGTGCCCAGCATAGGGGTATAGGTGATCACTTCAATGGCGCCCACCGTCCAGAAAATGGGGGCCACACCAAGCAGACCCTTCAGCACGGCAGAAGCCGACGGCCAAGCGTTGTAATACAAACAAACGGCGATCGGAACCATCGCAATCACAAATGCGGCAGTCCATATCCAAAATTTACCGTATCGGTCGGTTTTTTTCATATAGTCACTCATTGATAACACCCTCCTAACCAATCAGCGGGGTAATGACCGCCGCGCACACCATACCCACCACCATGCTGATGGTCATCGCATAGGTTTCTAACCATTTCATATTACACTTCTTGATCAGCAGACCGCACACCGCCATGGTAAGGGCAGAGGCAAGTAACACAAAAATGGGAATCAGTCCTGCCGGTCCCGAGCGGATATCGGCAAACACCATACCCAAAAAGGCCGAGATCATACCCAAAAACAGGGAGGTCATAAAAATATCGCCCCACTTGCTGTCTTTGCTTTTCAGCTTGACCACGCCGCCTTGTATTTTTTTCATCAAAATGGGGGTGAGGATAATGCTGGGCATAATGCCAAGAGTCATAACCCAGGCAATGGCGGAATACACCTTGGGATCGGTAATCAGCTCCGACAGCGAAATACCCAACGCGTTGGCGGTAGAGGTAGCCGCAGGCAGCTCGTAGGTAATTGCCCCGATCACGCTCAAGCGAATCCAAGGCAAGGGAATACCCAAAAATTTAGCAAGGGTAATGACCCCTACCAAAAAAGAAAGCGCAGGTGCAATGGTAAACACCGCCGTGGCAATCACGGTTTTGCGCAGCTTGGCGGTAGAAAGGCCCAACTGCTTGCCCCGTCGCCAGGCGCGTACCAAAAAGAAGACCGACTGCGCCAACACAAACAGGATGACGAAAGCCGCCACAAGGTATAAAAAGGTACTGTTCGGATTGAATTCCAAGTGAATTCCCCCTTAACTTGATTTTCGTTTATTATAAATCAAGAAGGTTGAAATTGCAACATCCCAAGAGGATTTTTCACACCTGCCTTTCTTTTTGTGAACAAACCGTGAACAAACTGTAAACAATTTGTAAACAATGGGGCAGTTCCATTGACGGAGGGTATGGCTTTGGGTATACTATAATTGAAATAAATTCAAAGGAGATGACCCCCTATGAAACAATGGATCGCTGTATTACTCACCCTTACCCTGCTGCTTACCCCTATGACCGCTACGGCACAAGAACAATCAACCCAACCCCAACCCATTGTCCCTATTCTCGTGGGGGACGTAAACGGTGACGGCAAAATCGGCGCAGATGATGCTCTGGCAGTATTGTGCTATATCACCCACCGTCATCCTCCTCAATTCCCCGTAGAAGAGGAAAGTCCCACCGATGTTACTGCCAAACCGTCAAAGCCCACCATTGACAAAACCATTGCCAACGTGGACGATGATGAAAATATCACCGCAACCGATGCCTTGTATATTCTCAAACGAGTGGTGGGCAAAATAGACCGTTTCCCCGCCGAGCCTATGACCGAAGAATTGGAAAACAAGGAGATTTGGCTGCAATCGGTGTGGGCAGAAGAATACGATTCGCAATCGGGCTCCTTGCTGGCCGCAAAACTGCAACAAATGCAAGCCGATCACGGCACAGCCTTCCGTGTGGAGGCCCTTGAAGCCAGTCAGGCCACCGAGACCATTGTGAAAAACGCGCTGGCGGGAATTCCCCAAGCCGACGTGGTAGAAGTAAGTTTGGTAATGGCTCGCAATATTTACCGTGCAGGCGGCAGTTTGAATTTAATAGACGCCCCCTTGCGGCGGCGGTTAAAAGCCAACGGCAGTACCCAGTCGGTGACCATCAACAATCACTTAGCGGGGGTCAGTTTAAATACTACCCAAACCATGCTCGGTGTGGTATACAACAAGGATCTGATTGCCAAATACGCCCCCGACGTGGACATTGCTTCTCTGGTGGCAACCAATCAGTGGAATTTTGATGCCTTCCGTTCCTTGTCTGCATCGCTGATCACCGACACCGACGGCAACAGCAAAACCGATATTTACGGCTTTACCTCCAACACCAACGTATCCGGTATGGCCTGCGCCGCTAACGTAGGCGGCACTGCGCTGCTGAAAAACGGCAGAGTGGAAGCGTCTTTTTGCAGTCAAGCAGGGGTTGACGCACTGGAATGGTGCAAAGCGATGTTCAGAACCGACAAATCCTGGTTGTACAAGGCAGATATTAACAATTGTATCAATCAGTTTGTCAACGGCAAAGCAGGAATGTTTTTGTCTTATACCCGATTTGTTCCCCAAATTGCCGAAGCCGCCGATTTTGAAATCGGATTTGCTCCCATGCCCATGGGTCCCCAACAAAGCAACTACATCAACGCTGTATATGACACCCGGGTGTACGTCATTCCCAAAAACTCCGCCGCTTCGGTCAACAAGGTCTGCGCTTTTTTGGAGCAGATGATGCCTTTGGAAGACGAGGTGCTGGCAAACGTCCAACAAGAATGGACCGCTTTGGGATTGGATGAACAGAGCATTCAAAACTATAAAAATCTGGCGAAAAACAGTTCGGCCGAATTTTCTTCGGGTGTGTTTTCTTCCGCGGTAACCTCTGAATTTGACGTCTATATTAGCGGCACGCCGACTAAGAATTGGGAAACAATCAGAGCCAAAGCCCAAAAAGAAGCAGACGATTACTACGCACCGTTTTATGAATAAAATTTGAATCATTATTATCGAAAGGAGATGCCCCTATGAAACAATGGATTGCTGTACTACTCACCCTTACCCTGCTGCTTACCCCTATGACCGCCGCGGCGCAGACCGAAAGCAACACTCCGCCGGTTGAAAACGACCTTGCCACCACCCCTGTTATCATGGGGGATGTAAGTCGCAACGGCAACATTGGTGCTGACGATGCCCTTCGAGTATTAAAATCTTGTGTGGGTAAAATTTCTTTTGATCCGCATGACCGTTATAACGATGCGCCGGGAGCGGGCATTGCCGCCGACGTAGACGGTGACGGTCACATCAATGCCGCAGACGCTTTACAAATCCTGCAAAAAGTAGTAGGCAAAATTGACCGTTTCCCTGCGGATGCAGGCTTATACGGACAAAACCTGACCTTGAAAACTTTTTTTGCCGACCGTTACCGTACCGAGCCGTATGCTTCATTCATAGACAAATTAGAGCAACAATACGGCATGGCCTTAACCATTGTCCCCCAAGGGGATTCGGTGCAAAGCGACCTGCAATCGTCACAAGAAACTGCTGACGTATTGGAACTGAATTATGCGTTTGCCCGCAACATGGGACGAGAAGGATATCTGGTGAATTTACAAGGCTTACCCAATCAATTAAGCCGCGAAATCCCGACCCGTGCCACTGGATTTGGTCAGTATCTTTACGGTGTGGGCTTCGAACTGCGTGAAGGCGGTATGCAAGGGATCTTTTATAACAAGACCCTGCTCAACCAAGTCGCCCCCGACTATGATTTAAACGCATTATATGCCGAAGGCAAATGGGATTTTGCCACCTTGCGGGAATTAACCGCTTTGGCTACGAAAGACACCGACCAAGACGGTAACCCCAACCTTTACGGCATAACCGCCAATGTACAACTGTTGGAAATGGCATTTGTGGCAGGCGGTGGCTTATCCTGTTTGGAATACAACAACGAAACGGGTGTGGAAAAACCTGCCGTATATGTGAAAGAAAATATTTCCGCTCAACTGGAAACCGCTCCTTATCTTACCTTGCAGGAAATGATGAAAACCGACAAATCCTGGTTGTATAAAGCGGACACCGCCCAATGCATGGAAGCTTTTACCGAAGGTCAAGCCTTACTGTTTGCAGGATACGTAAGTTATAGCGACCAAATTTTAGGCAACGCCGATTTTGAGGTAGGGTTTATTCCCATGGTGAAAGCAGAAAACGACAGTTACCAAACCGTCGCCGGCACAGTGTTCTCGGTACCCAAAGGCAAAGAGGAAAAAGCCTCTGCCGCAATTGCTTTGGCGACTCAACTGCAACTGTTGAATCCCTATGTGAAACAGCAGGTAAAACAACAATATCTGCAAAAGGGGTTGGATGAAACCTCGGCACAGCACGTGGCGGATTTGCCAAACAAAGCGACGTTGGATTACTCTGTGGGTGTGGTAAGCCTTGAACAATTAGCGTCGGCACCCGTTCCCGCTATGGTAACCGGTGAAACTCCCATGCAACGAATCGTCAGACAATTCCAATCCGAATTGGACGAATATTACATGCCATTTTATGATTTTGTGATCAACGATTAAATCGAATCCCCCAAAAAACGGAGTTCTTTTCAAAGAACTCCGTTTTTAGTTTATCGGGCTATATCAGGCAAAGCAGTCATCAGTTCTTTGGGGTGAAAGGCGGCGAACACCCCTGCGGTGACGGCGGCAGGGTCAAAGCCCGGCAGATGGACGTAATCGGGAAGATAAAACTCGTGGGGTTTGGGAAACACGCCCCCATCGGGACAAAACAGTTTGCCACCCGCATAGTGCCATCCCTCTAACCCGTAGGGTGCCACCACCATATCGGCACAGGGCAACTCCCCCGTTACAAACAAGGGCTGATTGCCGTACTGCTCCCACGTATAGGCGGCGCAGGGCGCAAACAGTTCCGCCCGCCTTGTTGCCACCCACACCGTGTTGCAGATTTTCAGCAGTTCGGCGGCAACCCCTACGCACTCCCCTGCCCGATCCACCAACACCGCTGTGCTGCGGCGTTTTAACAATGAAAGAGCCAGATTCACACATTGTCGGCGGGCGTATTCGGTAAGGTAGGCTTCTTGTGCGGCAAGCATGGGTGAGAGCGCCTTGTCGGCAATCAACACGTCTCCCCGTTCAAGATAGGGGGTGAGATAATGTAGGTGCCCTTGTCCCACCCGCCCCAACAGTGCCAGACGAACGGCGGGATAGCCGCCCACGTTTATTCCCGTCAGCAGAGGGGGGAGTTTGCCCCGATTTGCTTTGCGGCGGCTGAAAAAGCCGATTTTTTGGGTATGAGAGGTAACAAACAGCAACATGAAGACACAAAACCCTTCTTTTTTGAAAAATAATGGATTTTTCGGTGAAAAACCTCTTGAAATGCGGGGAAAAATATACTATAATTCATTTTGAATGTTTATTACAATACTATTTTGGAGGTTATCATAGTATGAATGCTCTCAACAAAAAAACCATTGAAGATATTGACGTTGCCGGCAAGCGCGTGCTTGTTCGTTGCGACTTCAACGTGCCGCTGAAAGACGGCGAGATCACCAACGAAAAACGCATTGTTTCTTCTTTGCCCACCATCAAATATTTGTTGGACAATAAAGCAAAGGTTATCCTCTGCTCTCACTTGGGTCGTCCCAAGGGCGAATTCAAACCCGAATTTTCTCTGGCTCCCGTTGCCAAACGCTTGAGCGAGCATCTGGGCTTTGAAGTAAAAATGGCTACCGACGTAATCGGCGAATCCGCCAAAGAATTGGCCGCCAACGTAAAAGAAGGGGAAGCCGTTCTCATTGAAAACGTGCGCTATCACGCTGAAGAAACCAAGAACGATCCTGCTTTCTCCAAAGCCTTGGCTGACCTTGCCGAAATCTACGTGAACGACGCCTTCGGTACTGCTCACCGCGCTCACTCCTCCACCACCGGTGTGGCTGATTATCTGCCTGCCGTTTGCGGTTATCTGATTCAAAAAGAAATCGACGTTATGGGCAAAGCCTTGGCTGATCCCGCTCGTCCCTTCGTTGCCATTCTGGGCGGCGCCAAAGTTTCCGACAAGATCGGCGTTATCGAAAACCTGCTGAACAAAGTTGACACCCTCATCATCGGCGGTGCTATGGCTTACACCTTCAAAGCCGCCGCAGGCGAGCCCATCGGTACTTCTCTTTGCGAAACCGACAAATTTGATCTTGCCAACGACATTGTAAAATTGGCCAAAGAAAAAGGCGTAAACTTCTTGCTGCCTCTGGACAGCCGCTGCGGCGACAAATACGATCCCGATTGCGATATGATCATTGCCAACGTAGAAGACGGTATTCCCGACGGTTACATGGGTCTGGACATCGGTCCCCGCTCGGAAGAACTGTTTGCCAACGCTGTTAAAGGCGCCCGCACCGTGATCTGGAACGGACCGATGGGTGTTTCGGAATGGGATCGTTTTGCATCCGGTACCATTTCGGTTGCCAAAGCCGTGGCTGAATCCGATTCCATCTCCATCATCGGCGGTGGCGACTCGGTAGCCGCCGTTCAAAAATTGGGCTTTGCCGATAAGATGACCCACATCTCCACCGGCGGCGGTGCTTCTCTGGAATTCTTAGAAGGAAAAGAACTGCCCGGTATTGCCGCTCTCAACGATAAATAAGAATTGCACTTTGCTTGGGCGGTCGGGTTGACCGCCCAAATCTATGTTTTAGAAAGAGGAATGAACTATGAACAAAGCTGTCCGTTCTGCCGTGATTGCCGGCAACTGGAAAATGAACAAAACCCCTGCCGAAACCACCGCTCTGATCAACGAAATGAAACCTTTGGTAGCCGATGCCGACTGCAAAGTGGTATTGTGCGTACCGTTTATTGATATCCCCGCCGCTGTGGAAGCCGCCAAAGGCTCTAACATTGAAATCGGCGCTGAAAACGTGCACTTTAAAGAAAGCGGCGCTTACACCGGCGAAGTTTCTGCCCAAATGCTGATCGAATCCGGTGTAAAATACGTGGTTGTGGGTCACAGTGAACGCCGTCAATATTTCGGTGAAACCGACCAAACCGTCAACCTGCGCACCTTGGCTGCTGTGAATGCCGGTCTGACCGCCATCGTTTGCGTGGGCGAAACCTTGGAGCAACGGGAATTGGGCTACACCGAAACTCTCTTAAAATTCCAAACCAAAATGGCACTCACCAACATCTCTGCCGATCAACTGAAGAATATCATCATTGCTTACGAGCCTGTATGGGCCATCGGCACCGGCGTTACCGCTACGGCTGACCAAGCCAACCAAGGCAACGGCTACGTGCGTGAAGCCATTGCCGAAGTATACGGCAAAGCGGTTGCCGAAACCGTCACCGTTCAATACGGCGGCTCTATGAATGCCAAAAATGCCGATGAACTGGTTGCCATGGAACACGTAGACGGCGGTTTGATCGGCGGTGCTTCGCTGAAAGCCCCCGACTTTGCCGCTATTGTGAAAGCCGCTTCTAAATAAGGAGATTTACGACTATGAAAAAACCGGTTGTTTTAGTAATTATGGACGGTTTCGGTATGAACCCCAGCGATAAAAACAATGCCATTGCCGCCGCTTCCACCCCCAATTTGGACAAGATCTTCGCCACCTGCCCCACCACCAAGATCGGTGCTTCGGGCATGGACGTTGGCTTGCCCGACGGGCAAATGGGCAACAGCGAGGTGGGTCATACCAACATCGGCGCAGGTCGTGTGGTATATCAGGAACTGACCCGCATCACCAAATCCATTCAAGACGGGGACTTTTTTGAAAACAAAACCCTGAAGGCCGCTATGGAATCCTGCAAGCAAAAGGGTACCAAACTGCATCTGTTGGGCTTGCTGTCTGACGGCGGGGTACATAGCCACAACACCCATTTGTGGGCTTTGCTTAAAATGGCAAAGCGGATGGGCCTTGACAAGGTATTCGTTCACGGTCTGTTAGACGGTCGTGACGTTCCCCCTGCCTCGGGTAAAGATTACGTGGCCGAAGCCATTGCCAAAATGGACGAGATCGGCGTAGGTAAGCTGGCTACCATTGCCGGTCGTTACTACGGGATGGACCGTGATACCCAATGGACTCGTGTGAAAAAAGCCTACGATGCCATGGTATTGGGCGAAGGCATCCGTGCTACTGATCCCGTTGCCGCCGTACAAGCCTCTTACGAAACCAAAGATGAAGACGGCAAGTTCTTAACCGACGAATTCGTTATTCCCACCGTGTTTACTGACGACGGTAACGTGGAAGAAAATGACGCTGTGGTATTCTTCAACTTCCGTCCCGACCGCGCCCGTGAAATCACCCGTGCCTTTGTGGACCCCGCCTTTGACGGATTTGAACGGACAAAGGGTTGCTTCCCCCTTACCTACGTTTGCATGACCGAATACGATGCTACCATGCCAAACGTGCAGGTGGCATTTGCTCCCGAAGCCCTCACCATGACCATGGGCGAAACCCTGAGCAAAGCAGGCAAAACCCAATTGCGGATCGCCGAAACCACCAAATACGCTCACGTTACCTTCTTCTACAACGGTGGCGAAGAGGTAAAATTCGAAGGGGAAGATCGTATTCTGATTCCTACTCCCGACGTTTCCACCTTTGACCTGATGCCCGAAATGAGCGCTCCTCCCGTATGTGAAGCAGTATGCGAAGCCATTGAAAGCGGCAAATACGATGCGGTGATTCTGAACTTCGCCAACTGCGACATGGTTGGTCACACCGGTGTGTTTGATGCCGCTGTGAAAGCCGTAGAAACCGTAGACACCTGCGTGGGCAAGGTGGTGGAATCGGTAAACAAAATGGGCGGCATCGCCCTGATTACCGCCGACCACGGCAACGCCGACTACATGGCAGAAGATGACGGCACTCCCTTTACCGCTCACACCACCTATCCCGTACCTTTTGCGGTGGTAGGGTTGGATTGCAAACTGCGGGAAGGCGGCCGTTTGGCTGACATTTCTCCCACCATGCTGAAGATCTTAGCCATCCCGCAACCCAAAGAAATGACCGGCGAAAGTCTGATTGCCGAATAAGTTGGCAGGGCTCGAACCTGCCAACTTATAACCGAAGCTCATTTTGAATAGGATGAACAGGAGGGTACTTACTTATGGCCTCTGCAAAAAAACGTAAAAACAACAAAGGTGGTCGTAAATTGGAATTTGCCATTTATATTATCGGCGTCATTTTGATTTGCCTTGTGGTATTGGGTATTGTAAAGGGCGTTCAAGGGGTTACCAAGCTGTTTGACGATGACGTTACCCAAACCGACGTGTCCGACTCCTCGGTGGAAAACACACCCAGCCGTCCCACACCGTCGCTGGTGGACCAGCTGCAGCCCGCCGAATCCAAGGATGCTTCGGTCGCTTCCGATGCATCGAAGGATTCTTCCGACACCTCCCGTGAAAGCGCACCTGAGGGTGACTACATAACCTATACCAAAAGCGGTGCCGAAGAACTGGACGAATGGTATCTGCGGCTGATCAACGGCAACAGCACGCTGGACGGTAACTGGAAGACCGATATGACCGACGTGGGCGGAGAACAACTGGATTCCCGCATTGTAAAAGCCTATCGGGATATGTGCAACGCCGCTTCGGCAGATGGGGTTACCATCTATGCCATTTCGGGCTATCGCTCTTATTCCACCCAGCAACGGCTGTACAACAATCGGGTAGACCGCGCCAAGCGGGAAAATCCTTCCTTTACTCAAGCACAGGCCGAGGCTTATGCCGCTACTCACGTTGCCCGTCCGGGCACCAGCGAGCACCAATCGGGATTGGCCATCGACTTTAACAGTGTGGAAACCAGTTTTGGGGACACCAAGGCAGGGAAATGGCTGAAAGAAAATTCTGAGGACTACGGGTTTATTTTGCGATATGAAAAAGATAAGCAAAATTTCACCGGCGTTACCTGGGAGCCGTGGCATTATCGCTTTGTGGGCGTAAAGCACGCCAAGCGCATCAATGAACTGGGTTACTGTTTGGAAGAATACGTAACCTATCTGCAAAACGGCGGACAATAATCCGATATTCGGGCGGGATGGTATATACCTTCCCGCCTTTTGGATTTATTTGCCCTTTTTCGATTGACTTTTCCACCGTTTTATACTATAATGTTTTTTATCGGTATGCAGGTAACTGTATACAAATAATATTGGAGGGAATGCCAATGAAGCGTTCAGGAAAAATCACGTTTATTGTGGTCGCCCTGCTGGTCTTTGTTTTCGCCTACTTGTCCTTCTTTGGGGTAAGCAACTATTACGGCGATACCGAAAAGATCTATGTAAAGGGTGCCGCCGATATTCGTT
Organism: Clostridia bacterium; assembly: GCA_017439545.1. Classification (GTDB taxonomy): domain Bacteria; phylum Bacillota; class Clostridia; order Oscillospirales; family Acutalibacteraceae; genus UMGS1484. The sequence continues at coordinate 9,063 of JAFSIW010000054.1, read as the reverse complement.
GGGGCATTGACATTCAGGGCGGCGTGGAAGCCATTTTTACCCCTGATGTAACCGAGGAAGAATTCGATACCATCACCTCGGAGGATATGGCCAATGCCGAAACCATTATCAACACCCGTCTGGTCAACAAAAACATCACCGACAGTGAAGTTTACACCGACAATGAAAACAAACAGATCATCGTTCGGTTCCCCTGGCAGTCGGAAGAAACCGACTACGATCCCGCCGAAGCCGTGCGGGAATTGGGTGAAACCGCTATGGTTTCGTTCTATGCCGGCAGTGAAAAAACCGGCACGCCCCTGTTGCAGGGTGCGGCTGACGTTGAAAGCGCCGCCCCCGGTTACAACGAACAACAGGGCTACGTCATTCAATTGCAACTGACCGATGCCGGTAAATCTAAATTTGCCGCCGCTACCAAAACGTATCTCAACAGCAACATCTCCATTTGGTTGGATGATGAAATGCTGTCTGATGCAAAAGTGAACGAGGTAATCGAAAACGGACAAGCCATTATTTCCGGTCAGGATATGACGCTGGAATACGTAGAAGAGGTTTCTGAAAAAATCAACGCCGGTGCTCTGCCCTTCGCCTTGAAGGTAGACGACACCATTCGTGTGATCAACCCCACCATGGGCGAACGCTCTCTGCAGGTTATGCTGCTGGCAGGTATTATCGCCTTTGCACTGATTGCCATTCTGATGATCATCAAATACCGTGTTCCCGGTGTGATCGCCGCCATTGCCGTGCTGGGGCAGATCGCGGGTATCATTGCCTGCACCAGCGGCTTCTTTGCCGGTGCCGACAGCTTTACCCTCACCATTCCCGGTATTGCTGGTATCATTCTTTCCATCGGTATGGGCGTTGACTCCAACGTAATTACCGCCGAGCGGATCAAAGAAGAACTGCGCTACAACAAAAAGACACTGGACGGCGCCATTGATGCCGGTTTCTCCAGCGCCTTCTCCGCTATTCTGGACGGTAACGTAACCAACGTGATCATCGCCATTATTCTGATGGGTATTTTCGGACCGTACAGCAGCATCTGGGCAAAGATTCTGTGGCCCTTTATGTGGGTTTACAACCACACCGTCGGTCTGATTCCCGGTTTGGCAATCGCCAATACCATTACCGGCTCCATCTACTCCTTCGGCTACACCCTGCTGATTGGTGTAATCTTCAACTTCATCTTCGGCGTAGCCGCTTCTCGCTTGATGCTCAAAGGCGTATCCCGCTTTAAAGCCCTGCGCAATCCTGTTTTATACGGAGGTGTGAAGAATGACTAAGAAATCCTTTGATTTTATCGGAAAACGCAAGATCTTTTTGATCATCTCCGCCGCTATTATTCTGGCAGGTCTGATCGTCAACATCTTCCTGCCTACCGAACTGGACATTAACTTTAAGGGCGGCGCCATCTTCACCTACGCCCTCTCCGGCGAAGTGGATAAAGACGGTCTGACCGCGATGGCCAAAGAGCATTTGGGTGACAGTGTTGAAGTATCCTTCTCCAAGGACGTGGCAGGGGACAATACCCAAGCCACCTTCACCCTGACCAAGATCCCCTCTACCGTGCTCACTTATTCGGTAACCGGCACCGCTGACGTTGCCGCTTTGAAAGCCAAGGCTGAAGAGATCTTTGGTTGCGAAACCAAGGTTGACGCCAATACCGAAGCCAAAACCGTTGCGGTTGACCCCGTTGAGATCATCACCGATGCCATGGCCGACGAATTCACCGCCGCCATCAAGGGCTCGTCTACCACAACCCCCTCTTATACTCTGGTTTCCTCTAACACCATCAGCGAGTTGGCTGATGCCTTATATGCCGATATGGTTTCTACCTACGGCACCAAGCTGACCTATACCGTTGCTTTGGAAACCGTAGATACCGAGGCTTTGACCACCGCTATCGAAAACGCATTGGTCGCCAACATTGCCGGTTTGGCTGAAACCCCCGCGTATGCCGACGTAACCGTTTCCTTTGACAAAACCGCCAAAACCCTCACCGTTGCTCCCGCCCTTGGCAATCAACCTATGGACGAAGCCTACGGCAAGGTGATCACCACCGCCGTGCAAGGGCAACTGAAGGATGCTAAGGTTGCTACCGAAGCCTATAACACCATCACCCTGATCACCTCTAACAGCGTGAAACCCACCGTTGGTAAGGGCTTCTTCATTAAATGTCTGTTCGCTATGATTCTGGGCGGCGTGTTCTTGACTCTGTACATTGGTATCCGCTTCCGCAAGATCGGCGGTATCTCGGCCGGCTTGTTTGCCACTTTTGCCTTGATCCACGATATTCTGATTGCCTATCTGATGTACGTGTTCTTCCGCATTCCGTTGGATGATAACTTCATTGCCGTGGTACTGACCATTCTGGGTTACTCCATCAACGGCACCATCGTTATCTACGACCGCATTCGTGAAAACGAGCAGAAATTCGGCGCCAACCTCACGGTGAACGAAATTGTAAACCGCTCGGTGAACGAAACCTTTAACCGCAACGTGTTTACTTCCACCTCTACCCTGATTGCCGTAGTTGCCATTGCCGTGATTGCCAAGCTGAACGGATTGGATTCCATCATCAGCTTTGCCTTCCCCATGGCAGTTGGTATTGTTTCCGGCTTCTATTCTTCGGTATTCCTCTCCAGTCCCATGTGGGCTTGGTGGCGTACCCGCAAGGTGGGCAAATAATTGCATACAAAAAAATCCACTTGCTCAGGCAAGTGGATTTTTTCTTTTTGCGTAATTCGTGGGCGCTGTTTTTGCTTTGCAATCGTTTTACACGATCACGCCCTATTATTCCTTGGTGGGAACCTCTTTAAACAGATTGAAACGGAACAGCAATTCTTCGTCTTCGGGTCGGGTGCAACGAATGGTGGCTTCGGAAATTACTGCGCCTCTCAGAATATTTTCCAGACCCATCAGCAAGCACAGCTTGGAACGCAGATTCAGCACGTCCCCCTCGGCGGTTTCCAGATACACGTCGCCCTTGCAGGAATCCAGCGTTTTCATAAAATCTGCCACGTCAATATCGTGCAGCGTCATTTGATCGTTTTGCATAGTACAATTTCTCCTTTTGTAATTTTCCGTATCTATTCTATGCGTTCAACCGATAAAAGTCAAATAAAATTTTTGTTAAATCTTGCTTTTCATATATTGTGCAGGAGAAATTCCCTCTTTTTTCTTAAAAATCCGTGAAAAATAACAAGGATCCCGAAAGCCGCTCATCAAGGCGATCTGCGCCACCGATGCGTGCAGTTCTTTGTTTTGCGCCATCAGCCGTTTGGCGTGATGCAATCGCAAGCGGATCAGATATTCCAGCGGTGTGCAGTCGGTTTCTTCTTTAAACAGCCGCCGCAAATGATTGGGGCAATACCCCTCGTTGCAAAACACCCGCTCCAGCGTAAAATCGGGATCGGTGAAGTCGGTTTGCATGGCCGCTAACATCCGTTTTACCTGACTGCGACGGGGCTGTTGTTCCTCCAAGCGATACTGCACGATCTGCTCCACCGTGGTAAACAACTGCTGCAAGATCCGCTCGTCCCCTGCCAGCGGATCCCAAAACATCCGCAGCATTAACCGCATCAGCGCTTCGATGCTTTGAGAGGGATCGTCTTTGAGCAGGGTTACCTGCGTGCCGTTTGTACCAAATTTATGACACGCCAACCGAATATCCCGAAACCCCGTATTGCTCACCTTATAAAAAAGGGTGTGGGGCGGAATACACAGCACCGTGCCCGCTTCAAAAGGAATGCTCTCCCCTTCTATCATCACCGAGCCCGCTCCCTCTAAATTGAGAAGCAACGTAACCCCGTCCCGATTGACCTGCTGACCGTTAAAGGAAAACCCGCCTTGGGCATCGGTCATCCACGAGCGATACTGCTCCGCCGTAAACTCCTTGTTGCGGGTGAGCACAAAACAGTGGCTGAATCGACTGTCGACCACAGGGCGGATGGATGCCACTCCATAGGGCACAACGTATTGCATAATGGACAATTCTTGGTTTAACTGCCCAAACACCGTAATCCCGTTATTGATGGTAACTGTCTCAAGGGGCTGACGATGGCGGTCATAAGTTACCAAATGCCACCCTTGGGTGGTGACCGCACCCCCAAAGGTGATCACATCCCCCGCGGAAACAGCAATATAATCCCCCGTTAAAAAACCAAAGTCATTGCGAGAAGAACGATGATCCACCCATCCCAACGTAACGGCTGACAGATCAAACAGATTGTCGTTGATTTGTAACGATTGGGTAATATAATACACGGTTATCCCTCCAAATGTTAAAAATGTCCAAGAATTCGTATGTTTTATACATTGAAAACCCCTTTTTTATCTGATATCATTGTATCATAATAAAAGCCCACTTACAAGCCTATTTGGGTTTTTGTCCAAATTGAAAGATGGAGGAGTTATTATGAAATCTTTGGCAAAGTCCCTTCTTTCCCTGATGATGGTTGTTGCCCTGCTGACAAGTCTTGTTGTCTTGCCTGCCTCAGCCGACACCACCCTCAATAATTTGTTTGACCTAAACCAATTAACCGTCGGTTGGGTCAACGACACCACCAGCAGTCCCGACGGTGCGTTCCGCACCTCCCACTACATCCCTGTTGCCTCAGGTGACGTGATCACCTTCGGTGCGGCGGTCACCGGTCAAGGCTGGCATTTGGTGGTATATAATTCTGCAAAAAATGCCATTGCTTTGGGCTCTCTCAGCCAAGGCATTACCGCGGTTGCCACCTTGGACAGCGTCACTTCCATTATGTCCTACACCATTCCCAGCGGTGGCGCATACCTTCGTATGGTAGCCGACGCCCGCTATCTGAATCAATATCTGGTCACCAAAAACCAACCCTTTACTGCCGCGCAACACGCTGCCTTTTTTAACGCCGCCTCTGACACCCCTGCCGACGGGGAGCTGATCAACCTCTACAACGAAGCCAATGCCTTCCAAGGCTACATTGACGGAGCAGGCAATCAGGTGAGCGGCCCCGGATTCATCACCTTGGCGCCTATCTCCGTTGCTCAAGGGGACGTGATCACCTTTGGTGCGGCGGTTTCTACCCAAGGCTTTCATCTCATCACCTTGAACAGCGCAGGTACGGTCACTTCCCAAGCCAGCATTAACGATGCTCTGACCATTCAGCACAAGCTGGATGATGCCACCTCCATTATGTCTTACACCGCTCCTGCAGGCGTTGCCGCCATTCGTATGGTGGTGGACGCAAACTACAAAACCAAATACCTTTACACCAAAAACCAACCCTTTGGCGTTGCCGAATACAACGCATTTTTCAACCTTTCCTCCGGCGGCGATCACGAACAAGGCGGTGAACAACCTGTGGATCCTACCAACTCTCTGTACGGAAAAACCGCTCTGTTTGTAGGTGACTCCATCTGCTACGGTCAATGGGATAACGAACCCCGTCAAGGTTGGGCAGGTCGTATTGCCACCCGGTACGGGATGGGCAACGTTACCAACGCAGGCGTTGGCGGCACCACCATCTCCACCGTGCGGGAAGGCCGCATTGTAACCCAACTGCACAACAACAAAGACAATCAATATGATTACGTCATTCTGCAAGGAGGCACCAACGACGGTTGGGGCGATCTTGCTACCACCACCGCCGCTCCCGTAGGTAAAATGACCGCCTCGTTTAACCTGAGCGACTTCGATACCTCCACCTTTGCCGGCGGTTTGGAAGAACTGTTCTACTATGCTTTTGAGTACTTCCCCGATGCCAAGATCGGCTTTATGACCACCTTTGCCACTCCCTTGGGCGCAACCCAAAATTTAGGTGCCACCGGTGATATGAGCGCTTACTACAATCTGGCGGTGGAAATCTGCCAAAAATGGGGCGTGCAATGCTTGGATCTGTACAACGATCGCTATGTTTCCAACGATTTAATGCAGGTCACCACCTATAACTGTCTGCGAGATCCCCTGCATCCCAATCCCACGGGGTATGACAATCTGGCACCCTACATCGGCGACTGGATGTCCCGCATGGTAGACAATGCCACCTACAAAGCCAAACCCTTTACCAACAAACGTGCCATTTTCGTTGGTGACTCCATTTCTTACGGTCACAACGACACCCCCCAAGGCTATTCCTGGGCAGGTCGATTGGCGGACAGTATGGGTATTATCTCTCACAACCAATCCTGCAGCGGTTGGTCTATTTCTACCATTCGCGGCGCGCAAATTGTGCAAATGCTGCAAAAGAACAAAGACAATCCCTACGACTACGTCATTATGCAGGGCGGGATCAACGACTCTTGGGATAATGCTCCCATTGGCGTGATGACCGACTCTTACAACCCCGATGACTTTAATCTGGCCACCTTTGCAGGGGCTTTGGAACACCTGTTCTATTCCGCTTACCAATACTTCCCCAATGCCCGCTTGGGTTATATCATCAACTTTAAACTGCCCAGCGCCTCATCGGATATGGGGGTTTATCACGATATTGCCCTTAAGATCTGCGCTAAATGGAAGGTTTCTTGCTACGATATGTATGCTGACGATGGGGTAACCAACGCTCTGCAAGCCCATACGCTGGTGAATATGGCGGATGCAGGTCACCCCAACAAGAAAGGCTACGATATTCTCACTCCCTTCATTGAGAATTGGTTCAAGACCATTCCTTATGCCGACATTTCTTCTTTTGAAAGCAAAATGCCCGACATTGACGGTCGAGTGGTCAAAATGCCTTACGAAAAGAACGGCGTGCTGTACGTCAATGAATGCGAAAATACCTATGGTTGGAGCGGTGCATACAGCACCTCGCTGGCTTTGGACAAGCAAAACCAAGTACAAGGCTCTGCTGCTTTGGTTTTGAAAGGCGGTAACCAAAAACTCAGCGACACCCACTACGTTGGGGCTATGGCGATGCTGACCTTCCCCACCTCGGCGGATCTGTCGGGTTACGACACCCTTGCCTTTGATTATTATATCGGGGCTGATATGACCGGCAAGCAAGGTCAGATTCAACTAAACTTTGCCACCACCGGTGAAGACGGCTACAACACCTTGATCACCATCGACAATAAAACCGCTGGTTGGCACACCGCCACCTACTCCACCGATCTGGCAGGGTTTAAAGTGGTAGAGTTCGATTGGTCCAAAATCAACAAGCTCCGTTACACTTGGTGGAATCTGAACAATTCCTCCCCCCTGACCGACATCAAAATCGACAACATTCGTATGTACAACGCAGGAGATGCCGCCAAGCAAGCCGAAGACGTGAAGGCGGTCATCGATGCCATCGATGCCATTGGCGAAATCGCCTTGGATAACTTTAAGGAAAAAGAACCCATCCTCATCCATGCCGAAGAACTGGCGGATGCGCTGATGATCAAATACGGCAACGACATTATGCAAGAGGTTACCAATGCCGCCGATATGATCAAAGCCCGTGAAGAGGTCACCCGTCTGAAAGCCGTCCGGCGGGAACAAGACGTGCAAGCGGTGATGGATGCCATTGATGCCATTGGTGAAGTGACTGCCGAAAACCACGCCGGAAAAGAGGCGCCCATTGTTTGCGCAGAACAAAAGGTTGCCGATCTGGTGACAGAATACGGCGAATCGGTCAAAGATACCATCCAAAACCTGGATAAACTGACCGACGCCCGCACTGCTTTTGACGCATATAAAAACGGTGAAGAACCTCCCGTTCCTCCCACTCCCACCGTTATCTACGGCGACGTAGATGGTAACGGCAAGGTAGAAGCCACCGACGCGCTGGAAGTGCTGAAAAATGTGGTGGGTAAGGTCACTCTTACCGATGATCAACAAAAAGCCGCCGACACCGACGGTAACGGGAAAATCGAAGCTACCGATGCCCTTAATATTCTCAAAAAGGTCGTTGGTAAGATCGACAAATTCCCCGTGGAACAATAACAATCAATGCCCCTATCCCATAGGATAGGGGCGTTTTACCGCTTAGCGCATCATTTGTACCGAATAGGAAAAACCCCTTGCAAAACACAAATCAAGCAGGTATAATAGAAATAAGGAGGGTTGCCTATGAAGTGCACCGTTCATATTGATCCCTCACGGGAAGAGGAACTACTGATCTACGCCCACCGCGAGACCCCTTTGGTGGCAGAATTACAACAATTAGCCGCAGCCCAAGAGTCGCTGGTCGGCTCGGCCGACGGGCAATACTGTCGGTTGGATCCCCTGTCGGTATTCTGCTTTATTGTTCAGGATGGCAAAACCCTTGCCGTCACCCGTCAGGAGCAATGGCAGGTAAAGTTCCGATTGTATCAACTGGAAGAGCAACTGGGAGAGCGTTTTATTCGCATCAACCAATCCTGCTTGATCAACCGTCACCGCATTGAACGATTCAAGACCACCTTTGGGGGCGCTTTGCAGGTGGTAATGCAAAACGGCTTCACCGACTACGTTTCCCGCAGGCAACTCAAAGCCGTAAAAGAAAGGATGGGATTATTATGAATCCATACGTAAAGCAGTTTTTTCTGCGAGGCTTACTGTTTGGTGGTTTCGGGCCGCTGATGGCAGGCGTCGTGTATTGGTGTCTTTCTAATTCCCTGCCCGATTTTTCATTAAGCGGAGGGCAAGCGTTTTTAGGCATTCTTTCCACCTATCTCCTGGCTTTTTTGCAAGCAGGCGCCAGCGTGTTCAATCAGATCGACCATTGGTCGCCTCTCAAATCCATGTTTTTCCATTTTTCCACCATCTATCTCGCCTATACGTTGTGCTACGTGGTCAATCGGTGGATTCCCTTTGAGCCGATGATCTTGCTGATTTTTACCGCGATTTTTGCGGTCACGTATCTTGTTATCTGGCTGACGGTGGTACTGATCACTCGTCAGGTAGAAAAACGGCTGAATCAAAAACTGCAGGCATAATAATAATCCACCCGCATAGCGGGTGGTATTTCAGTTTCGGGCATAGCCCTAATACTACAGGCTACGCACAAGTGCGTCTTTTATTGGCCTGTCAGCCATGCATTTGTTACGAAACCCCGCTCAAGCGGGACAAAACCAAGCCTCCCTTGTGTAAAGGGAGGTGGCACGGCTTGCCGTGACGGAGGG
>JAFSIW010000009.1 GCA_017439545.1 Clostridia bacterium | reverse complement strand
TACGGGTTGAATGCGAACAGCTCCCTTCTTGCTGATTGGACACCGATCTGCGGCTCAAAGGATTCACCTTACTGCGGCACCTTTGATGGACAAGGCTACGCTATCAGCGGCCTTTACTACAACACCCCGGGATATCAATATGATGCGTATGGCTTTATCGCTTATATGGGTGAAGGCGGCACTGTTAAGGATCTTACAGTGAAAGATACCTATTTCTATATCAAGTATACAAGCCACTTCACACCATACGTTGCGGGCATTGCCGCCTACTCATCCAATGCAACCAACAAAATTGAAAACTGCCACTTTGACGGTGTGGCCGGCGGTGATTCTTCCAGTAAAGGTTGCGTGGCCGGTGGCATTACTGCGATAACCGGCGGCAAGATTCAAAACTGCACCGCAAAGGGGCGCGTGCTCGGATACGACTCTTATGTCGGCTACGGTAAAGCAGGCGGTATTGCCGGTCATGCTTATACCACGGCGGCGATTTTCGACTGCATCAACTATGCAGAAGTGCTCTGTTGGGACAGCGGCTCCGCCCAAGGAACTGCAGGCGGTATCGTAGGTTATCTTTACGGAACGGTCAAGGAATGCAGCAACCGAGGTGTAATCAACGGGTATAACCGCAGTAATAACAATAATGCCGGCGGTATTGTCGGTTGGGCAAGCGGAACCACGGAACAGAGAGCCATGATCAGCCGTTGCTTTAACGTGGCTTCCTTTGACGGAAGCGGCATCGTGGATTATATAAGCAAAGGATACGTGACGGTTAAAAACTGCTATAACGCAGGTTCTGTGACCATCGGTATCGCAGGTATTACCAATGGTGCCGGAATTTCTATTACCTATTGCCATGATGTAGGCTATACCGGCAAGCCTATCGGCGGTTACAGTAGCACAGATGATGTTGAGATAGATCACTGCTACTACATTGATCGCGTCAGCTACGATACCGATCGGAATCCGATGACCGATGCGAAACTTTCCGAGGAATTTGCCGACGGCACGGTGCTGGCACTGCTGGATAACGGCCACTGGACGCAGGGCGAGGAGGATGAATATCCCGTGCTCGCCGAGCCGAAATACTACACCGTTTCCTTCGATGCCAACGGCGGGGAGGGTACCATGGAGGACGTTCCCTTTGTGGAAGGAGAATACACCCTGCCCGATTGTTCCTTGACTCCCCCGGAAGGCAAGCGGTTTTCCGGTTGGCAAATTGGGGAAGACACCTTTGAGCAAGGGACCATCGTACCCATTACTACCGACACGGTGATCTATGCTGTGTGGGAAGACCTGCCCCGATATACGGTATCTTACGATCCCAACGGCGGGGAGGGTGCCATGGTTGGCGATACGGTAATCGAAAACGGTACCTTCACGCTGGCCGACTGCACCTATACCGCACCCCAAGGCTACAAGTTCAAGGCTTGGGCAATCGGTACGGTAGACGGTGAGCAGAAGCAACCCGGCGAAGAAATGGTCATTACCGCGGAAACCTGTATCTACGCCATTTGGGAAGAAGATGTTACGATCCTCTACGGCGACGTGGACGGGGACGGCAAAGTGTCCGCCGCTGATGCATTGGAAGTACTGAAGAGCGTGGTGGGCAAGGTAACCTTGACCGACGACCAATTCAAAGCCGCCGATACCGACGGCAACGGCAAAGCCGATGCTACCGATGCTTTAAACATCCTGAAAAAAGTGGTAGGTAAGATCGACAAGTTCCCTGTGGAAGCATAATTCACTGATAAACCAAAAGCACCGAATCGGTTGATTCGGTGCTTTACATTTTGATCTTATTCAAAAGTTGCCAGATAGGCGTTTACGTCAAAGGCTTCGGTAACCGAATCCTTTTTAAGATACAGCGGATGATGGGGGTGTCCCTTTTTGGACTTTTTACCGGCACTCACCCACCGAGCGCCATACTGATTCCCCAAAGCAACCATATCGGCAATGCAGGCAGGCAGATATTCCCGCATTTCCACAATAGTACCCCAAGCCGCCCACACGGTGGGGGTGTGACCCTCGCCATACAGCGACAGCACGTATTCAAAGGCCTTCATATTTTCGGCATGGAGGAGCTTGTTAAAGGTTTGCTCCATATCATCGGGGCGGGTAGCCCGTTGGGCATACACGTTAAACATAATAAAACTGTCGAATCCATTGTGATGGGCAATGCGCTCCACCGATTTTAAGGTGTTATCCAGATCATCGGGAGCAGCGGTGGAGGGATTGATGCCGATGCAAATCAGCGGATTGACCCCTTTGGTGCCCAAAATATATCGGTATTCGGAATAATGACAAGGCACGTACAGCCATTTGTTGGGGTCGTAATCGTGGGAGGTGGTTTGCTCGTTTTGCAAGGCGTCATCAAACAACAACACCTCAATTTGATTGGTTTCGCAAGCGGGAATATGCATACTATTCCTCCTGTAAAATATCGTAGGGCGATACAATGCCCATAAGCGGACGGTCGGGGCGTCCCGCTTTGGTGACCAACAACAATTTGACTCGTTGATGCTTGGCGCTGACCCAGCGATACAGTTCCCGACCTTGTTCCAAAGGCAGATCGGGCGATACAAAACGAATACCCCGTTGCTGTTCAATGGAAAGCACCTGCGCCATTTGGGCAAAGGTCACCGTTTGATCTAATGCTTTGCCGCTCAACAACCAACGAAATACCGACCGCTGACTAAACACGCCCATCACCTTGCCGTTTTCAAGAATGGGCAGATAACTAATACCCCGCTCGTCCATTTGTGTCATAAAGGGGAGCACTGCTTGCTCCGGCTTGGCGGTCAGCAAACCGCTGACGGGTGTCATATATTCGCCCAAGGTGGGCGGATCTTCAATTTGCCGCAACACCTTTTGCAAAACGGCAAGCAACTGTTCCGACGGAATCACCCCGTAAGCACCGTTGATCTTGGCTTCGTGGGTCAAAAGATTGCGCACTTGACGACAGTAATCCAGCTCGTCCCGATACCGAGAAAATTCGGGCAAGTGAGAAAGCCGCATAATACTGCTGCTGCGTCCGCTGCTGCCCACCAACGCTTCGGCGGCGGTTTCCAATCGTTTATATGTATCTAAAAACAGTTCGGTTTTTTGATCGTTCATTGGTTACTCCCGAAAAAATTTGATTCCCTGCACCCGATAAGCGGGCAACGTCAGAGTCAATTGCCCGTTGATCTTCACCTGATCGGTAACAGCATCCATCAGACCGTTGGTCATGGCATAGGCGGTCACCTCTTGAGGCAGGGTGACGATAGCGGTGGTTTCTTGTGCTGTGCCGTTATAGAGACGCATAAACACGTCGTCACCGTCAAACCGCAGGGCGGATACCATTGCCCCTTCTACCCCAAAGCCGCAAAGAGGTTCTTTGGTGGTGGCAACCCTAGGTTGTTGGAAAGCCAGCGACTGTTGCCACAACAGGGTATCATTCCCTGCTTTATGGGGCAAAACAGCGTAATCGCAAGCAATGTGCTGACCCAAATTATAAGACAACTCACTTTGGCATTTATATTCCATGGCCACCGAGCGGAACAGGGTGAGCATCATCATACCGCCCTCGGTGTTGTTGGCGGGCAAGCCTTTATTGATAAGTGACAAACCTGCTACGTCGTTTTGCAGATCCATGAGATGTTGGGCAGGTTGAGGACCTTCGCCCCGTTCTACCATACCAAAAGGAATCTGATGACGGATCGTTCCCTCCATGGGATTGGGGAATGCCACCCGCAACCGCAGACGGCGATTGTTGCAATCAAATTCGGTATGGTAATCGATGCGCGGATTGTTTTTATACAAAGTAATGGTGGTGGTAAAGGGCAGATTGGTGACCCAATACCGCAAAGCGCCGGTTTGGGTAATGACCACCGCATCCTCTCCCAAAGCCTTGGCGGTGGCGGCTGTCACACCGCAACGGGATAGTTGCACCTTGCTGTGGGTGGGCAGATGAATCCGTTCATAGGGGTCGGGCGCATTGGTGGTGTAAAGGGTAGCGTCCAACTCCCAAGGATATTCAAATTCCACCCAGTTGTCGCCGCTGTCGGCCTGCAACACCAAACTGCCAAAAGGAATGCGAGGATGGTTGACCAATACCGTATCGGTTTCTTTTTCGGTTAAGGACACGATAAAGCCCCGCTCGTCTAATTCGGCTTTATAAAATGCATTTTCAAATACGGCGGGCAGAACAAAATCGGTTTGGCTTAATTGCGTTTCATCCCCGTAATGCCAGCCCTTGGCAGATACGGCCACTCCGCCGTTTTCGGTGGCAATCACTTCATTGCGATCAAACGGCAAGGGATTGAAATACCCCCGCTCCCCCTCTGCCGACAAATCCTTACGGGTTTGCTCCATTTGTGCCAAGGCATCATCATATTCACGGCGCACTTGCTCCAAGGCCTGATCGCAAATGGTGCCGCATAAAATATCGTGGAATTGATTTTTCAGGGTAACGTCCCACAGGGGGGTGAAATCCGCCTTTTGGTTTTTCAGTACCGACAAGGTTTCCAGCGAAACAATGCCGTTTTCCAAGGCACGGTTGTTGTGCTTAATATCAATATTGGTAGCAAAGGTGCCTTTGAGCGAACTGATAAACTCTTTATCATAGATAGGTTTTTGACTAAAATCGATCTCGCTGAGCGCCCGTTCAAACGAAGAAAAGGACACGCCGGGCATTTCGGGATCTTCTTGCAAGCCTTTCATAATGCCCAGCGCCGAAGCGGCAGGCCTTTTCATATCGCCACCTGCAGGCATCACTTGGGTATCGTCGCCGCAATGTTGTGCATTGCGGTTATACAGGTTCATAAAACCGCTTTTGGAAGCTTCTTCCCAATGCAATTCCCCTGCATTGACCACCTTAGCATCATCAGGGAACGAGATGCCTGCATACGCGGTAGACATCCAGTGCGTGTTGATGGTCGTGCCATCCAGCCCCTGCCAACGGAAGTTTTCTACGGCAAAATCCCGTTCCATACAACGGGAGAAGGTGTAGTAATCATAGCCGCATTGGGTCATGATCTGGGGCAATTGGGCATGATGTCCCCAACAGTCGGCAATCAGAGCGGCGCGGGGCTCGTATCCCACCGTATCTTTCAATAGCCGTTTGCCCATGGTGGCTTGCATATATAGGCTTTCCCCTGCGGGCATACACATATCGGGCACCGACCAAAAACCGGGGGCAAACTGCAGTTGTCCCTTTTGGGCAAAGGCAATCAGTTTCTGATGCTTTTCGGGGTGGTTTTCAAAATATCCACGGAAGAAATAGGCTTGTTCTACCGTAAAGGTATAGGTTTCATCCTGTTCCATCAAAGACAGCGCTTTATCTAAAATATCGGTCGCCATTTTGGTATAAACCGACTCGGGTTGCAAATAAGCAATATCGTGATGAAAGGTGGGAACGACGTGAATGTTTGCCATAATTATGCCTCCTTGCAAAACTGAATGATGGTTTTCGTGGAACGGTCGGCGGCCAGTTTCATAAATTCGGTGTACTCCATAGCGCCGTCGCCGCTTGCCGAGTCAGAAATGGCTCGCAATACTGCGAAAGGAACTTGGTTTACATAACACACGTGAGCAATGGATGCCCCTTCCATTTCGCAGGCAACCGCATTAAAATCCTTTTGGAGTTTCGCCTTGTGCTCGGGGGCGCTGATAAACTGATCCCCCGACACAATGGTGCCTCGTTTCACCGCACACCCCACCGCCGCGGCGGCCTCAGCAAGATTTTGGGATACCGCTTCATCGGCAGGGAAATGCACTACGTTAATGCCCGAAATCAGACCAACAGGATCACCCAAGGGAGAAGTGTCCATATCATGTTGCACCAAGGTGGTGGCAACGGTAACGTCCCCTACGGCAAGGTCGTTGGTCAGTCCCCCTGCCACACCGGTGTTGATCACACAGTCGGGGTGATAGGTTAAAATCATGGTTTGAGCGCAAATAGCGGCAAATACCTTGCCGATACCGCACCCGGCCACGACCACCTCTTTGCCTTGCAAAAAGCCGTGGTAAAAATTCACACCGCTGATGGTAGAAACCTTTACCTGCTCCATTTGTTGTTGCAATGCCGCTACTTCCGCCTGCATCGCTCCGATAATTCCGATCATAGTTTATTCTCCGTATTCAAATTTGGTTTGGTTTTTGGTTTGCAACATCGTCAGATACCGCTCACATTCGGTTTTGGCGGCGGCAAGATCCAAATTTTGGTAGTTACCGCACTCCTTGCGAGTAGCGCCGTACATAGCCGATTCACGGTAGGCAATCTGTTCCAATGCCGCAACAATATGAGGATAGGTTTCGCTTGCAGTCAAGCCGCGCACACACAAATAAAACCCCGTTTGGCATCCCATCGGTCCAAAATAGACCACACGATCTTTAATAGGGCTGTTGCGAATCACGGTAGCAAACATATGCTCTACCGAATGCATGGTCAGATTATCCATATACTCCCCGCCGTTGGGGGTACGGGTGCGCAGGTCTAAGGTAAGAATGTCGCCGTCTACCCGAGAAACGTACACGCCGGGGGTGATAAAATCGTGATCTACCTGAAAACTAACAATTTGATTTTGCGTATCCATTTGATTCACCTCAAAATCATATACTTAGACTTTTTTATTGTACAATAAATCCCTGCTTTTTGCAACAAAAACCACAGGATTTTGCAATTTTTCATTTTTCTGCTTGACATCAATAAAAAAATGTGTTACAGTACAACTGTACTAACACACATAGTACAGTTCAGCAAAAGGAGGGATGGGAATGATTACCATTGATCTGATGTCCCGTAAGCCCATCTACGATCAGTTGATAGAAAAGATCAAACAACTCATTTTGAGCGACGTTTTTTCGGCAAACGATCATCTGCCGTCGGTGCGGAGCTTATCGTGTCAGCTTTCGGTCAATCCCAATACCATTCAAAAAGCCTACACCCATCTGTGTAATGCAGGTCTCACCTATTCCGTGGCAGGCAAAGGGTGCTTTGTCAGCCCGCAGGCCAAAGAGATTTTGGGGCAGGACGCGAAACAGGAACTGCCGCAATTCGGCGCATTTGCCCGCCGTTTGCTTGACAGCGGTATCGACGCTGAACAACTAAAATCCTTGATTGACCAACTTGATAGCGAAAGGAGAAGTTCTTTATGATCGAGGCTCAAAATCTGACCAAATTATTTGACGGTTATGCCGCGTTGGATCAGGTTTCCTGCACCATTCCCGACGGTTGCATTTACGGAATGGTTGGCTCTAACGGCGCAGGAAAATCCACCTTTTTGCGGGTGCTCACCGGCATTTACAAAGCCGATGGCGGCTGTGTGACCATTGACGGGCAACCCACTTGGGAAAATCCAGCCTTGAAGCAACAAATGATGTTTGTTCCCGACGAACTGTATTTTTTGCCCGCCGCCAATCTGCTGCGAATGAAAGACTTTTATAAAAACCTGTTCCCCACCTTTGACGAACAGCGATTCCACCAACTGGTAGAGGCTTTTGGCCTGCCTGCCAAGAAACCGATTGGCACCTTTTCTAAAGGAATGAAACGGCAAGCCGCCATTTTGTTGGCATTGTCTGCCCGTCCCCGCATATTGCTGTTTGACGAAACCTTTGACGGGCTGGATCCTATGATGCGTAAACTGGTAAAAAGCCTGATCTGCAACGACGTAGCCGAGCGCAATGCCACCGCCATTATCACCTCCCACTCCCTACGGGAACTGGAAGACACCTGCGACCGACTGGTGTTGCTTCACAAGGGCGACGTGGTGTTACAAAGCGAGGTTACCGATCTGAAAACGGGAGTATCCAAGGTGCAGGCCGCCTTTGGTTACGAGTATTCCATCAAATTGTTTGACGATCTGGATCTGGTCTCCTTTTCAAAATCCGGCTCGGTTGCCAATATTATTGTGCGGGGCGAACGGGAGGAGATCCAATCCAAGATCCTCGCCAAAAACCCCTTGCTGTACGAAGTATTACCCATGACCTTAGAAGAGGTCTTTTTATACGAAATGACCGCAATGGGCTACGATTTTAGCCAAGTATTGGAGGAATTGAGCCATGACTAACCGATTTTTCAGTTTTCGTCTGTTTAAAGAAGGTCTACGGCAGTCCCGTTTGGTGGGACTCATCGGTCTGATCACCGTTGTGGCCTTCACTCTGCTGATCGCCGTGGGCATTATTGCCGACGATGCCACCTACGTTCACTATCAAACCTATTCCTTTTATACGGTATCTCTGGTTCTGATCGCCCAGTATTGCGTCTTCTCCCCCATTATGGTGCTGTATTTGTTCCGCTATTTAAACCGTCGGGACTCCTCTGACTTTTATCACACCATCCCTCACAAGCGGGAGGCATTGCATCTGAGTTATTTTGCCGCCGTAGAATTTTGGAACGTGGTAACAACTCTTGCCGTGGCGGTCACTGTAATCGGGGTATACAATCTCACTCCCTATGCCACGTTGCAATATACCACAATGCTGCCCTTCCTGTTCAATATGCTGGTGGCGCAATTTGCGGTAGCGGCCAGCGTTTTGCTCGCTATGAGCATCACCGGCACGGGATTTTCCAATCTGCTGGTGGCGCTGATGATCATTTTTATCCCTCGCATCATCACCACCTCCATGGCATCTATGATTCAAAACGTGTGCGTGGTAGCCGATATTTTTGAGCAAGTTCCTCTGCTGGATCCTGCTTTGAACATTGCCGCAGGGTTGCCGATCACCTGCGTGATCGCCGTTTTTAACGGCTTCGGTGATCCCGTGCGTTGCCTGACCGACCCCATCTGCGGGCTGTACACCTTGGGGTTGGGGATGATCACCTTTGCCGCTGCGATATTCTTGCTGCATCGCCGAAAAAGTGAGACCGCAACCAAATCCTCCCCCGCCCGTTGGCTGCAAGCGATTTATCGCATTGCTTTTGGGGCGGTATTGGGACTGCCTGCGGTAGCGGTGCTGTTTAATGCCATCATCAGCGACGACATCGGCGATATCGGCTACTGGATCGGCATTTTTGCCCTGCTGTTCGGGGCGATTCTGTTCTACTTCCTGTTTGAACTGATCGCCACCCGCAAGCCTAAAAATCTGCTCACCGCCATCCCCGGAATGTTCATCTTTTTGGCCATTGACGCTGTGCTTTTGATGACCTGCTTTGGATTGGGACATTCCATTCTCAACTTTACTCCCGACGCCGACGATCTTGACTACATCACCATTTCGGTGGAAGACGAAAACTACTTTGTGGCCAATGCAAGCAAGATCCACATTGAAGATTCCGAAGCAAAGGCCATAGCGGCAGAATGTCTGCAAGACACCGTTTATAAGGTAAAGCAAAAGGTCATCGGACGGCATCGCTATTACGGAATCTCCTATAATTACTACTTGGACGGTCAGGGCTATACGGCGCTGAGGATCGGATACAACACCGCTATGGGTACCCAATACCGCTACGTCATGCTGGATTCTGAGCAACGGCAAGCACTGACTGCCGCGGTAGAGACCGATCAGAATTATAAAGATTGCTTTTACGACTTCCCGTCGGAGGATGCGGTTGTGTTCGCCTCCTTTGCCTTCGGCGGAGACGAGTTATCTCACGATGAAGCAAAGACGCTCTATCGATCCTACGTTGCCGAGGCCAAAACGCTGCCCTTTGACAGCTGGTACGGTACCGCTCTTTCTTGTCACACCGATTATGGTTATTCCTTTACAACCCGCAGCGATCTTGGATGCGTTGTGCTCAAACCCACCCGTGACGGTAAGGAATACAATATGACCCTTAATATTTTCCCCGAGCTGTTCCCCAAAACCTCCCGAGTGCTCACCGACATGGTCAATCGGGACTGCGAGCGGCAAATGGCTGATATGAAGGCGCTTCTCACCTCTCTGCAGGGTAAGACCCTCAATAACGACGACTACTCAAAAGAGGGTGAATATCTGAATATGGCCATAGAGCCAATCGTGCCCAATGAATATTACCTGCGGGGCGTTGATGCCAATGACATCCACTTTGTACTGACTCTGCTTGCACAAAGCGAGCCGTTCACCTGGCAAGAAGACCACGTTGCCGTGGGCATTGCGGCAAACTACTACAATACTGCCGAAAGCAAATCCGAACGGAACTACCACGTCTTGGTGGGAATCCCCTATGACGTTTTAGAGCCCTATCTGGTGCCCACCGAATAACCTGCCGTTGCCGCAAGGCTTGCCTTGCGGCAACCCTCTTTTTTGAGGAAAATAAAAAATCCCCCGTCTTTTGGTAAAAAACGAAAATACCTCTTGACAAACCACCGTGACATAGATATAATATATGTTGCACTTTTCTGCAAGCGGAGGTGTGTTGCAGTGCTGAATCTGACGAAAGTTTTTGCAGAAGAAGGCTCTGTTTCCTTTGATTTTCAGCTGGATCTTACCGACGTGGACTTTTACGGGAACCTACCATTCCCTACTCCCGTGCAGGTAAAAGGGCTGGTAGAAAATTTTGCCGGCATCGTTTTGCTCAAGGCAACAGCGCAGTTCGAATTTTCCGCTCCCTGCGACCGTTGCGCCGAATTGGTAAAGCGCCCCACAACGCTTTCTTTTGAGCACGTGATTGTCGCCGAAGTGGAAGACGATGAAAACGATGATTTTATTGTAGCCGAGCAAATGCAGTTGGATGTGGAAGAACTGTTGCGAGACGATCTGCTGTTGTGGATTCCCTCCAAGATCTTATGCAAGCCCGATTGCAAAGGCCTGTGCGATCAATGCGGCAAAAACTTGAATGACGGCGAATGTGATTGTAACAAATCCACCGTTGACCCAAGGTTGGCGGCTTTAGCCAGCTTGCTTGACAATGACTAATGCGCGTATGCGTTACCACCAATGATAAGGAGGTGCTGACATGGCAGTACCGGCAAGAAGAATTTCTAAAACCAGAAAGAACAAGCGTCGCTCTAACGTTTGGAAGATGGAGGCTCCCGCCCTCGTAAAATGCCCCGCTTGCGGCGCATACAAACGTCCCCACAGAGTTTGCTTGGAATGCGGCAAATATAAGGATCGTGTGGTTCTGAAAGTTGGCGAATAAGCCTTCCGCAACAAAAATTGCGAATTTCGGGTGTGTATGAACGATACACGCCCGTATTTTCGTGTTTAAATCAGGAGGAATTTCCATGGCGGTAATCATTTCCCGTGTAATCGACCGCTCTCCCGCTCACCTTGGCGGCGTGCAGGCGGGCGACACTCTGGTGGCCATCAACGGGCAAGAAATTGGAGACGTGTTGGATTATCGGTTCTATATGCTGGAATCCTGCTTGCAACTGACCTTGTTGCGACAAGGTCGGTCACTTTCGGTCACCCTTGTCAAAGAAGAATATGATG
Source organism: Clostridia bacterium (assembly GCA_017439545.1). Taxonomy (GTDB): domain Bacteria; phylum Bacillota; class Clostridia; order Oscillospirales; family Acutalibacteraceae; genus UMGS1484. Next base: position 13,829 of record JAFSIW010000009.1, on the reverse strand, counting down.
AAACCGGCATGGAGTTTGACACCTATTTGATGGACGCCCAAAAGGGTTGCAAAAACAAATGCATCTTCTGCTTTATTGACCAGCTTCCCAAGGGACTGCGAGAAAGCTTGTATTTTAAAGACGACGATTCCCGCCTTTCCTTTTTGTTTGGCAACTACATCACCCTGACCAACCTCACCCGCCACGAAATTGACCGCATTATTAAGATGCATATCAGTCCCGTGAACATTTCGGTACATACTACCAACCCCGAATTGCGGGTGCAAATGATGAAAAACCCCCACGCAGGGGAAGTGCTTGCCATTATGAAAGAATTTGCGCAGGCGGGTATTAAAATGAATTGCCAACTGGTGCTTTGCCCCGGTTACAACGATGGGGAGGAGCTTGCCCGATCGCTGAATGATTTGGGCGCCCTTTACCCTGCGGTGCAAAGCGTTGCCGCTGTGCCGGTGGGACTTTCTCGCCACCGCGAGGGATTGACTCCCCTGTCCCCCTTTACCCGAGAGCAAGCCGCCGCCGTGGTGGATACCATGGAAACATTTGGCAACGAGTTTCTTGCCAAAAACGGCACACGGCTGTGCTATCCCGCAGATGAATTTTATCTCAAAGCAGGTCGCCCTCTGCCCGACGGCGCATTTTATGAAGAATACGCCCAAATCGAAAACGGCGTGGGGATGTGGACCTCTTTTAAAGAGGAATTTTTGGATGCATTAGCAGATACACCCGCCCGCTCGATCCAACGTGAGGTCAGCTTGGTCACAGGTATGGCGGCGCTTCCTTTAATTGAAGAATGCTGCCGCTTGGCAGAAGATAAATTTGAGGGACTTACCTGCCACGTGTACGGCATTCGCAACGAGTTTTTCGGGGAACAGATCACTGTAACGGGATTGCTCACAGGGCAGGATATTATGGCGCAACTGAAAGGCAAGGCTTTGGGAGATGCCTTGCTTCTCCCCTCCGCCACCTTGCGGCGGGAAGGGGATTTGTTGTTGGATGACACCACTCCCGAGCAGATCAGCCAAACGCTGAATGTACCCGTTCAAATCACCGATGGGGACGGGTACTCGTTCCTTGATGGATTATTAGGTGAATAAATGATTGCACGGCACACACCGTTTGGTGTGTGCCGTGCAATTTATTTAGAACATCTTTTTACAAAACGCACCTATTGTCTCGTCGGTTCTTCCGTAAGCAATAAACCGTTGTTTGGCTTCTTGTGCTGCGTTTTCCAAACTTCGTATTGCACTCTCATCTCCTTTTGCTGCCGACAATTTGCAGGCAAAATCCTGTGCAAAACACCAGCAATAATAATCCGCTTCATAAAAGCCGAACGATTGGGACAGTTCTTTCATTGTATTGCAAAACGCAATAGCCAAGGCGCCTTTTTCTTCCATAGAAAAGGATGTGCAAAACCAAATTTCTTTACATTTTTTATTGACCGCAAAGGCACCCAACTCTAACATATTTTGGCGCAACTGTCGGGCGAACTCCGGTGTGTCTTTGGAAAAAAGCTGTTCTGTTTTTTGCCCTTTGGTCAAATACCAATCAGGGAACTGAGCTTGATACAATGCTACCGCTTGCTCGGTTTTTCCCTCTGCGTGCAGGAGTTTTCCTTTCATATTCACCGCATCCAACCGCAATCGAAGGTCATTGCTTTCCGTTAAGATTCTTTCGCATATGGTTTCAAATTCCTCTTTATTTGCCAAAAGCACCGCGGTATCGTTATCGGCATAGTCACCCGCCTTATCCCACATATAACAGCTCATCACGCGATGATCATTAGGATAGTTTTCGTATGCTTTTCGGGTAAGTTCTATGCTCTCTGCCCACTTACCGTCCTTTTGCAAGGCTGTACGTTGTTCGAAAAACCGCTCAATCTCACGTTCGATCTTTGCCTCATCGTAGCCAATGAGTTCATCAATCGTGACCCCGAAATAATGGGCAAGATTCGGCAAAAGCGTAATATCCGGCAAAGTATTCTCCCGCTCCCATTTGCTTACTGCAGCGCAGGTCACGCCCATAGCAACGGCTAATTGTTCTTGTGTAATCTGTTTTTTCATACGAAGCCGTTTGATGTTTTCACCAAGATAAAGTTTCATTTACGTATCCTCCGTTTGTAATGATACAGAGCTCTGTTGCAAGTATAGTGTACCACCGCTCAAAAAGAAAGTACAGAACTTGTTAGGATAATATACGTAAACTATTAGTTAATTGATATTACACTTTTTCACATAATCAATCATGATATCCCGAAAATGCTGGTGTTTAAAATTGCGTTTCACATCCGAAATATCAATATAGTACCCCGCTTTTAGGTTCTGAATAATGGCTTCTGCCACAAACGCCTCAAAAATAAATTCATCCGAAAATGCCGCTTCCACATCGGTATTCATCCCATGGTTGATTCCCTCTATGGCATGGCGATACAAAAGGTTGTTTTTCCCAAGCAGTTCGCCCATTTGTTGCAACGATTGCACACCCGCAATCATATCCGCAACCTTGCATTTTCCTTTGAACACCGCGTGCTGTTCCGCGCCGCGCAGCAGCGTATCAATGGTGGTTTCCAAAACATCGGCAAGGTCAGGCAACACACTCACATCAGGCAAGGTTTCGCCCCGTTCCCACTTACTGACCGCTTGAAATGAAACGCCAACCCGCTCACCCAATTCGGTTTGCGTCAGTCCCTTGTCGGTGCGAAGATGTGCAATTTGTTTTCCTACCGTTTCGTTGTTGATCATAGTAAAATTCCTTTCGTTGTTGTTCAGGTACCTTGCGTTTATTATACTTGATTTCTTCTTAAGGCTCAATAACCCTGCAGGTTATTTTTAAGACTGACAATTCAACCGCAAAGGAAAACACCGCCGAGCATCTTCTCAGCGGTGTTTTGGTATTATAAACTTCTCAAATAATCCATGCTCTCTTTGGCGCATTCCATCGGGGTTTTGCCGGGAGTGGGAACATCTTGCTCTACCACTACCCATTTGGCGCCTACCATTTCGGCGGCGGCAAGCACGGCAGGGATATCTACCACGCCCTCGCCCAACGAGCGCATTTCAAAGGGTTTTTCGTCCTTGGGTTTCTCCGACTCAATGCCGATGAGTTCATACATGTGATCGGTTTTGCCGCCCACGTAGTTTTTCAGGTGCACCACAGGCACGCGACCTGCATACTTTTTAATATATTCGGCAGGGTCTTCGCCCCCTACGCTTACCCAGCACACGTCGGGTTGCACCGCCAGATGTTCCGGGTCGGTCACCCGATACAGCATATCCAACAGATATTCTCCATCCACCTTTTGAAACTCAAAATCGTGGTTGTGATAAAGCAGTTGCATTCCCAATTCTTTGGCTTTAGCGCCGATGATCTCGATTGCCTTTAAGGTGTTGGCAAAATCTGCGCCACCGGGGCGTTTATCCTCCACAAGATAAGGAATGGCCACATAGTCACATCCCAACGCTTTGTAATCAGACAAGGTTTTTTGGGGGGCTACGATCATTTCTTCCAGCGCTACGTGAGCAGAGATGGCTCGCAGACCGGTTTCTTTGAGCATGGCCTGCACCTCTTGTACGGTGTGACCGCAAAGTCCCGCGAACTCCACGCCGTCATAGCCCATATCCGCCACTGCTTGCAAGGTGGCTTTAAAATTGTTTGCGGCTTCATCCCGCAAAGAATACAGTTGAATTGCAATGGGAAATTTCATAATGATCCTCTCCTTTACTTGCATCATAACAAATCCCGTGATATAATGCAAGACAGAAACCGCAATTTTTTCGGACAATTCTTGCAGAGGGTGATTGGATGAAGGTATTTGTAGAAAACCGTGACCGTCGGGTATACGGCGGACGGCGCACCGCGTTGGAGGTAGGTCCCCACTACCACTCCCACTATGAGATCATCTACGTAAAGCAAGGACACTCGCTCATCAGCATTGACGGCTGTGTGTACCCCATTCGGTCGGGGGATCTGGTCATCGCTCTGCCTTATCAGGTGCATCATATTCAAGATCTGACCCCCTGCGACAGCTACCTGTTTATTGTGCCCGACAATATTTGCGAAGAATTTCGTTCGGTCTTTTCGCAATCGGTGCCGGTTTCTCCCGTGCTTCACAAGGTGGACGAGCAAAAGGATTTGTCCCGTCTTTTAAAGGTCGCCATCGACACCTTAGAAAGCGACCAGCCCTTTTCGGGGGAAATGGTCAAGGGGTTTTTGATCGTGATTTTGGGACTGGCTTTCCGTCAAATGGAATTCATTGCCAATCTAAAAGACAACACCGACACCTTTCGGCAAATTGTAAAATTTTGCACCGAAAACTTTGATCAGCCCCTCTCGTTGGAGCGACTGAGTGAACAATTCTTCCTTAGCCGTTATCAGATTTCCCGTTTGTTTTCCCAAAACTTGGGGATGAGTTTCCCCCGCTTTTTATCGGGCATTCGCATTATGGAAGCTTGCCGACTGTTGCGTAGCGGGGCATCCATTACCGATGCTTCACTCGGATCAGGGTTTGCCACCATCCGCTCTTTTAACCGATGCTTTTTGGAGCAGACCGGTATGACCCCCAAGGAATACAAACACACCGCGCCTGTTGCCGACCACAGTCGGGTGTTGTAAACAAAAAGCCCATCCTACCGCCTTGATAGGATGGGTTTTGCTTATTCTTGCCCTTCTGAAGAGCCCTCTTCTTGCGGTTGCTCTTTTTGCTCTTTCTTTTTCTTGCTTTTACGAAGCATAAACCACAGCACCACCAAGCCTTGCAATACTCCTGCAAAAATGTAAAAGAGACTCATATTGGCTACGGGTATGGTGCAGACCAAACACACAACACTACTCCAAATCAGCGACGAAACGCTGATAAACCGCAAATAACGGGGCCACCACATACAAGTGAACACAATAGCAACAATGGCATTAACAGGAATGGCAAACAGAAAGACCCACCAAGCGTCATCCCAAGAAGGAATCACTAACCGAAGAATAATAAACACAAAGGTAGCGATCAACCAGACCAATCCAAATGACAACAGGGTGATAATGGCATTGTTGTAACGGCTGATGCGTTTCGGTTTAGGCGGTTCTTCTGCCAGCAGATCGTTGACCGTGACACCGTAGATCTTGGCAATACACGTAAGCACGTAAATGCCGGGGATCCCCTCGCCCCGCTCCCACTTGGAGACCGATTTGTCAGAATAATTCAGTTTTTCAGCCAATTCCAATTGGGTATCTCCCGCGTGCTCGCGATAAAATACAATGTTCTTGGCAATGCGTTGTTTTAGCATTTCTTCATTATCAAACATTCTTACTCTCCTTTTGAGAATTTACATTTTCAAAGCCATGCCAACCGAATCGGATCAGGGAGATCACAATGGACGCAATGTTAAAGCATTCGGTCACAATGCCCCCGATGGTGAACACGGAAATATTATATACAAGGCACACAGGTGACATCACGGTCAGTTGGGCAAGGCGCAGGGCTCGCCCGTCTTGCTTCCAAGAAAACCAGGTGCCCACCATAAACTGCAACGGCAATAAAAAGTCGATCCAGGAAGGCATAAGTCCGCAATAAAACAGGATGCCGTAGCCGATCACCGTTGCGACGTTTACCGCCCAAAACATAGGTTTGGTAATGCCTTTTCCTTTGGGAAGAGACAAAACCACGCCCCGCAAGGCTGCCAGCAAATTCAATACAAATCCGCCGTAGGCGCCAAGCAATAACATATTGGCGGTAAAAAAAGAGGCGGAGATCATTTGCAAAATAAAAAAGGTGCGATTGGAGCGAAATTGATAAGCGATTATGATAAAGGCCGTGGCAATCAAACCCAATATTTGTGCAATAATCTCCATAGAATCACCTTTACAATTTTACCCGAAAGGCAAAATCTTGTCAATACGAATTTGGAAAATAAAAGAAAAGAAAAAACTTGAAAAATCATGCAATCCCGTTTGATTCAACGATCATAATCATACTGCATCGACAAATTAACGAATCCATCACATCGGGTTTTTTCACTAGAATTACTTCTTCACTATTCACTATTACTTCGTACTTTCCAAAATCCCGAATGCGAATTTAGTGAAGAGTGAAAAGTGAAGAGTGAAAAAGTAAAATCCCGAACGCTTTCGCATTCGGGATTTTTGGAGCGGATTACGAGGCTCGAACTCGCTACCTCCACCTTGGCAAGGTGGCGCTCTACCAGATGAGCTAAATCCGCATCAGCAAAAGGTATTATATGCCCAAACAAACGATTTGTCAAGACCCAAATGCAATTTTTTGAAAAAATCTTTTTTCAACGCTTTTTCAATATTTTTCCTTGATATTGCTATCCATTCACCGCCAATTATGCTATACTGCTAAAAAACCAGCAGGAGGTTGACCAATGAAGCTGAATATTCTCATCAACCACGTGGGGTATCTGACCCACGGACCCAAATTTTTTGTGGTAGAGCATCCTCGGGTGGACACCTTTACCCTTTTGGACCGCAACACCCTTGAACCGATTTATGAAGGGACTCTCACTCGTGTAAGTGGCGATCTGGGAGATGCCTTTATTGGGGATTTTTCTGATTTCACCCAAAGCGGAGCCTATTTAATTGAATGCCCCGGCTTTTTGTTTGAATACCCCACCCGCTCTCAAGTGGTGGTCATTTCCGACGTGTTGTATCATATGCCTATGCGCACCATAGCCAACTATTTTACCATGCAACGGTGCGGGGACACCTATGAGAATTGGTGCGGTCCCTGCCACGAAGGAGACGCATTTTGCGAGCATTTGGGCGAACACCGTGATCTGACCGGCGGTTGGCACCAATCCTGCGATCTGCGCAAATGGGTGCAATCCTCTTCTTGGGCATTCTTTGCGCTGGAAGATCTGCTGGGTTACGCTCCCCTAGCTCCCGTATTCAAAGACAAGCCTTTGGAAGAAATGAAATGGGGTAACCAATATTTTCAAAAATTGGTACAGGAGGACGGTCGGCTGTTTGACAGCGTGATTTATCCCAATCATTTCGGCGATCGTAAGGTATTTGCCGATCATCCACCCTTCTTTGGGATATTTAATGTCATTAACGCCCAATGCATTTGCGCCAGAGCCTTCGCTGAAAAGGATCCCGACTATGCCGCCGCTTGTGTGACGTTGGGGCGCAAGGTTTATGACTATTACACGTCAGACCAAGCCCCCACCAAGTACGCACCCAAGGTTGTGCCGCCCTTCCACGACTTTTTGCCTAAGCTGTTCGTGCAAAACTATAAGGGCAGTGCTCTGTACGCCGGCGGCCTGCTCCATTGTGCCTTGCAGTTATACAAAACCACCCACGAAGACCGGTATTTGCAGGATGCTCGGCTTTATGCCGATGAGCTATGCGCTCTGCAAGACCGCAGTGTGGCAGCCACCAAAGGGGCATTTTATCGGGATGGGAAAAAGGATCATTATATTTCCACCACCGACGATGGCGCATTAGGCCCCATGGCTTTGGTGGAACTGTCTCAACTGGACGTGGAGAAGAAAGCATGGTATACCGAAACCGCCACGCTGTATGGAGAGCATCTGTTAGCCATGGCCGCCAAAAACCCGTGGGGTATACCCGCTTGCTATTTATACTCTTATGAAGCCAAAGGCAGTCGCAAGTTAGGGGATGCCTATTACCGCTATTTTGCCGACGATTATGAGTTTGGCTGTAACAAAGAGATTTTGGGACGGGCTTTGTTTTTATTGGAACTGTTCAAAGCCACAGGGGACAAGCGGTATCACAATGCCGCTGTGCGCATTGCCGACTTTGTGCTGGGAGTCAATATGATGAATATCAGTACGGTGGAAGGAGTCGGACGCAATCAACCCCAACGGCTGATCAACACCACTGAGTTTGATCCCAAAACACCCCAAATCCCGGGGGCGGTCTTCACCGGTTTTTCAGGGTATCCCTTAACCGACGAGCCCTATGCCGACACTTCTCTTGCCAACGAATACGATATGCCCGCCACCACCTTTATGCTGATGCTGATCACCCGCTTGCAAGCATTGGAATTACAATAAACGGAAACGCCCGATTCAACGATCGGGCGTTTTTCTATTTCTATCCAAGTAAGGTTACATCGGACATCAGCCATTCTTTGGTAGCATCTTCCAGCAGTTCCACCGCAAAATAGCGGGCGGTGACCGGTTGGTCAAATTCCAGATATACCCGACCGCCGGGATAACTCATTTGGGCTTCGGGCAACGACTCATACACCGTGGTCAAAGCGCCTTCCTCCTCCCCTGCCAGTAAACGGAAATGAGCAGGGCAAGCCACACTGCCTTGGTTGTCAAAGCGGAACGAAGCAAACCACAATGCGCCTGCGGTAACCGCCGTGGGGAAGGACCAACAGAGTTTCATTCCCTTTTGTTGCACCTGATTGGTGGACCAGTAATTTTCGATGGTGAAGTTGGCGCCGAAAGCACAGTTGTTGTTATGGGTGGCGGTAAAGGTAGCCTCAGCCATAGACAAAGGGGTATAACGACCGTCGGACAAGCCAAAGGTCAGATCTAAAGGCATACCTGCCGAGCGAGTAAAGGTGATTTCGGGCAGGGTGCTTTCACCTTGAATGGCAATCACCAAGCTGTTAACGCCCCCTTGCAAGGGAAGCCCCGTCAGGTCAAAATCGGTGCCTTCACCCACCAAAACGCCGTTTACGTATACCTGCGCATGGCTTTGGGCAGTCAAATGCATATCGATGTAATCGGGGTTCATCAGCAGATCCCGACGATCCTGCGGCGAGGTCACGTACACACCGTACAGCGCATTTTCACGGCAACCGTCCCCTGCCATGCACCAGGCACTTCCCTGCTCAATACGATTGAGTCCCGGTGTTGCCCGTGTCAGATCTTCGCCTGCCGCCATATCACGGGTGAGCAGTTTACGCACGCCGCCGGCATACATGGCCGAATAAAGCAACCGGCTTCGTTCGTCGCTTTGCCGCATGGTCAATTTTGCCCCCAAACGAGACAGAATTCTCGCCCAGATATGCTTGGCTTTATCGGAAGCAATGTCGGTGGACAAGGTAGAAAGATACAAATTGCTTCCTGCATACGGATGGCACAGCACCACGGCATTGCGACTTTCGTCTCGTTGTTCCCCTCGCAAAATGGCTACCGTTTTCAGCGGCTCGGCATTATGATTCCACATACGCCAATCAATATTGGGAACACCCAAGACAATATCGTCGCTTGCCTCTTTGCATTGCCACACTTGATAGGCAAAAATCTGCTCCCGATTGGGCTCCAATCCATACAAAGCGTTGGAATCCAATCCCAACAAGGCTTTGCCATTTCCTTTTGCCTGCAGGTGATACAAATTCCGTGTGTGCAGTTCCAGATTGTTCACCAGCAGTTTGGGAACGATGGTAGGATTGGTAAGCAACACGTTTTGGAAATTGTTATGGGAAAACCAATGAAAATCATCAAACCCACTGCTACCGTCAACAATCAACAAGCGATCGTTTGGTTGGGTGAGCATGGTTTGCAGTTGTTGCATCGAAATGGGCTCATAGTCGCATCCCAATTCTCCCAGCAGGGCGGTGGTATCGCTGTTCACGTCCCCCAGATAATAGGGCGTTTGGGGTTCGACCACGGTGGCTTTGAGCAAGCGTTTAGCGAGGGCCAAGCGGATTTGCGCAGTTACGCCATCGTCTGCCGACAGGTCCAAACCGCACACCATACGATTTTCTCCCACGCAGGTCAAGTCCATGGCAATTGCCGCACCCTTGCCGTCCCAAAGACAAGGTACACCGCCAAAGCACAAACACTCGTCAAAGGCGTAGCAAGAAACGGCTTGGGGATAAGCAAAGGTCTCATCCCCCATAAAGAAATGCTGTTGGGAAATGGTCTTCATAGTTTGGTCGTAAGGCGCAGTACGACGGCAATCCAACACCGCCGCGTTTTGGGGGAGTTCCCCTTCGGTCACCACCACAACACCGGTTTTTTCGAACTCGGCTTGCAAGGCGGCAACGTCCACCACTTGCATGGGATAGGAACAACTGTGAATCTGTTGTTCCCCGCTCCACAAGGTCAAACGTAAGGTGGCAGGCTCATCGGTTGCGGGCACAAAGGATACCCGATCTTCCCGATAGGTGCAAGCATCTAACGTGAAGTTTCGTTGCTCGCTTTGCAGATTTTTCCCTTGGGCAAAGTCAATTTGCAGGGTAAAATCGCTCGCTTCCCGCCAATCGTTAAAGGTGGAGAGCAAAAATTCCACCGATTGCCCCTTGTCCACCGTTTGAGGAACATCTTCGGCAAAGGTGCGGGTGGGGATATAAGCATCCCGTGTCATCTCCCACACGATATTGGGTATATACTCCGGCAAGTCCTCTTGCGCCCCTGCGTTGAGCGTACGCATATAAGGGGTGATGCGGGAAGGTTTGATGCCGGGGGTGGTATAATCCTCATAGGTAAGGGTGCGGTCAGCAAAAGGCATCGGTTTTAAGCCGTACCAGATCATATTAAATATACAGATTTGGGATGCCCATTTCCGTTGACCGATCAGGTCACGGTAAGCGTCTTTTCCGATGGATTCCAACCGTCCGTCAAAGCTTTCCAGCGTTTTGCCGCCGAACTCACGGGAAACGGTGTCGGGGGTAGAATAATACATACTGCCCATTTCCCCAATGGTAATGGGTTTTCCCCGACCGGTGGGACAATCGTAATGGGGATAATGGAGAGAATTGACCGGCAAGCGGCCGCCTAAATCCCCCGAGCCGTCACAGCTGATGAGACGGGTGGTGTCATAATCATAAATGATCTTCAGGAAATCGTACACCTGCTCTTCCAGTTCGGGAATGGAAGCAATGTGATCCGATCCGCAGAACATATAAGCGGGAATACACTCGTTTTCGGGACTCCACATTACCACGCTGGGGTGATTGCGGTCTCTGAGAATCATATTCACCAAATGGGTTTTGCAGTTTTCGAAAAAGGCGGGGCTGTAACTGAATTGGCAATGGGAGGCCCACACCGCCGATTCAGACACGATCAGCATTCCCATTTCGTCGGCAATATCCAAGAAAAATTCGGGGAACGGCTCAGCGTGCAAACGAATAATATTGACTCCTGCATCCAACGCCATTTGATAATACGCACGGGCATATTCGGGGGTTTGGATGGTGTAGCCCAAATAGTGCCAGGCATCACTTTTCAGTTGAATGGGGCGACCGTTCAGCACAAACTTTTCCCCCACCGCTTTCATGGTGCGGAAGCCGATGCGGGTCACCGTTTCGTCGATGATTACGCCGTTGTTCACCAAGCGGGCGGTCAATTCGTACAAATTGGGCTGAGCGAAATCCCACAGCTCAATTTCATGCTCTTGCCATTGCCAAGTTAACCTACCAACCGTGTCGGCGGTGGCAATCACCTGCTCCTGACCTTCTTTGCCCCAAGGCTTTAAGGTCAGTTCCACTCCGCAATGCTCCGCCCCGTTTGCCGTAACGGTAGCGGTCAGGGTGCGGGTATCCACATCGGTGACTACCTGCACGTCGGTCAAGTGGGTTTGAGGACGAACCTCTAACCACACGTCTTGCCAAATACCCGCCACGTGCTCGCCCCAAAAAGAGCCCTTGGGGTAATCCAGACGGTTACGCCCGTCTTTGCCTTTATACGTTAAATAACCTGCCGATTCGCAAGCCACCACCAACTCGTTTTCTTCTCCCAAACGGGCAAGGTGGGTGACTTCCAGTTCAATAGGCAAAAAGCCTTCCATGGTTTCGGCAAGCAGCGTTCCGTTGAAATAAAATTTACAATGAAAAGCCACCGCTTCAAACCGCAAAACAATCCGTTGACCCTTTGCTGAATCGGGGATGGTGACGGTGCGATGATAAAAACCGCAATTTGCCTGTTCCCAATGAGGCGGATATTCGGGATACAACCGAAAATCGCCCCCTTGTACGTAGGCTTTTTCGCCGCAAAATTCTCGATAGTAGGAAGGCATAAATCCATTGACGTTATAAGGCGACGGCACTTTAATCCCCACCGACTCATACGCTTGCGGCAGACAGTCTAACCCTTCGCTTCCGCAGGCAAAGTCCCAGATTCCGTTTAAACAATACCGTGCTCTTGTAGCAGATTGCGCGTAATTTTTCATGTTTTCTAACTCCTTTGTGAGTAGATTCTATTAACAATATAAACAATGCGGAGCAAAAAAGCAAGACAAATCCGAATAAATAGCGGCCATAATTTATTCATATTGACAAAAAAGCCCTTTTGTGGTAAAATTGATTTGTGCTCGTGCACAAAAGGAGTGTTATGCATGACAATCAATTTCGATCATCCCACCGTAATCGCTACCCCTATCATTTCGTCCATTTATACCGCCGACCCGTCGGCACGATTGGGACAAGATGGGCGGATGTACCTTTATTGTTCTCACGACTGCTATCCCAAAGGGGGCAACAGTTTATTCGGCAGTATGGACCATTACCACGTATTCTCCTCTTCTGATTTGGTGGAGTGGCGGGATGAAGGCGAAATCCTCAGTTCCGACGACGTGGAACAGGGTCTGCCTCACGGCGACTTTATGTGGGCTCCCGATTGTGTTTATAAAAACGGAAAGTATTATTTTTACTTTCCGCATCCCGATAAAGATCCTTGGTATGCCAACTTCCAGACCTTTGTAGCGGTGTCGGACCACCCTGCCAAAGACTTTACGGTGCTGGGCTTTGTAGAAGGCATTGGCGGCGACGGAATGATCGACCCGTGTATGTTCATCGACGATGACGGTCGCAATTATTTGTATTACGGCGGTTGCGGCAAAGCCTTTTGCATTGAGCTTGCCGATGATATGATCACGCCCATCGGCGAAATTCATCCGTTAGAGGGACTGGATGATTACCACGAAGGACCGTGGGTGTTCAAACGGAACGGCGTGTATTACATGAGTTATCCCGACAATCACCCCGGCAAAAACCGTATGTGTTATGCCACCGCCACTTCTCCCTTTGGTCCTTGGGAGAGCAAGGGCGCTTACCTTGCTCCCACCGGCAGCGGCACCACCCACGGCTCAGTAGCCCGGATGAACGGTCGTTGGTTTTGTTTTTATCACAACTGCGCCATTTCGGGAGACGAATGGTTGCGCAGTGTTTGCGTAGACGAACTGTTCTTTGATGAGCAAGGCAACATTTTGCCGGTGGCGCAAACCAATACTCCCGTAGAGCCAGCCGGTCCTTGCACCCCGTCGGGCGAACGATGCACCTATTCCCCTTTGACCGCCCGTTTGGGAGGCGGAGCCGCCGCCAAAGAGCAAACCGTTTCTGTTGAACGCGAAGGACAATTCATTCAATTCAAAAAGGTCAACGGCGGCTGTGGCGGGCATGCCCAATTGCATTTCACCTGCTCCCGCATCGGCAAGCCCTGCTCCTTTACCCTGCTGGTCAACGGCAAAAACCAGGGTGGGGTTAACGTGATGCCCGGCACGGTGTATATGCCCTCTACTGCCACCTTTACCGTCCCGCTAAACGCAGGCAAAACTAACGAAGTGGTGCTCCAATACTTAGATGGTGAAATCGAACTGATCCAATTACAAACCGAATTTTTGGATCAATAACCAAATCATAACAAAAAGGCAGAGTTTCGTTGGAAACTCTGCCTTTTTGTTTGAAAAGTGCGGGAACGGAAAAACGATGAAACCGCCCCCGCGGGAGGAAGGAATTACCGAAACGGCAATTTATGAATGCGTAGGGTAGAGCGGCAAATCCGAACTCCGTTTTTAAAGGCGGATTTTCACTCTGATTTTGTTAAAATACTCGCCAATACGGCAAGTATTGGCTGCGTTTTTGCCGCATCAGACCCAAAATCCGCACTTGAAAAATCTTCGAC
>JAFSIW010000053.1 GCA_017439545.1 Clostridia bacterium | reverse complement strand
TGCCCCGTACCGCTTGGACTGTGCATCTTCATTTGGATCGCTATTGCAATCGTGGTTATTCTTGTAATCGTGATCATTATCGTGATTGCGACCAAAAAGAAGAAATGCCCCAACTGCAAAACCAAATGCAAAAAGAACGACAAATGCTGCCCCAACTGCGGTCAGCAACTGAAATAATACGAAAGTGAGGAATGCATAATGAAAAAATTATTTGCACTTTTATTGGCTATGATGATGATCTTCTCTCTCGCAGCTTGCGGTGAGAACAACACAACCGATCCCGATAAGGATAACCCCGGCACCTCGCAGGGCGGAGAGATGCAGGGCGATAATGGCTCCGGCGGAGCCGCATTAACCCTTGAGAATCTGAACGAAACCAACTACTCAGATATAGCCAAAGAACTGTTTGGCCTTGAAATCAAGCCGCAGGACGGGTGGACTTTGAAGGATACCTCAAGTCCCAATAAGGTAAACAATCTGTTGATCGATTTTAATGTTCCAGACGGAACGAACGGCAAGGAAGTATTGAAAACATATTTTGATGCTTGCATAGCACTTCCCAGTGGTATATGGAAGGAAGAAATTGATTGGGAGACCTACAAAGTGTCAAAAGGTGATCAATTTTCAGATTTTGATTCGTTCTTTACGGCAGAAGGAAATCATTCAGATACGCTGACTCAAGGCTCGTGGATATATGATTTCGATGGAAAGTCTATCCAATTCTCCTATTCCTGCCGCATGGGAATGGTGGAGTTGAGTCTTACTCGTCTGAGTTGATGACATAGGAGGAATTTACAATGAAAAAATTATTGGCGATATTGCTTGCGGCAATGATGGTATTCGCCCTTGCCGCTTGCGGTGAGAACAACACAACCGATCCCGATAAGGATAACCCCGGTGTTTCCCAAAGCGGAGAAAACAATGACGATCAGGGCGGCGAGAACAACGACGATAAGGGCGGCACCGAATATCCCATTGCCGATAACGGCGGCGAAGATACCTCCGTAGGTCAGTGGCAGGACACAGCCTATTCTGCATATACCAATGGTGTTGAAGAACCTACATTTACCTATACCATTAAGAGCGTGATAATGGATCAGCTTACCATAAATGCCGAAGCGACCGTGGACGAGGTCAACGCTTGGAAGCAAAGTCTGCTTAATGCAGGGTTTGAGGAATATCGTGAAGGCGAGCAGTGGGGAGTAAGCAACGCAACTCACAATATTCAGATGAACGGATTTGTAAATGGTGTTGCTTATATCTACATCGGTTTGCAAGGCTAAGCGGTAAATAGGAGGAAAACAACATGAAAAAAATATTGGCGCTTTTGCTTGCGCTGATGATGGTACTCTCCCTTGCCGCTTGCGAAGATAACAACACAACCGATCCCGATAAGGATAGCCCCAGCGTTTCCCAAAGCGGCGAAAACACCGACGGCGGCGAAAAAAATAAGGACGACGTCAAGTACGTTATGACCTTTAAGGAAACCACCAATCCCAACCCCAAGCCCAATACAAACTGGACGGTAAGCTACAAGGTTTTTGAGTTTGGCGAAACGTATTTGAAGTC
>JAFSIW010000008.1 GCA_017439545.1 Clostridia bacterium | reverse complement strand
GTCGAAGATTTTTCAAGTGCGGATTTTGGGTCTGATGCGGCAAAAACGCAGCCAATACTTGCCGTATTGGCGAGTATTTTAACAAAATCAGAGTGAAAATCCGCCTTTAAAAACGGAGTTCGGATTTGCCGCTCTACCCTATGTTCATTCCCCAAAAGTATACTGTTTTTGTTGCGGTTTGTCAAGGCAGGCGAATAAAAATCGCCCGCAGATTCCCGCGGGCGATTGTTTTTTTAGATTCAGCCCATCAGATGGAGCGCATACCAGCAGACCAGTCCTGCCAGCAGAGCTGTGCATCCGATGAGGGTGAGTTGTAGGGCAAGACCGCGGTGTTTCATAGGGGTCACTCCTTATAAAGCATAGTCCGATGCCAATACGGTGTCGTCATACACAGGCAAAAATTCCTGCTTACCCACCACGTATTGCAAAATATACAAAGCGTCGACGGCGGATTGTTCGCCGTTTTCATCCACGTCAGCGGCCAGTTCTTGCGAGGGAGTCAAATAGAATTTACCTACCACGGCTTTTAATACTTCCAGCGCATCGGCGGCGGTTACCTCCCCGTCGTCATCCACGTCCCCTACCATATAGGGAGGAACATAGGGAGAATAGAATACGGCCTCGTAATATTCGTAAAACAGATCCAGATTTTGGATGTTGTACTCAGCGTAGCAACCCAAGGTGTCCTCAATGGCGTAGATGGCACGTTCCAGCGCCAGACATTCGTCCTCTACAAACAATTGCATTTTTAAGGGGGAGTAGTCGGCTACCGCATCCACATCGCACACCTGATCGATCCATTGTTCTAAGTTGTCGATGACCGCATCCCGATGGATGCCGATGACCACCTGAAACTCTTCGGACAACCGTTCATATTTGTCCAGATCTGCTTGGGCTACGTCGGTCAGATCGTACCAGCCGAAGTCCACCTCCTGATTCAAGGAGCAGAAGTCTGCAGCATAGGGCAGAATGTTGTCTACCGTAAATTCATCGGGGAATTGGGATAGCGCATCGGCAAATCGCTGTTCGTTGGTGGGATTGGGATCCACTGCGTTAAACATCTCTTCCAATTGGGCGTTGAGGGCATCCTGATCAGCTTGGGGCAGGGTAGAGAGGTAGGCTTCAATGCGCACGCCCACGTTGTAATACTGATCGATCAGCTGTCCCAACAGCGTTGTTCCCAGCCCCTCGCCCAAATCGTTTACCGAGGTATACTCATTAAACAAGGAGTAGCCGTCGGGCAGAGCGTTGATCACGCCTGCGGCATCGCACATCCATTCTGCTTGCTCCAGTACTTCCTGTTGGCTTTGGGGGATGGCGGCGGGTGCATTGTCTAAATCGGCAGGCAAGACCCACAGTAAAAACAGCAAATCGAAGGGCTTTTGATAGTCGGCAATGGCAAACAGTTCTTCTTCCGAGCATTCAGCCAGAGCGTAAATGGCGTCCATGGCGGCGTCAAGCCCGTCGGTGTATGCCTGAGAAGCAGGATCGGTGATGCTGTCGGCATCGGGCAGGGCGGCGATGGCTGTGGTGGCGGCTTCTACCTGAGCAGAGACAGCGGCGACCATCAGATATGAGCCGCACAGGGTCAACACGGCGGCCAAGACCAAGGCGAGGATTTGTTTGGTGGATCGTTTCATAAGGCATACTCCTTTGCTTTTGTTTTGTTCTGATTCCATTATATGGCAAGGAAGGGATAAAGTAAAGTTACAAGCTTGTAACCTTGGGTTACAGTTTTGTAACCTTTGTGTTGACATTTTTGCAAAATGGGAGTACAATAGAAACAATCTTGAATTTGTGAGGTGAGCTCTGTTGGACAGTAGCCATAGTCGACCGTGTCAAAACAATCCAATCTGCAAGCTGTGGGTGAAAAACAGAGCGCCTTTCTTTTGTCGGTGATCGTCGCCGAGAAAAAGACCTTCTGTTTTACACCTTTGGTTTGCATTGCAATGCTAAGTGAGGTGTAACAATGGAAGGTTTTTCTTTTGAACGTTTATTTGAATTGCTGGAGCAAAATCGGCTCAAGCAACTGCGGGATGAATTGCAGGAATGGAACGTGGTAGACATTGCCGAGTTCTTGCAGGAGCTTTCGGTAGATAAGCTGCTGCTGATATTCCGCATTCTCCCCAAAAGTCTGGCGGCAGAAGTGTTCGCCTATCTGGAAAGTGACAATCAGGCCCGCATTGTGGATTCTATTTCCGATTCGGAGCTGTCCTATCTGGTAGAAGAATTATACGTGGACGATGCCGTAGACTTTTTAGAAGAAGTGCCCGCCAGCGTAGTGCGACGGGTGCTTGCCAGCGCCACCCCTCAGACCCGTGAGGTGATCAATCGGGTGCTGGAATACCCCGAAAACTCTGCCGGTAGCGTGATGACCACCGAAATGGTGGAGTTCCATACCCGCTTTACGGTCAAGCAGGCCATTGACCACATCCGCAAAAACGGGGTGGACAAGGAAACCATCAATACCTGCTACGTCATCAACGACCATCGCAAGCTGAAAGGGGTGCTCACCCTGCGGCAACTGCTGCTGGCGGAGGATGACACCTTAATTAAAGAGATTATGACCGACGATCAGCAGGTGATATCGGTCACCACCCACGACGACCAGGAGGACGTAGCCGATATGGCGCGAAAGTACGACCTGCTGAGCGTGCCCGTGGTGGACCATGAAAACCGCTTGGTGGGCATTATCACCATCGACGACATCGTGGACATCATTGAAGAAGAGAACACCGAAGACTTGGAAAAGATGGCCTTGATGACGCCGTCGGAGGAGACCTATCTGAAAACCACGGTGTTCACCCACGCCAAAAGCCGTATTTTGTGGCTGATGATCTTGATGCTGACCTCCACCTTTACCGCCCAGATCATCACCGGCTTTGAAGAAGGCTTGGCGGCGGTGGCGGGGCTGACCGCGTGTATCCCCATGCTCATGGGTACGGGCGGTAACGCAGGCAATCAGACCTCCACCCTGATCATTCGCGGACTTGCCTTGGGTGAACTGACCGTAAAGGACTATTTTAAGGTGCTGTGGAAAGAACTGCGGGTGTCGCTGATCTGCGGCGCGGCGCTGGCGGTGGCAAACTTTGCCAGAATGTGGTTGTTGCGGGGGATCCAACCGGCAGGACTGGAAACCATCTTGGTGGTGTGTGCCGCTATGCTGGTGGCGGTAGTAGTGGCAAAGGTGATCGGATGTACCTTGCCCATCGCCGTAAAGCTGATTCACTTAGACCCTGCGTTAATGGCGGGTCCCATGATCACCACCATTGTGGATGCCGTGAGCTTGATTTTATATTTTGCCTTGGCAAAAGCGTGGTTGATGTAAACCCAACCCCGACCTTCTATGGAAGAAGGTCGGGGTTTTTATTTGGTACTCTCGTCGGTTTCATCTTCTGCGGTTCGCCTAAAAACCGCTCGTCCTCCGTTTTTGGCTTTTTCGTTATATATTCCGCCACAAAACATCGATTTGATCGATAATGTCACGAAGGATATGCCCGTCTATGGTGTAGTTTAAAACCTCGTCAATTGTATCGGCGTAAACGACGGGGTATTCATTTTCGGTGATATCGCTGGGTCCAATAAGAATCTGCTCCGGCGAAGATGGCGTTTTTTTCATATACTTGAAAATTCCGAATCTTTTTCCGTTCCATTCAAATTCTATTTCACCGCCACATTCCAAACTCCATTTGAAATCGGATAGATTATCAAAATTGCTGAATTGTGTAACGTTTTCCATTTTCAACCTCTTGTTTTCTTCAAAAATTTTTTGATTCATATTGTTATTGATATACGGTTGCGGTTTTTCAAAATAAGGAAATCCTTTGTCCCAATTTATTACGTGTTTATGTGGATTGGTGTGTGTGTTGGGACGAAGGTGGTCTGTGAAGTGGAGTTCATATTCTGCTTTTCTGTTGCTGCCTATTATAGTTTCTGCTCTATATTGTTCTTTCTTATTTGTTAATATCGTTATTTTAATCTCTCCCGGTTCACCTAAAAACCGCTCGTCCTCCGGCTTTTTCGGCTTCCATTCCCCGCCAAAGGCACTACCCATGCCTTTGACCTCGTCCGGCACCACAAAGCCTCGTTTAATCATTATACCACAATCGGGCGGCAAAGACAATGCGCCGGTGATATATTTTGCGTATTTGGATGGTTGATAATCGATGTTTTGATATTTCCAAGAGGATAATTCATAATCCGCAAAAATAATGTTACCTTCCATTTCGGGAAAAGGGGTGTTATAACAAATGATGCGTTCCGGTTGGATTTGCCGCAGCATTTCGTTATAACCTTTTAAAAAGAATTCTTTTTGATCTTTTCTGCTCTCATGCTCCGATACCATATAGGTAGATACCGCAACCGTACTGCCTTTTGGAATACCCAAAAAGCAAAAGTCGAAGGTATTCTCATCCCCCCAACTAATGGTTGGAATAACACGTAGTCCTTTGCTTGCAAAATAGGCACCACACCAGCGGTTTCGAAAGGTGTTATACAGTTGCATGGTGGGATTCATTTCCCGATACATACTGAAATCGGGAGACAGGACGCCTCGGTAAGGTTTTAGTTTTTCTATTATTTTGTCAGGGGCTTTCCAAACTCGTTCGAATTTATAATCATATAAAAAGAAATGCACCATTCGATTGTTGAGCTTGGTGTCGTTTGCTTTGGCTCGATCAAAACCAAGCAACAACAACTGTTCAAAGTCACTCTCTGCAAAATCGCCTTTGGGAATGACAGGGATTTTAAAGCCACCTTCACTTGACTCATCAAATTGATTGCGCAAAAACAGGGGGCTGGTTCGGTATTCAAAGTTTTCCAAAGTCATAATTTTCCTCCTAAATATGATGATTGGGGTCATATATGGGAGCGAAAAAAAGAAAAGTTGCATAAAAATGTGCAACTTTCGAACATTTTCACAAAAAATCCCCCACCGCTTTCGCGGCAGGGGAAGGTGGGTTACAGGGCGGTCATCAGTTCGGCAACCATTTCCATTTTCAAATTGTCCCGTACTTCGGGGTTACAAAGGATTCGCTCAATACCCTCCAAAATGGTTTGTTGGGCGGTTTTCTTGGGAGCCAACTCCATCGCCATTTTCTCATAAAAACTGAGCAGTTGTTGGTGGGTGGTTTCCCGGCTTTTGATAGCGGCGGCAATGGCTTGTGCCTTTTCCGCACCGGCAATATCCCCCGGACCGGTAGAGGTCAGCTCCTTGAGTTGGGTGAGCGCCTCGGTGTAGAATCCGTCGTTTTGGGCATTCAAAATCTTTTCGATTTGCCCCATGCAATAGGCGAAGGTGTATTTTTCTTCTGCCGCAGGAGCGGTGGTTTTGGGTTGCTTTTGAACCGTTTCTTGCTTTTTATTTTCTGACATGATTTTGTCCTCCGTTTTTTTGTTCGGCGGACACGCAAGGCAAATGGTGGTTTCATCCACGAAGCGTGCCCTGCCGTTTTTGACCAGACCTTTTGCCCGTTTGGGGTAGGTCGCTTCATAGGTGTTTCCCAGTTCATCCACAACAATTACGTTTTTTTCTATGGGTGTCATCCCCTTTGTTGTACATATTCTGTTTTTTGTAAAGCTGTTTTTTGTGATGGGTGCCGTCCCCGTTTACGGTTTTATTATAGCATACATTTGTATAATTGCAAGAAAAAACTGCCTTCCCGTTTCAGGAAGGCAGTTTGCTTGTATCGTTTACAGCAGATTAAACAGATTGAAGTTCAGCACCAAGGCGCCGAATACGATGGAAACCACCGACAGCAGCTTGATGAGGATGTTGATGGAAGGGCCGGAGGTATCTTTAAAGGGATCGCCTACGGTGTCACCAACTACGGCAGCCTTGTGTTGGTCACTGCCTTTACCGTCATGTGCGCCGCTTTCGATGTATTTCTTCGCATTATCCCAAGCGCCGCCGGAGTTGCTCATAAAGATGGCGATCAGGAAGCCGGTGGCGGTAGAGCCTGCCAGCAGACCGATCACGCCGTTGGGGCCGAGCAACAGACCTACAATCACAGGAACTACCACAGCGATCACGGAAGGCAGGATCATCTCACGCAACGAGGAGCGGGTGCACAGGTCAACGCAAGCCTTGTAGTCGGGCTCGGCTTTGCCGTCCATCAAGCCGGCAATCTCTTTGAATTGGCGGCGAACTTCCAGCACAATGCTTTGGGCGGCTTTGCCAACCGATTCCATGGTCAGAGCGGCGAATACAAAGGGCAGGCAAGCACCAATGAACAAACCGACCAGCACGGCGGGATTCATCAGTCGCATATCAAATTCAAACTTACCACCGGAAAGTTGAATGATCTGGTCACGGTAAGAGGCAACCAGAGCCAGAGCGGTCAAAGCGGCTGAGCCGATGGCAAAGCCTTTACCGGTAGCGGCGGTGGTGTTACCCAAGGAATCCAATGCGTCGGTACGTTCCCGCACTTCGGGGTCAAGACCTGCCATTTCGGCAATACCGCCGGCATTGTCGGCAATGGGGCCGTAAGCGTCGGTAGCAAGGGTAATACCCAAGGTAGAAAGCATACCAACAGCGGCCAAGGCGATTCCGTACAGACCCAATCCTTCATTGACCGCAAATGCCAGGCTACCGTTAGCAAAACCAACACCCGCCAAGAAGAAAGCGCCTAAAATACAAACGGCAATAATGATGATGGGCAGGGCAGTGGACAGCATACCAAGGCTGATACCGCCGATGATAATGGTGGCAGAGCCGGTTTCAGAGTTCGCAGCCAGCTTGCGAGTAGGTTTGTAGGAGTCGGAGGTAAAGTATTCGGTAGCTTTACCAATCAGCACGCCGGCAAGCAGACCGGCCAGAATGGCGCCGTACAAGCCGATGTATTGAGAGCCCAACACAAACCATACCAAGGGGAAGGCGGCCAAGGCAACCAAAACAGCGCTGAAGTTGGTACCGCGGCTCAAAGCGGCAAGCAGACTCTTTTGGTCGGTGTTTTCTTTGGTACGAACCAAGAAGGTGCCCAAGATGGAGCAGATAATACCTACGGCAGCCAATAACAGAGGAACGATCAAGGCTTTGGTCATGGTGATTTCATTTGCCGTTTGACGGAATGCGGCAACACCCAAAGCGGCGGCAGACACCAGCGAACCGAAATAGGATTCATACAGGTCAGCGCCCATACCGGCAACGTCACCTACGTTGTCACCTACGTTATCGGCAATAACGGCGGGGTTGCGGGGGTCGTCTTCGGGAATGCCCGCTTCTACCTTACCCACCAGGTCTGCGCCAACGTCAGCGGCTTTGGTAAAGATACCGCCGCCCACACGGGCGAACAGCGCCATGGAAGAAGCACCCATACCAAAGGTTACAATGGCGTTGGTGATGGTGTCAGCGTTTTCGGCAAATACGTATTTTAAGAGGATCAGCCAGACCGAAACATCCAACAGACCTAAGCCAACTACCGTAAAGCCCATAACCGAACCGGCAGAGAAAGCCACCCGCAGACCTTGATTCAGGCTGTGTTGGCAAGCGTTGGCGGTGCGGTCGTTACAGGCGGTGGCGATCTTCATGCCGATAAAGCCGGCCAGACCGGAATAAATACCGCCGGTAAGGAAGGCAAAGGGCATATATGGGTTCAGGATACCCAGAATGGCCATCACACCCAAGATTGCCGCAATCACAACAAAGAAAATAGCGACGACGGTGTATTGACGTTTTAAGAAGGCGGAAGCACCTGCCCGAATGGAGCGGGACAGCTTTTTCATCAGATCGTTGCCTTCTTCGTATCCTAACACCCGTTTGGTGGTGATCGCCACATACAGCAATGCGATCAGCGCAACTGCCAGCGTGACTAAGGGATAATGGTTGGTGATAAAGTCTACCATATAGGTTCCTCCTTGTATGTATTTAAGGAATATTCTTTATTATAATTCACACGAATGGGAATTTCAAGAGATTTTTGTAAAAAGATGTGAAAAAATCACATCACTTTTCATCACCGTTTTTGGCAAGTGTTACCAAGTTTTACTCCGATTGCTCTTTGCCCATTTGATCCAATACCACGGCGGTACTGATCTCAATGGCGTCGATCAACCGCTTCAGTCCGTCGGAGGTTACGGGCACGCCGTCCAACGTCAGCTCTTGCGCGGTAAGCAGACGTTCCTGAATATCCTGGATCACGTCCTTGATCTCAAAGCTTTCCCGATGGGCGGGCTCGCCCAACAGCCGATCTGCCGGTACGTCGAAAATATCGCATAGTTGCATGATCACATTCAGATCGGGCTCGCGGCGCCCTTGCTCATACATTCCCACGGCGCTGGCCGACAATCCCAGCTTTTCTGCCAGCTGAGCCTGCGTCATATGGCGGGAACGGCGTAATTGCTTCATGGTTTCTGCAAACATTTTCGTCACCTCGTTGGCAAAATGATAGGGCAATCCCACAAAACGTAGTGGTTTTTACTATTATATCACACTTTACGTGGTTTGACAAGCAAAAGTTTTGGGGAAAAATCGGGCAGTCCCGTTGATGACTCAGTCATGTCGAAAAACACACAAATCGTGTAGAAATATGTTGAAATTACACGAAAAGCGTGATATGGTTAAGTCAGCACAACGATTTGTGTGCTTTTAACGGTTTGGCCAACCGAAATCTATGCTTTTTGTGAAAGGATGAAACTATGACGTTACAAGAATTGGGAGCGGAGTATTTAAGGCAGGCCAAGGTACTGCAAAAGCGATTGCATCAACTGCGGGAGCAGGCAAAAATCAATGACGATCCTATTCTGCAACAGCGGATCTATTACCTTACTACCGAGGTGACCGAATGTCGCAAAACGGGAGAGTACCTTTTGCATTATTACGAAGAGGAGGGAGCCCATGAAGAAGCTTCCGCTTAACGACTACGGTGAGATCATAGGCAGCTTGCAGCATTATGAACAAGCCTGCGGGGTAGACGATTCCCGCAAGCGGGAGCGGCTGTTGCAGGTGGTGAACAAAGCGACGCAAAACGAATTGACGCCACGTCAGCAGCAGATGGTGCAAATGCATTTTTTTGAAGGGCGGTCTATGGCGGATGTGGCACGCACGCTGGGGGTGAACAAGTCCACCGTATCCCGCGTGATCAAAGCGGCTCAGCGACGGATCGCGCCTTGTGTACGCTATTTTATGTAACAAAACCCCGCCATAGTGGCGGGGTTCCATAAAGGCTTTGCCGATGAGCAGAAAGCAAATAAAAATTCAGCGTAGAATGCTCTTGTGTCAAAGGCTCCCTTGTGTAAAGGGAGCTGTCAGCGAAGCTGACTGAGGGATTGTT
>JAFSIW010000052.1 GCA_017439545.1 Clostridia bacterium | reverse complement strand
TTGCGGTCAAAAATGGTGCCTCGCGGGGTGTCCACCGTCAGCGTATAAAGGGATTGGCTGTTGGCGGCCGCTAAATGCTCCTGACGGGTGGCAAGATAGGTCAGTCTGCCGCCGATGGCCAAAAAGGTCCAGATAATGGTAAATAATAATACGGTTGCTCTTTGTTTCACATACATCACCCGTCACAGTATGCCCCAAAACGGATCAAAAAAACGGTGCCGACGTATATCGCACGTCGGTACCGTTTTTCTTTATCGCTTGTGATACAGCTTTTTGAATTGGTAGGTAGGCTCCATGGTGAGCTGAATGCCCAATCGTTTAAAGGTCTTTTGATCCACGGGGGAGAGGATGACCGAGGAGTGTACTTGACAATCCTTCAGGCGGTCAAGCTGTTGCATCGCCACCTCGGCGGTGGGATTGGTAGCGGCCGAAATGGACAGCGCCAGCAAGATCTCATCGGTGTGCAAACGGGGATTTTGGTTGCCCAGATGATCCACCTTTAAATGTTGAATGGGCTGAATGATCACAGGAGAGAGCAGATGGATCTCATCGTCAATGTTGCCCAATGCCTTCAGCACATTTAACAGCAGAGCGGCTGAGGCGCCCATTAAGGGCGAAGTCTTGCCAACAATGATTCTTCCGTCGGGCAATTCCATGGCCGCGGCAGGCTCACCGGTCTCCTCTGCTTTTTGGTTGGCGGCGGCTACTACCTTGCGATCGGCTACCGTAATGCCTGCCTGCTTCATCAGAAGCTCCAGCTTGCGTACGGTTTCTTCCGTGCCGGTGCCGTTCTTTTGGGCCAGCAGACCTGCATAGTACCGACGGATGATCTCATCTTTGGCGGCTTTACATACCGCCTCATCGTCCACAATGCAGTTGCCTGCCATATTCACCCCCATATCGGTGGGGGATTTATAGGGGGATTCCCCTAAGATCCGTTCCATCATAGCACTGACCACGGGGAAAATTTCCACGTCCCGATTATAGTTGACGGTGGTGGTGCCGTAGGCCTCCAGATGGAAGGGGTCGATCATATTCACGTCGTTTAAATCGGCGGTGGCGGCTTCATAAGCCATATTCACCGGGTGCTTTAAGGGGAGATTCCACACAGGGAAGGTTTCAAACTTGGCGTATCCCGCTTGAATGCCTTGTTTGTGGTCATGATACAGTTGAGAAAGACATACCGCCATTTTGCCGCTGCCGGGACCGGGTGCGGTAACCACCACCAGCTGACGGGAGGTCTGAATATATTGGTTTTTGCCGTAGCCCTCGTCGCTGACGATCAGGTCTACGTTGGAGGGATAACCGGGGATAACATAATGACGGTAGACCTGCACACCCAGCTGTTCCAAACGGGACTGAAAGGCCTCAGCCGCAGGCTGATAGGCAAAGCAGGTAAGTACCACGCTGCCTACGTACAGACCTACGCTGCGAAAGGCGTCGATCAGCCGCAAAACGTCCTGATCATAGGTGATGCCAAGGTCGCCGCGGACTTTATTCTTTTCAATGGCGGTGGCGTTGATCACAATCACGATCTCAGCCTGTTCTTTCAGTTGTAACAGCATTTGCAGCTTACTGTCGGGTAAAAAACCGGGCAGGACTCGGGAGGCGTGAAAATCGTCAAACAATTTTCCGCCGAATTCCAGATACAGCTTACCGCCGAACTGGTCAATGCGCCCACGGATATGTTGGGATTGCATGGCCAGATATTTGTCATTGTCAAATCCTTTGATCATAGATGGTCGCCCCCTAAAAACAAATTCTATTGTATCATTTTCGGCGAAGGTTTGCAAGACAGTATTTTACATTTTTCCAAATAATTCGTCTTAAACCTTGACATATGGGAGTATGCCTGCGGTTTGCGACTTCCTGAAATACAAAAAATTTATTTGTCACTCTACCCTATGTTTATCTGATTTTTTTCCCTTCTGCCTTTACCTTGGAGGGGGTGACGCCCACTCGTTTGCGAAATTGACGGTTAAAGTTGTTCAGATCGGAAATTCCTACTTGCTGACAGGTTTCGGTTACCGAGTAGCCGCTTGCCAGTAATTCGTAGGCTTTGTTGATGCGCAGGGTGGTCACGTATGCCATGGGGGATTCTCCCACTGCGCTTTTAAACCAACGGCAAAAATAAGAGGGGGACATACACGCTTGATTGGCAAGTTGCTCCAGCGTCAACTCGTCGGTGGCGTGCAGATGAATGTACTCCAGCAAACTGCTTACCTCTTGCAAATGGCGGGGTACGGTGTAGTGATTGTCTGAAACGTACCGTCGGCAAAGAATGGCAAGTAACTGTAGTAACAATCCTTTGACCTCGATAGGGCTCCAAGGATCGGCCTTGGGACAGTCGGCAACGGCGCGAATCAGGGATTGCAGATGATCGTTTTTGCGAATGATGTGCTGAAATCGCAAAGCGCCGCTGCTCACGTTACGCAAAACGGGGTCTACCTCGCCGGTTTGATGCGTCAGCAGGCGGTGGATATCAAAAATAAGGCAATCAATGGCAACGGGGGCCTCGGCTACGCGGCATGAGTGCACCTGCCCCGGATTGATGACCAGAATATCTCCTGCGTACACGTCAAAAATATCCTGCTCGCAAGAGACGGTCATTTGTCCCGAGTGGATCAGCCATACCTCCATCCGCTCGTGCCAATGGGGCGCAAGGGCATTGCCTGCCGCCGCACTGGTCTGTCGGCTGATGGAGATTCCGTCAAAGGTATCGTGAAAAATATTGCTACTTTCATGAAAAATTAACGCCATTTTTTCCTCCATAGTCAAAAAAATATGAAATCAGAACAATATACCGCTTGATTTCCCTTATAATTTATCTTATACTAAGACTAATGTCAAGTATTTAGGAGGAGTTTTTTATGAAACGCATCGTGGCATTTCTGTTATGCTTGGTATTGGTTTGCTCGGCAATGGTAACCTCCGTGGTAGCCGCTGAACCCTTTACCCATTTTACAAACACTGCCACGCCGCTGTTCCTGATCAGCGGCAGCAATAAATCCGGGCAGGAGTTTGTGCCCGATCAAGCCGGAATCAAAGGGATAAAGGTGTACCTTTCCAACGAATCGGCCAACAACCCCATCGACGTTACGGTATATTCCGGCACGCCTGAGACCGGCAACCAGATCTATACCGAAACCCTTGCTTTGGAAAGGGTTGCTGCCGATTGGTTTACCCTGTCTTTTTCTAAGGAAGTAGCCGTGACGGTAGGGGAATTGCATTCCTTTGTGATCCACACCGCCAACCGTGCGGTATGGAACGGCGCTACCGTTGACGGCGATTACAAGGCATGGAACTATGACGTGAGTGCCTATGGCGGATGGTTGCGGGGCAACATCGCCGCATTTGAGATCATCGGCGCGGTAGAAGCCCTTCCCGTTTACGAACAAATCACCAAAGATATTGCCGCTCTGCCTCCTTTGGAGGAAATTACCATGGAGCATTATGATACGGTGATGGAAATTTATGATCGATACGTCAAATTGTCCGTGGCAGACCGCAATCTGGTACAAGGCTTTGAGAATTTGGTGTATGCCAAGCAAAAGATCGAGGATCTGATCTATCGGGAAGAACATAAAGCCCGTTTTGAAATTGAAGATGCCATTACCGCTTTGGGCACGATTACCACTGCCTCTCGGGATGCTTTGGTGAAAATCGACCAAATGCTGTATGCTTATGCTTACGAAAACGGTACCGAGGTAGTGAAGGATATTGAAAATTATCAAACCTATCTGGATGCTGTTACTGCCTACAATGGATTGGACGGCGTGGCTGAAAAGCAAATGTACGGTGACCCCAATGGGGATAAATCGGTTTCTGCCGCTGACGCTTTGCTGGTATTACAGCAGGTGGTGGGTAAAGTGAAAATGACCGACGACCAAGTGGAATTGGCAGATGTGGATGATGATACCGCAGTTTCTGCCGCAGATGCCCTGATGATCTTACAATTTGTGGTGGGTAAGGTGAAAAAGTTCCCTGCCGATAAAGAGGCAGCGGTTGAGACGGTTGAACCCGTTTACCACCAATTGCCCCTGTATTCGGTCAAGGGAGAGTCCCTTTATGCCGACACCTATCAATCGATGCTGGATCGGATTCAAGAAAACGGTTATGCACAAACCTCCCTCAACGGCGCTTACGAAGGAATGTTTTGCCGTGATTCCTCCATTCAGGTGATGGCACACGTTGCCCAAGGGGACTATAGCGCTGCCGCCAAGATTTTGAAGTATATTGTGGATTATCACAACACCTACAAACGGGACTACGTGATGCACATTATGGAGGATGGCAAAGGCCCCTACTCTGACAAACTGCAAACCGATACCACCTTCTTCTTCCTCCACGCGTGGTATATGTACGCTACCAAGGCGCCTGCTTCGGCAGAAAAGACTGCCTTGTTGAATGCAACCGAGGAAAAGGTCAAGGCATTTGCCGACTATTTCATCGACGGCACCTATTTTGACCGCGATAAGGGATTGATCGAGAATCGGTATCTGGAACACTCCCGTGATAGCAGAGAATGGTATTCTTATGATCTGTTGACCAACGTGTATGCTTCGCAGGCATGGCATGAACTGTCCCGTTACTTCGCTACGAAAGACCCCGCCCGCGCCAAATCGTGGAAAGAGGCAGCCGATCTGATCGCCAAAGGGGTGCACACCCATCTGGTGACTACGATCGACGGAAAAACCATGTACGCTGAGCTGTACGATTTGGAAAATGAGACCTTTGTACAAGGATTTTCTTGGGTGAATATGGCACCTGTGGGTTGCGAATGGTACGCGATGGACAAGGAAATTATGGCAAACACCTACGCTTTATATACAAAATACGGGGCAGGCAACTGGTTCGGTAAATATAAAATGCTGGAGGTTCACGTGAAATACACCGGTTCCACCAACACCCGTGCACGGGAGGTCATCGGGAAAGGTCTTGCCTGGGAGCTGATGTATTGCAAAATGGTGGGTAACACCGACCGCCTTCGTGTGCTGGAGGCTTTCATTGAAAACTACAGTGTAGATATGTACCGTGAAACCTGGCAAGCCAGCGGCGGCGGTTCCGATACCGCCAACCAGGAGCACGCCAGCTGGATGCTGTTTGCCCATAAATATTGCCATCCCGAACTGGATAAAAAAGACGTAACCACCCAACCTCCTGTCACGGTGGTGAACGGCTTGCGCGTGGGTACCTATAACATCCATATTCTCAGCGATGCCAATGCCACCACCATTGCCAACGACATCAAATCTGCCAATTTGGATATTGTGGGCATTCAAGAAGTAGATAACAATACCATTCGTACCGGTAAGGTGAATCAAGCCAAACTGTTGGCAGATGAGCTTGGTTGGTATTACGGCTACTCCAAAGCCATTGATTTAGAAGGCGGCGCTTACGGCAACGCCATTTTGTCCAAATATCCCATTCAAAGTTATGAAACCATTCAACTGCCCTCCGGCACCGAAGAGCAACGGGTATGCGGTCACGCAGTGATCAAGGCGGGCAATCGTACCGTCAATTTCTTCAACACCCACCTGACCTGGACCGACCTGCAAAGCGGTCAGTTCCAAGAAATTGCCGACCACCTTGACGGTCTTGACAATTTCATCATCACCGGCGACTTCAACTGCTCCAACTTTGCTTCCTTTAACGTGTTGGGCGGCAATCTGGTCAACAACGCCACCGATACCTTCAAAACCTGCGGAGACGGTCCCATTGACAACATTGTGGTTTCTAAAAATCTGAAAGTAGGCAAAGGTACGATGGTGGCGAATAACCACTCCGATCATCATATGTTGTACGCAGACGTTACGTTTTAAAGGAGACTCTTGCTATGGTAACCCAAAAAGCAATTTCTTTGTATAACAAAACCTATCAATCTATGATCGACCGCACCCACGAGGACGGTTATGCCGACACTTCTATCACAGGGCATTATAACGGAATGTTCTGTCGGGATACCTCCATTCAGGTGATGTGTCACATTGCCCACGGGGATTTTGAAATCGCCCGTCGGCTGATGCAATACGTGGTCAATTATCACCGTGACAACGGTTATGAATTTGCCATCCACGTGATTTTTGAAAATGCACCGCCCTCCCTGCGTCGGCAGGCAGATACTTCTTTCTTTTTCACCCACGCTTGGGTGATGTTTGCCACCACCGCTCCCAAGACCCCTGAAAACGAGGCGTTTTTGAAGGATACCTACCCCGTGGTGAAAGGGTTTGCCAATCATTATTTGGATCACGGCAATTTAGATAACCCCTATGAACTGCTGTTCAACGAAAGTCTGGAGCACTCCCGTGACGGTTCTTACTTTTATTGCTACGACCTGCTGACCAACGTGTATGCGTCCCAAGCCTTGCACGAATTGGCGGGTTACGTAAGTGAGACCGATCCCACTGCCGCCGCACGGTGGACGGCCGCCGCTGACAAAATCGTGGGCGGTGTGCATAAGTTTTTAACCACCGAAATTGACGGTAAGACCATTTATTGCGAACTGATCGGTCGCAGTTACAAGGCGGTAGATGCTAGTCCCAATGCTTCCATTCGCTATATTCGTGGCTTTTCTTGGGTGAATCTGGCTCCCATGGGTTGCGATTGGTACGGCGCTGATCCCGAAATTTTAGAAAACACCTATCAGGTTTATCTGAAATACGGCGCTTGCGATTATTATGAAAAACACCGTATGCTGGACGTTTGCACCGAATTTGAACGGGATCTGTGCCCCATCACCCGTGGCGGTCACGTCATTGGTAAGGGACTTGCTTGGGAAATGCTCTATTGCCACAAGATGGGCTATGCCGAGCGTCTTGCCGAACTGACCAAGTTTGTGGAAGATTACAGCGAAGATATGTACCGTGAAACCTGGGATTACAACGGCGGCGGTTCGGATACCGCCAATCAGGAGCACGCCAGCTGGATGCTGTATACTCATAAAACCATTTATCCCGAATTGGGGCAGAAATAGTAAAAAGAGAAGAAAGCGGTTGACTTTCTTCTCTTTTTTTCATAAATTTCTTGACAAGGGCGGCGGGGTGTGTTATTAAGAAGGTAATCCGTATGATGAGAGGAGCGTTTCCTATGAGCAGTAAACTTCCCTTTGTATTTACCGAAAACAAAAAACCCTATGCAGTGGTGATGAAAAACGACTGGACCCGTGCCACCGACATCTTCCTAAACTACATAGAAAAAATCACCGGCGGCCGTCTGACCGTTTCGGCGGTGGAAGACGTGCATCCCTTTGTGTTTTTCAAAGAAGCGGATCACGGCGATTCGGGATTTTGCTATAAGCTGGAAGGCAAAAATCTGATTTTTGAGGCCAAAACCGAGCAAGCCGCCGTGTATGCGGTGTATGACTTTTTAGAACGGATCATCGGCTGTCGCTACTACACCAAAACCGTGGAGTACGTTCCTTTTGATGCCAATCTGTCAGTGCTGTTTGACGATTATGCTTTTACTCCCATTTTGGAATTCCGTCGGGTGTATTATAACGAGTATTTTGATAAAACATTTGCCGAAAAGCACAAAATGAGTGCATCCAATGATGACTGGGGCTTTTTTGACCACTCTTTTGACAAATTGGTACCGGTTGCGGAATATTATGACGAGCATCCCGAATATTTTGCTTATTTTAACGGCGGCCGTCAAAAAGAATTTACCCAAATCTGTTGCACCAATCCCGACGTGTTTGATATTGCGGTGAAAAACCTGAAAAAATATATGGAAGGAAAACCAAATGCCAAATATTGGTCGGTCAGCTCCAACGACAGTGGATACCATTGCTTGTGCGACGAGTGCAAAAAGTTAGACGATCGTGAAGAAGCTCCCATGGGGTCTTTGCTTACTTTTGTCAACAAGGTAGCGGAGCAGTTTCCCGACAAGGTGATTTCCACGTTGGCTTATCAATATTCCACCAAAGCTCCCAAGCATATGAAGCCTGCTGATAACGTACAAATTATGTTGTGCAATATTGAATCCAATCGCGGCACGCCCTTTGGGGAATGTCAACAACCGGGCACGGTGAACAACCGTCAGGCTATGCTGGATTGGAAAGAAATTTGCGGCAACCTGTTCTTATGGGATTACTGCATCCAGTTCCATAACTTGGTCAATCCCTTCCCCAATCTGCGGGTGATCCCCAAAAACATCCGCTATTTTGTGGAAAACAACGTGCGCTCGCTGTTCAGCCAAGGCAACCGTGAAGAAGGGGGCGAGTTCAGCGAACTGCGTGGCTATCTGCTTGCCAAAATGATGTGGGATCCTTACCAAGACGAAACCAAAGTCATGGAAGAGTTTGTTAACGGTTATTATAAACAAGCCGCACCCTTTATTTTGGATTACATCAATATCATGCACGACGCCATGGAAGCAGGCGGCGGACTGCTCAATATTTTCGGTGAGCCTCAGGATGCTGCCGAGACCTTTATGACCGAAGAACTGTTCTTTCAGTACAGCCAACTGTTCGATGCCGCCGAAGAGGCAACTGCTCTTGATCCCGAAGCCTTGTTCCGTGTCAAGACCGCTCGTTTGCCCCTTTACTACACCGGCGTTTGCCTTGAATACGACACCAAGGAAAACCGCAAGAATATGCTGGCAAAATTTGCCGACCAAGCCCGTAAGAGCGGTCTTGTGAAGGTAGAAGAATGGAAGATCACGGTGGACAATTTTGTGACCGATAAAATGGCGGAATTGTGTGAATAATATTGTTGTTGCGACCCTGTTTTTGTTTTGGCAGGGTCGCTTTTTCTTGAAACGAATATTGTGGTGGATTTTTTCAAAAAAATCCCAAAAACCCATTGACATTCCATGGTGGATGTGCTATATAAAAAGCGAACTGAATAATCAACCGAAGTCGCCGTTATGATGCTACCCGATAACGGCTTGTCTAAGGGGGAAATCATGATGAAACAAAATGATTTCAGTAAAGTAAGAACCGACGTACACACCCAAGAAGCCTTTTACCGCACCTTTATGGAGTGCGGCAGGAGCCCTGTGAAGATTTTACTGCGAATTTTCAAAGGGAACTATTGGTCGTTGTGTAAATCGGTGTTTTTTTATTTGTTGCAACATTTGCCGGTGATCGTCACACCCATTATCACCGCCAATATCATCAATGCCGCTACGTATACCGATCAGTACAGTTTGAACTATTTGCTGATTAACGCAGGTATTTTGGGCGTGCTGATCTTGCAAAACGTTTGGTCCACCTTTATGTGCACCAAAAACCGCAGTGTGGCCATCCGCCGTGCCGAATTGAATCTGCGGGCATCCATGGCGCGCAAACTGCAGCAACTGTCTATTACTTTTCATAAAGAGATGAAATCCGGTAAGATCCAGTCCAAAATCATGCGGGACGTGGAAAACATCGAAGCCATGACCTCCAGCGTGTTTACCACGGCGGTGTCCATTCTTTACAGCGGGGGTGTGGCGTTGTGCGTAACTCTGTCCCGTAGTCCCGTGGTGTTCATCTTTTTTCTGGTCTCGGTGCCTGCCGCCGTGCTGATTATGATGGCATTCCGCAAAAAACTGGTGCGTGCCAATCGGGAGTACCGCCACGAGGTAGAAAACACCTCCGGTCAGGTGATGGAAATGGTGGAACTGGTGCCCGTGACCAAGGCTCACGGGTTAGAGGATACCGCCCTGACTCGACTCAACCAAAATCTGTTCCGTATGGCCACCAGCGGGTACGCGCTGGATCGTATCAACGCAGTGTTCGGCGCCATTTGTTGGGTGACCTTTCAGTTTTTCCAATTGGTCTGCCTTGCCTTTACCGGCTACCTTGCTTATAAAAAGGTCATCCCTATTGGGGATATCACCATGTACCAGTCCTACTTTGGCACCATCGTGGCACAGGTTACGGCGGTCATCGCCCTGCTGCCCATCATTACCCGCGGGTTTGAATCGGTGCGAAGCATTGGCGACATTATGTGGGCCATGGACGTGGAAGATAACAAAAACAAAGAAAAAATGGAGGATCTGGACGGGGTTTACGAATTCCAAAACGTGCATTTTCATTATCACGATGATCCTCAACCCGTGCTGAACGGGCTGAATCTTACGGTGCATAAGGGCGAGACCATTGCGCTGGTGGGGGAATCGGGATCGGGCAAATCCACCGTGCTGAATATGGTCATCGGTTTTTATCAGCCCACCGAGGGGAAGATCCTCATTGACGGCAAGGATATGAGCGGACTGGATCTGCAAAGCTATCGTTCCCACATTGCTACCGTGCCCCAAACTTCAGTGCTGTTTTCGGGCACCGTGCGGGATAACATTACCTTTGGTCTGGAAGATTGCACCGAAGAAAAACTGCAAGAAGCCATTCGGGTGGCAAACCTGCAAGAGGTGATTGAAAAACTGCCCTATGGTCTTAACACCATGGTGGGGGAACACGGGGATAAACTGTCGGGCGGTCAACGGCAACGCATTGCCATTGCCCGTGCGGTCATTCGAGACGCCAAGGTCATCATTTTTGACGAAGCCACCTCGGCGTTGGATACGGTTTCGGAAAAACTGATTCAGGATTCCATTGACAAGTTGGCCAAGGACCGTACCACTTTCATTGTAGCTCATCGGTTGTCCACCATCCGCAATGCGGATAAGATCGCCGTGCTCAAAGACGGAGTGTGCGTGGAATACGGCACTTGGCAGGAATTGATGGACAAAAAAGGCGAGTTTTATCGGTTTAAGAGTTTGCAGACTTAAATGCAGTCAGTAGGACTGCTAAGGACAACATAAAAAATGCACGAAATTTTTCGTGCATTTTTTTGTTGCGATATGAAAGTAAAATCAGCGTGGTATTTATTTTAAAGGTTTTGGTTGGTCTGTGAGCCCTAAAATATAATCAGCAGATAAATTATAATGGTTGCATAATTTTATGATTCTTCTGATTGGCATTTCATTTATGCCCTTTTCGTATTTTAAATAAGCTTGTTGAGTTGTTTCTAATAAATCGGCAAGTTGTTGTTGCGTTTCGTTATTCTTGATTCTGATTTCTCTTATTCTTTTATAATATTCCATTCTAATCCCTCTTTCTTATTTATGATAAATCACAAATGATGTATTGACAAACATCAAATATGATGTTAAAATAAATTACATCAATTTTGATTTATTCAAGGAGAGGTTGAAATGATAAGAAAAAATATAAATGATGATATAAATAATTTTATAAATAATATTGCATATTTAAGGAAAAAGAGTGGGCTTTCAAAAAAAGAGATGGCAACCGTTTTAAATATTAGTATTTATGCATTGAACAAGATAGAAAGGGGAGAACTTCCCGAAAAATTAAGCGTTGAGATTATTTTCAATTTGCAAAAGCATTTCAAAATATCGCCCGAAAAACAATTCAAAAAAATAAAATAAATTTTGCAAGGTAAAAATATATCTCAATACGATTTTTTGTTTGCTATGATGTATTAAATTTCTGCTATGATATTGGAAAGCCGGCATAGTGGATCATAGGGTATAATGATACCGTACAGAAAGGGTGTGTAAGTATGAAACGAAGTGTAATCTGGCTTTTGATCGTGGCCGTGTTGGCGTCCGTTTTTGTGGCTTCTCCCACGGCGCAAGCCCTGCAATACGGCGATGCCGACGGTAATGGCGAAATTTCGGCGGCAGATGCCTTGATTGTGTTAAAAGTAGTGGTCGGTAAGCATTCCTTTTCTTCTGATGAGCAGGAATTTGCCGACGTGACCAACGATGATAAAATCAGCGCCGAAGACGCTTTGATGATCTTAAAATACGTAGTGGGGAAAATTACGGAATTCCCTGCAAGCCAACCTTCCGATCCCATAGAACCCGACGGCACGGTGACGGTGATTGATGCGCTGGACGGGGTAAGCGCCTACAAGAGTGTGATTCTGCCTAAGGCGATCGACGAAGATTTCAACACCTTGACCCAATGCAACGTGGGATACAGCGGCAACTACGATCTGGATCTGGATTGCTATCTTGCTTACGTGTACGGCATCAATACGGGGAGTGTCGGCAGCGGCTTGCAGAATCAATGGAAAACTAAAAAGACCACCTATCACAACGATACGAAAATCGGCATTATGATTGCTTTTAACCGCGATAACGGGGAATATGCCGCGACGTATCCGAACGGTATGGCTTCGGTGCAAACCACCCGCGAAGGGACTTTGCTGAATCACTCCCAATTGACCTATACGGTGTATTACATGGTTCCCACCGCCGACTATTTGGAGTATAAATGGAAAGCCATTGAAAGCTACATTGCCGCAGGCGGGGTAGAAGTGGTTGCCCTGGAAGAACCGGAAATTTGGAACAAAGCGGGTTTTTCTGCCGGCTTCAAGGCCGAATACCAAGCCTATTACGGCGAGCCGTGGCAAGACCCCTCCACTTCGGCCGAGGCCATGTGGAAAAACCAATATTTTAAGGCCTATATTAACAAACGCGGAATTGAGTATTTGAGTGCAAAAATTAAAGAAAAATATCCCGACATTACGGTACTGATTGCCGCGCACAGCAATTTTAGTTATAACCGTCACGGTATTTCTACCGGCTATCATATGTATTCCTCCATTCCTACGGTGGACGGTTTTATCGGGCAAACCTGGTCGGACGATGCCAATATGAGCATGCAGTTTGCCGGAACCAAGATCAGTAACGTGTTTATGAGTTCGTTGTATGCTTATAACAGCTACGGCGAAGGATTGCACGATGGACAATCGTTGTACTTGTTGCAAGATCCTGCTTCGGACAATGCGGGTACGCTGGACGAAGCGGTTATGTTGGCGCGATGGAAAGAAACCGTAGTCGCTGCCATGATGCAAGATGATACCACTTCGTTCCAATCCACTATCTGGCCTCAACGGGCGTTTGATATTGCCAGCGACGAATATAAAACCATGCAGTTGAATATCAACAAAATGTATGAGGAATTTGACACCCTAAAAGGCGCCAATTACAGCGGTACGCCCGGTGTTGCCATTGGGATGTCCGACTCTATGGGTTGGCATTTGGGTGCGGCCAATATGGTGACCGACAACGCACAAGACACCATGACCGGTTTGTTTGTTGCCTTGCAAAACGAAGGCATTTTGGCTGATACGGTATTTTTAGATCATAACGATGATGTGCTTGCCAAACAACTGGAAGACGTGAATTTGCTCATTTTAACCTATGATGCTATTAAACCCATGAGTCCCACCGCGAACCAAGTAATTGCCAATTGGGTAAGAGCAGGCGGTCGCTTGTTGTTCTTGGGCGATAACGATGCTTTTTCCAATATGTCTATTGAATGGTGGGGCAGACAAGGCACTTCGCCCATGGGGGATTTGCTCAAACAACTGGGCATGACCGGTGTCGGTCTGGGTGCCGGTTCTATTGCCAAAGGTACCATTCCCGAATATATGGGCACTGCGTTAAATGCCAACTGTGCTATGGGTGCGGTTTACGGGCAACGTACCATCCATTTTGCAGGTAGCGGCTTTGAATCCATTATGAAAGCTGCCGACAAAACGGTGGGCATTTCGTCCAATGTGGGACAAGGAAAAGCAATTTTTGCCGGCTTGCCTTCGGCCTATTATTCTTGCTCGGGCGGCACGGAACTGCTCTTTTTACAGTTAGTTGCCAAGGCGCTGGAAGGCAGTGCGACTCCTTATACCCCCGGCGCAGCATTTGTTTCTCAACGGGGGAACTACTTTGCTTATTACAGCACCAAAGGCGAATTCCGTACGGCTACCAATAAAATCTACGTGGATTTGTTCACGCCTACCCTGAAGGTGATTCCTGCCGGAACTGCGTTGCCTGCCAATACGGCGCAGCTTTACTACGACGTGACCGAAGCGGCTACGGCGGAAACCCCGAAAATCGGCTTTGTGGGCGCTACCGAAATGGCCCCGCGGGAAGAGAAAAGTCTGTCCTCTGCCTGCACCATAGCTTTCCCCTCCAATTCCAAGGCATCTATGGTGTTCTTCGGAAACGGCAAATATCCCCAATTGGTAGAAGCCTATCAAGGGTCCACCGAGCGTACCATAGAAACAGTATGGGATGCGAAAACCGGCGCGCTGACCGTTACCGTAAACAATCGCAACGTGGCAAAGCCCATTGAAGTAACCGTAACCTGGGGCAACCAACCCTCGGCGGATTTCAGTTAAATACCACCCCCCCGCTTTCTACAGTTCTATTCGCCTGCGGCGAGTTTGATTGCTACGCAGTGTTATTCGGCTTACGCCGAGTGATATTTGCTTCGCAAGTTTATGGGCGAATAGAATATCACTGAAGCCGCAAGGCTTCAATATCACTTTCTTTTGGAAATATCTTGCCACAGGCGAGGTTTTTTCAAAAGAAAATATCACGCTGACTTTAGTCAGCATATCACTTAACAGACAAAAAGAAAGAGAAGACTCGTTGCAAAAAACGAATCTTCTCTTTTCTGTTGTTCGTGGGTTTGGGCTACTGCCCAAGTGCATTTGTACATACAAATGCGATGCCGG
>JAFSIW010000051.1 GCA_017439545.1 Clostridia bacterium | reverse complement strand
TCACCATCGACGGTTTGGTATACGGTGACTAATTACCTTCTTAGGTTACCTTAAGTAATTGCAAGCTTACTTAAATCAACAAAAGCCACGGGGCAACCCGTGGCTTTTTCCTTTGTATATATAAATTTTATGATCTCGGTTTGCTTTTGCTCCCTTTTTGTGCTATACTATAACCACTTTCTATTTGTGAGGTATTTATGAAGCAGTCACTATGTCATTTAAAAACCCCTTTTGAAAATGGCGGGCAATCCACTTGGCAAACCGAATACCCCCGCCCTCAGCTAAAACGGGATTCGTATATCTCCCTGTGCGGTCAGTGGGATCTGCTTGTCAGTTCAAAGTCTGATGAGCGGTATCTGGGCAAGATTCAAGTTCCGTTTGTTCCCGAATCACGTCTTTCCGGTATTGAGCGCCCTATGAAAAAAGGGGAGAGCTACCGCTATGCTACTTCCTTTGCTATACCGCAAATCCCCTCTGACCGCCGCTTATTGTTGCATTTTGGTGCGGTGGATCAAATCGCTCGCATTTTAGTCAATGGGCAATGGATCGGTGAGCACATGGGCGGTTATCGGTCCTTTTGCTACGACATAACCGATGTGCTTTGTGAAGGCGAGAACACCTTGTGGGTTTCGGTGGTTGATGATTTGGATCAAGCCTTACCATACGGCAAGCAACGCAAAAAGCGGGGCGGAATGTGGTACACACCCACCAGCGGTATCTGGCAACCCGTGTGGATGGAGTGGGTCCCCAAAAACTATATTCGATCTCTTACCATTACACCAACACTCTCTTCGGTGACCATTCGTGTTGATGGAGGGAATGGGACGAAGTGCTTAACGCTGAATGACGGTTCTCAGTATCAGTTTGAAGGGGAATCGGTGACGGTAACACCGCAAAATCCTCATTTGTGGTCCCCTGAGGACCCCTATTTATACGATTTCACTTTGACTGATGGCGAAGATACCGTTGCCTCGTATTTTGCGCTTCGTACTGTCACGTCCGAATCGATCAACGGTAAGGCGCGTCTTTGCTTAAACGGAAAACCTTACTTTTTTCACGGTTTGTTAGACCAGGGCTACTTTTCTGACGGCATCTATTTGCCTGCTACACCCGAGGGGTATGCGTTTGACGTTAAAACGATGAAATCACTCGGTTTTAATACTCTGCGAAAACATATCAAGATCGAACCGGACCTGTTCTACTACTATTGTGATCAATACGGAATGATTGTCTTTCAGGATATGGTCAACAGCGGCAAATACAGCTTTTTGGTTGACACGGCATTGCCCACGATTGGGTTGAAACGAATCCTTAAATGGCCTGTCGGTGCCAAACAAAAGCAGTATTTTATGTCCCATTGTCAAGAGACTGTTACGGCTCTATATAACCATCCTTGTGTGTGTTATTACACCATTTTTAACGAAGGCTGGGGACAGCATACCCCCGATCGCTTGTATGACTTTTGCAAAGGGCTGGATGACACTCGTATTTGGGATACCACCTCAGGGTGGTTCTTCAGCAAGAAAAGTGACGTGCAAAGTGAGCATATCTATTTTCGTAAGATTCGTTGCAAGCCTACTGCACGTCCGTTAGTGCTTTCGGAATTCGGCGGCTATGCCTGCGCGGTTGATGGGCATCGGTTTAACCTGAGCAAGGATTACGGTTATAAAACTTGTTCCTCGACCGAGCAACTGCAACAAGATCTGCTTTGTCTGTATCGGGAGCAGGTTATTCCTGCCATCGAGCAAGGACTTTGCGCCACGATTCTGACACAGGTTAGCGATGTTGAGGATGAAATCAATGGTCTCGTAACCTATGATCGACAGGTTGTTAAGGTGAGTGAGCATAAAATGCAGACGCTCGCCCGTGAGTTATTAGCAGCATTTGAGAGAAATCTATAAAAATACAGCGATCGGTTGTAACAGCCGATCGCTTTTTTTACTTGACAAATACCCCCACGGGGTATATAATATCAGTGAGGTGAAGGCAAATATGAAAGAGAATCAATGTTGCGCTTGTCACAAAACCAAGCAACGCAGTATAGCCGAATATAAAGATCTTATTCATCGTCTCAATCGTATCGAGGGGCAGATTCGAGGCATTAAGGGCATGGTAGAACAAGATGCCTATTGTCCCGATATTTTAACCCAAGTGTCAGCGGTGACCGCCGCTTTGAACAGTTTTAACAAGGTTTTGCTGTCCAATCATATTCATACTTGTGTAGCTGAGGATATTCGGGCAGGAAAAGACGAAACCATTGATGAATTGACTCATTTGCTGCAAAAACTGATGAAATAGAGGTGAATTCAATGCAACAATATAACGTAACCGGTAT
Organism: Clostridia bacterium; assembly: GCA_017439545.1. GTDB lineage: Bacteria > Bacillota > Clostridia > Oscillospirales > Acutalibacteraceae > UMGS1484. The sequence goes on along the minus strand of JAFSIW010000051.1, from coordinate 82,628 downwards.
GTCTTGCGCTGCTTGCTCCGCACGGGTGGAAAAGGCGGTGGGCGGGGTAGAAGGAGTCACGTCCTGCAGTGTTAACTTGCTGACCCATTCTATGATGGTAGAAGGCGGGGATTCGCAAACGATTATCGCCGCCGTAGAAAAGGCAGGCTATGGCGCATCCGTTAAGGGGCGAAAAAGCGAGATAAAAGATCAAATCAAAGATACAGAAACCCCTGCTCTTGTCAAACGGTTGATCGCTTCGTTGATATTTATGATTCTTTTAATGGTGCTTTCTATGGGGCATACCATGTGGGGAATGCCGTTGCCTGCGTTTTTGGCTACCAATCCCGTGGCGCAGGGGTTAATACAACTTCTACTGACATTGGCAGTAATGGTTATCAACCAAAACTTCTTCATTAGCGGCTTTAAGGGGATCGTTCATCGCTCGCCTAATATGGATACTTTGGTGTCCCTTGGTTCGGGGGCGGCTTTTGTATATAGCACGGTGGTGTTGTTTCAAATGACCGCCAATCCCTCGTCTCACTTTTTACACGATTTATATTTTGAGTCGGCGGCTATGATTCTCACCTTGATTACGGTGGGTAAATTATTAGAGGCTCGCTCCAAAGGCAAAACCACCAATGCGCTGAAAGGGCTGATGCAATTAGCACCCGAAACCGCTACATTATTACGAGACGGTAAAGAGGTGATTGTACCCATTGAGCAGGTGAACAAAGGGGATTTGTTTACCGTTCGCCCGGGAGAAAGTATCCCTGTTGACGGCGTGGTTGTGGATGGTATTAGTGCGGTGAATGAGTCTGCCATCACGGGGGAAAGTATTCCTGTAGACAAGTCGGCAGGGGACTCCGTAACCGCCGCTACCATCAATCAGTCGGGCTTTTTGACCTGCCAAGCGGTGCGGGTGGGCGAAGATACTACCCTTTCACAAATCATCAAAATGGTGTCGGATGCCGCCGCAACCAAGGCGCCCATTGCAAAAATTGCCGACAAGGTTTCGGGCGTTTTTGTGCCCGTAGTCATAGCCATTGCCTTGATCACGTTTGTTGCTTGGATGCTCGCCGGTCAAACGGTGGGTTATGCACTTGCTCGTGGTATTTCGGTGTTGGTGATCAGTTGTCCCTGCGCATTGGGACTTGCTACTCCCGTTGCGATTATGGTGGGTAGTGGGGTAGGCGCCAAACACGGGTTGTTGTTTAAAACTGCCGCCGTGTTAGAGCAAACCGGTAAGATACAAATCGTTGCCTTAGATAAGACCGGTACCATCACCAAAGGCGAGCCTACCGTAACCGACCTGCTTCCCGCTGACGGAATAAAGGCAGAAGAACTTTTGCAAATTGCCTTGTCTTTGGAGTGTAAGAGTGAGCATCCTTTGGCAAAAGCGATTCTTCGCTATGGCGAACAGACGGGGATCACTCCGCAGACGGTTACGGATTTTCAAATCGTGTCCGGCGGCGGCCTCACCGCCCGCATGGATGGGCAACTGTTGTTCGGGGGAAATCATCGCTTCGTATCGGAATATATTCTTCTGCCGGACTGGGTCGACAATCAGGCGAAAGAGTTGGCAAGTCAAGGAAAAACCCCCTTGTTCTTTGGTAACAATAACCGCTTTTTAGGTTTGATCGGGGTGGCTGACGTAATTAAAGAGGACAGCCCCGCCGCCATTGCCGCCTTGAAAAAAATGGGGATTCGCACCGTTATGCTCACGGGGGATAATCGGCAAACTGCCGATGCCATTGCCGCCAAGGTGGGAGTGGATGAGGTGATCGCCGACGTGAAACCCGATCAAAAAGAGCAAACTGTTCGCCGCCTAAAAGAACAGGGGGTAACCGCAATGGTTGGTGACGGCATTAACGACGCTCCTGCGCTGACCCGTGCTGACGTGGGAATCGCCATCGGTGCGGGAACCGATATTGCTATGGATGCTGCTGACGTTGTGTTGATGAACAGTACCCTTGCGGATGTGCCTGCCGCCATTCGGCTGAGCCGCGGCGTTTTGCGGAATATTAAGGAAAATCTATTTTGGGCATTCTTTTATAATATGGTTGGTATTCCCCTTGCCGCAGGGGCGTTTATCAGCCTTTTGGGGTGGGAGATGAATCCTATGTTTGGTGCCGCCGCCATGAGCCTTTCCAGTTTTTGTGTGGTGTCCAATGCGTTACGGCTGAATTTCCTGAATCCCCACAGCACAAAACATGATCATAAAAGAAGATCAAAAAGAAAGAAGGAACAAACAATGACAAAATCCATGAAAATCGAAGGTATGATGTGCCCCCATTGTTCGGGACGGGTAAAAACTGTGCTGGAAGCCTTGCCTCAAGTGGCGTCGGCCGAAGTGGATCATATGACCGATTCGGCGGTGGTGACGCTGAATGCTGACTTGTCAAATGATTTGCTGAAGGAAACTGTGGAAAAAGAAGGCTACAGGGTTGTAGAAGTTCAATAAATAGTAAGCAGAAACCCCCGACTTGGTCGGGGGTTTTCGTTTACAGTTCTATCATATTGCACGGTGTTAGGGTTTTATCTTCCAAACGATAGGTTGCTGCTTCATAAGGAGTGAGGTGCAGGGGATAGGTTTCATCTCCTGTGGTCAGGGTCAGGTCGACCTCCTCGTTTAACGGATTAAACAAACGAATCAATCTTGCTGTATCGTTCAGCGGTTTGTAGCAAGACAACACGGTCTGTGGATGATCGACAACAAGCTTGGTTTCGGGAATGTTGCCGCCGCCGCAAGGAAAGTACACCAATACTTCCGGCAATTGGTTGAATTGTTCGCTGATCGCATCAACACAAGTTCCTTTGGTGGTCAAAGCGAAATTAAATTCCCGTTCGCCCATATCCATACGATCTAAGTGACGGTCGGTATCCACCAAATCCCGTTGAGGGATGGGATGGGCACAATAAGCGGCGGTGTGTAACAGGGTGGCTTGCATTTTGTTGCCTATGCAACTGCCGCCGTAAGTGCCGCGATTGAGTAAGTAAAGTCCGTCGCTTTCTTGCTCCATTCCGCACCATTTTTGATAGGTTACCTCTCGCTCACCGCTTAACATCACCTCGCGACCGAACGCGGTTTGCCCCAAAAAGGCAGGCGCATTAAAATTGGTGTTAAAGCATAACTTATAAACCCGATTGCTATCATTGGCTATGGTTTTAATATGAATATCAACCTGATCCCCTCGCTTGGGAATGGTGTAGGTCACAATGGCGTAAGAAGTTTCAAAACCAAAGGTAGCCTGAATTTTGCAAAGTACGTCGCCGTTTTCTATGACTCGTACATTGGGGGTGTCGACCGCGGGGCAACCGTTGATGCGGTTGGCTTCTTTATCGGAAAGTAACGTCATTTCCCCAATGAAGTCGTGATACCCGTCAATGGTCATACCCCAAGGGTCTTCGTCGGCAGTATAAACCCGAATTTTCCCGCTTTCTGCGTTCAGATAATTCTTGCCGCTTACGGTGTATTGGTCGATGAGCCCGCTTTGTTTGTTGATTTTAACGGTTAAATCCTCGGTAGTAACCACCAAATAGGTTTCGGTTTCTTCACAAGGGGTAATGGGACGCCGAGGCAGAGGGGCAACCTCTAAATGCAGATCAAATCGATTGAGTTGCATGGGTTCCAATGTTGCATGGAAAGTGCAGGCTTTTCGCCAGTCCATGGTAATGTTACTGCCTTCTTTGATGTTTTGCGTGGGCAACCGATTGCCCTTTGCATCATAGGCGGTGGCAAGGGTTACCTCGTTTTCGTTGCGGTTTTGTTCTTGCAACATAAATTCCACGGGAATATCGGTTTCCAAAGGGTAAGGGTGTGGATTAAACACCATAACGGGAATGGTGTTTTCGCCAGCAGGAACTTGATGTTCACTTAATTTGAACATGGCTTTGGTGATTAAGCGGGAAACAATTTCATCCCCGTAGTGGAACAAACGAATGGAATCTTCTTCTGCCGCTTTGACCATGGAACCGGGCAAAATATCGTGGAATTGGTTGAACATTAATGCCTTTTGGGCTTGTTCCCATTCTTTTTTGTCGTAGTCTATCCCGCTGACCGCCAACAACTTTTCGCAAACGGCAATTTTGTTTTCTAATTTGCGGTGCAGTTGTTTGATGCGCACCATAGAGGTGTAACACCCCACCATGCAGTGGATCATCGAACGGTCAATCACCTGCAATTTGTCTTGATCAACGGTGGCAAAATAGGTGTTGCAGTCGGAGTGGGTAATTTGGATTTCGGGGTGTGCGTCAATCATGGCTTGAATGTTGTCCAAATCCTCTTTGGAAGGACCGCCGCCGTGGTTGCCAATGCCCCACAACACTAAATTGGAATCACCCTCTAACGCAAGAGAGCCAGCCACTCTGGGTCCTGCTTGCCCTTTGGGAGTGCGATAAGCCGCCCATAAACAATGACCCAATACGCGACTGCCGTCGTATCCTTCCCAAATAAAGTCTCGCTGAGGTACAATGCCGTTGGGACGCATAAACAAATAATTTTCATACCCTGTTTTGGCTAAAATTTGCACCAAACCGCGGGTGTGACCAAAGGGGTCAACGTTCATGGCGGTGGTGGGCTTTACCCCAAATTTTTCCATAAAATAACGGTTGCCGACCTCAATTTGACGAATGAAGGATTCCCCCGAAAGCATGGTGCAATCGGGTTGTAAATACCATCCGCCCATAATATGCCATTTGCCTTGCTTGACAAGAGATTGGATCCGTTTGAATAGGGCAGGGTCATATTCCTCTACCCATTCATACAAAAGGGATTCGTTGTGATTAAAAACGAAGCCATCGTTTTGCTCGCAAAAGTCTGCGGCAATGCGAAAGGTGGAAATAGCCTCACCCATTCCTTCGGGACGTTGCCATTGCCAAACCGGGTCAAGGTGAGCGTTGCACAGTAAGTGAATTTGTTTCATGGTAACACCTCTATATGGCTTCTACTTTTATTACGGTCAGAATATGGTCGTTCACTGTAAAACGGATGTTTTGTTTTCCGAAATACACACCGTATTCCCGCTGCGGGTCATCAATATATGACGGTCTGGGATCTTGTTCCAACACTTGAATCAAAGCTGGCTGTTTTTCCTCAGGAACCAGCGTTAATAAGTCGGCAGGGAAGTCTACCGTTAACGCGTACTGCTTAGTCTCTTTTGTATATCCCTCGGTGGCTTCCGGTTTGCAATCGGTGAGGGGAATGTAGGGCTTAATATCGTAAATGGGCGTACCGTTCATTAAATCAGCTCCGCTCACGTACAGCACTGTGCCTTCCTCTTCTGCTTTGATGGCAATCAGTTTTACACAAGAAAGCCCAATGGGATTGGGTCGAAAGGGAGAACGGGTGGCAAACACGCCCACCCGTTTGTTACCGCCGAGACGGGGCGGACGAACGGTGGGAGACCAATCCTCCCGTTTGTTTTCCGAAAACTCCCACAATAGCCATAAATGAGAGAAATCATCCAGTCCTCGCAAGGCTTGCGGATCCCGATAATCTTTCTCAAATACGATTCGTCCCACCAATTCGTCGATCAATCCGCTTTGGCGGGGAATGCCGAATTTGGTGGGAAAATCAGTTTCAATATGGGCAATGGGCTTCATGGTATCACCTACAAAAATAGGGGCTTACATGAGCCCCCACGATAGTATCAATGGTGTGACTGAGTCTGTAAGCCGAGTTCTGTTGAAAACGATCATCTATCTCGACGCCGAATTGCTTCGATCGCTCAAGCCATCCGTCGAAACACGTCGGGCAGACGTATGGTTTCTGTCGATGTTGCTCCGGATAGGGTTTACATGGCCGTGCAGTCTCCTGCACGCCGGTGAGCTCTTACCTCGCCTTTCCACCCTTGCCGACCAAAGTCGGCGGTATCTCTCTGTTGCACTTTCCCTAAGGTCGCCCTCGGCGGCTGTTAGCCGTTATCCTGCCCTGCGGAGCTCGGACTTTCCTCACACCAATCACAAGTTGATAAGGCTTGCTTTGGTGCGCGATCGTTCAACTCAGTCACACATTCATTTTATTCGCTTGGAAAGGGTTTGTCAAGCATTTTTACGGACAGGTCTGCATACACTTTGATGAGGTGAGTAGAAAATGCAAGAGGAATTTCAACCTGTCTCTGTGCCGGCGAAACAGCCAATGCGAAAGGGGCGTAAACCGTGCGATCCTATGCTTGGTTTCATTAGAACGCAGATTGTCATTTGTATTGTGCTCTTGTTTTTGAGTGTGGCTCTTCGCCTGATAGGTGGTGCGACATATGAAGCGTTGCGGACACAGTATCAAACTCGGTTTGGGGATACAACTGCTTTGTCATTGGTTACAAAACCGCAAGAGGAGGAGCCGGAATCTCAAACGGATATCATTGTACACACCATGGCAACGGTGACCAATACCAACGTCCCTTTGTCACGAGATGGTGGGGATTCCCCGGATGATTCTATGAGCGTGAAAAGCGAGGAAGATTTGTTATTACAGGTTGCTTACCACCCGGAGTCGTCACAACACGCTATGATCCCGCCTGTTAACGGTAGCGTTACTTCGCCGTTTGGATACCGTATACACCCAATATACGGTACGCGCCTATTTCATAACGGCGTTGATATCGGAGCAGAGGCGGGGACTCCTATTGTTGCATCATTGTCAGGAAGAGTAATTGTAGCCGAGTACGATTCTTCATATGGAAATTATTTAATTCTTGATCACGGAAATGATTTTTGCACGGTATATGCCCACTGCAGTAAGTTGTTAGTGTCTGTCGGAGATTGGATCGAACAAGGAAACACCATCGCTTTGGTGGGGAGTACAGGGGTTTCTACGGGGCCTCATTTGCATTTTGAGGTGAGACGGGGCGAATATCGGGTGAATCCCCAATGGCTGATTCAATTATCATGACCTTCAATTTCAAAAAATGTCAATTTGTTATTAGTCCGGGTTTTGTAGGATTGGTAACGATTTTATTGCTTTTGGATACAACCGGAGTGATGGGTTATTTGTTATTAGCAATTCTGCTCCATGAGAGCGGTCATTTGGTTTGTATGGCCTTATTTGATTGCATGCCGTCTAAGGTTTGTTTGTATCCTTTTGAGATTAATATTGCCATCCGAAAACTTCCCGCTACACGATGGAAGCATTGTCTTTTGATTTGCGGAGGTGTTTTGGTAAACGGTTGTGTTGCTGTGGTTTCAGGCGGAACTTTTCAAACGGTTAATTTTTTTTTGGCAGTGTTTCATTTGCTGCCGCTGTACTCTTTAGATGGTTATCAGCTGATAAAATTGCTCTGTGACCCGATACAAAGCATAGCCCGGCTGCCCAATTTGTTGTCATTGTTTTCGATTGTCCTGTTGTCTTTGGCAGGCGGTTGGATGGTTTGTGTGCATCACAATCCATTGTTGTTGTTATTTTGTTTATACCTTGGTCTTTTACAAATACGTTCACAAAGACACACTTGAAAAATACGCTCAAATGGTGTATCATAAGGAAAAATGAAATTAGGATTGATACACAGTGGATAAATTACAATGGGAAGCCATTTTAAATCAGGTGCAAAAACCGGGACGATATACCGGCGGTGAAATGAATAGCATCATCAAAGACAAAAGGGATGTGGATATCCGTTTTGCCTTTTGTTTTCCTGATGTATATGAGATTGGGATGTCCCACTTAGGTATGAAAATTCTTTATTCCGCCCTGAACGCCATGGACGGTGTCTGGTGCGAGCGGGTGTTTGCCCCTTGGGACGATATGGAAGCCAAAATGCGGGAGCATCATTTGCCTCTTTACGCTTTGGAAAGCAAGGATGCCTTGCATCATTTCGATTTCATTGGCTTTACCATGCAATATGAACTGTCTTATACCAACGTGTTGAATATGTTGGATCTGGGCGGTGTGGAATTGCTTGCCCAAAATCGGGGAGAGGATGATCCCTTTGTGATCATCGGCGGACCTTGTGCCTATAACAGCGAGCCTCTTGCGGATTTTGTGGATATTGTCAGTTTGGGCGAAGGGGAAGAAGCTTTGTGCGAATTGATGGTACTGTATCGGGAATCCAAACAACAAGGGTTGACCCGTAAACAGTTTTTGCGCCGTGTGGCGGATCTGGATGGTTTTTACGTGCCTTGTTTTTACGAAGTGACCTATAAGGCGGATAACACCATCCAGGCGGTTACGCCTCTTGACGGCGTTCCTGCTACCATTCGGAAACGGATCATTGATGATTTGGATACTGCCCATTATCCCGAAGCGTTTGTTACCCCTTATATTGAAGTGGTACACGACCGTGCGGTGCAAGAGATTTTTCGTGGCTGTATTCGCGGTTGCCGCTTTTGCCAGGCGGGTTACGTCTATCGCCCTGTGCGGGAAAAGTCGCCCGAGGTCATTAACAAACAAGCCCGCTCTTTGTGCGATATGGGCGGGTATGAGGAAGTATCCCTTTCTTCGCTGAGCACCAGCGACTACCGCCAATTGCCTCAACTGTTAGAACAAATGCTTTCTTGGACCGAGCCGGAAAAAATCAACATTTCTTTGCCTTCTTTACGCGTGGACAACTTTCCCCGTGAATTGATGGAGCGGATTCAAAGCGTGCGAAAAAGCGGTCTTACCTTTGCTCCCGAAGCAGGTACGCAACGTCTGCGGGACGTGATCAATAAAAACATTACCGAAGAAGAGGTGCTTCGCACTGCTGAAACTGCCTTTTCAGGCGGAAATACAGGGGTCAAACTCTATTTTATGATGGGACTTCCCACCGAAACCATGGAAGACGTAGAAGGCATTGCCCATCTGTCTCAAAAAGTGGTGGATACCTTCTATCATATGCCCAACCGACCCAAGGGCAAAGGCGTTACGGTGTCATCCAGCGTGTCGGGGTTTGTTCCCAAACCCTTTACGCCCTTCCAATGGGAACCGCAGGACACGGTAGAGCAATTGAAAGAAAAACAAAAACACTTGGTGCAAACGGTTACCAGCCGCAAGATTTCTTTGAGTTGGCACGATGCGCAAGTGAGCAATTTAGAAGGCATTTTCGCCCGTGGCGACCGACGGTTAGGCAAAGTGCTGCTGGAAGCCCAAAAGCGCGGTTGTAAGTTCGATAGTTGGGGTGAATTCTTCAACTATGAAAAATGGATGGCAATCTTTTCTGACCTTGAGATTGATCCTGCTTTTTACAATGCCCGCAAACGGGAATTTGACGAGGTGTTGCCTTGGTCTCATATTGATATCGGTGTTACCGCTGAATTTTTAAAACGGGAAAACGTCAAGGCACACGAGGGCAAAACGACGCCTCATTGCCGCGAACAGTGCGCGGGGTGCGGTGCCAACCGCTTGTGTGAAAAGGGGTGCGAGTAATGGATTTTATTGACGTACGTATGTGGTTTGTCAAACAAGGAGATTTAAAATACATTTCCCATCTGGATCTGCAACGGTTTATGCAACGTGCCTTGAAACGGTCGGGTCTGCCTTTGTGGCACACCGAAGGGTTTAATCCGCATCCTTACGTGACCTTTGCCTTGCCGCTGTCGTTGGGGCAAGAAAGCCGCTGTGAAAGTGTGGATTTTCGCCTGACCAAACCCATGTCTATGCATGCTATCAAATCAGCGATGGACAAAGTAATGCCCCAAGATATGCGGGTATTAAGCGTTGCACCGCCGGTGCAAAAAGCGAAAATGATTGCCTTTGCCGAATATTCGATTTGCTTTCCTAAATGGGCTTGGCAGCAAAATGCTGTGGCAGATTTTCTCGGTCAGTCCGAGATTTTGGTTACCAAGCGTACCAAAAAGGGAGGGGAGTCCACCGTGGATCTGGCGGCAGCGTTGCAAGAAGTTTCGGTTGCTGTTCGTGAAGAGGATTTGGTGCTCTCTTTGCGGTTGCCTGCCGGCAGTAGTGTGAATCTGAACCCCTCTTTATTGGTGGGAACTATTCATGAAAAGGTGGGTCAAAGCCCCTACGGCGCTCAGATCACCCGAATGGCGGTATTTGATATAAACGGGGAACTGTTTTCGTAAGAAGATAAAAATGCAGGGTGTATATCACCCTGCATTTTTATTGTTCTTCTTGCTGTATTCTATGACTTTGCACACTTTGTATCAATGATCGATGCTTGTTTTTGCGGTCGATCTGTGCTTTTTTATAGATTTCCTCCGTTGCAAAAACCAGTTTGGTTGCTACATTCTTTTGAGAGGGATAGCAGTAAAAAGAATCGTTTTCGGTTGAAATATCAATGCAATCAAAAGGCTTGATATAATGATAATCATATTCAATGTGCAAGCTTGCGGTTTTAAGGGGTGGACGATGAATTGAGTAGGGCTTTTTATTATAAAAACCCTGTAAAACGAATCCGTTTTTGGCATCGTGGGTCAAACGTCCCTTGCCGAGAGGCATAAATCGCCATACACGGGGAAAGGAGTATACATCTACTTCGTCATCAAACGAGTACTCTCCGCGCTCAATTTCTGCACGGACTCGTTCCCGTTCCCACTCGAACCAATCCGGCACGTGAGAAAATTCGGTTTCACCTGATATTGCCGAAAGCGTTCCGTCTTCGTTTAGGTTCCAATGCTTGCCACAGGCGTTACAAAAAATTTCGGTTCCTTTGGAGTCCATCTCAAATTCAGTTTTGCAATGGGGACAGTGATAAAGAATCTTATGCAGACCTTCGGCGCGAAACGGTTCGGTAATGAGAATCCCGTTTTCTTTTTGGTATTTATAATCGTCATAGGCCAGCGCATTTCTTAAAATTTTATTGATTTCATCAGCGGATAAGGAGACTGCTTGCTCGGCGGTAATTACCTGCGTCATCGTCGTGTGCATCGGAACTTTTCTTTTTTTGCGCACGTTCCAGAACGGGGCGTGCAAGTGGTTGCCGTGATGAGCAACCACTACAACAGGCAATTGGTTTAAGCGGACCAGTTTTCCCAAAGAGGAGGGAATGTCAGCCAGCGTGCCGCACAAGGAATAACGAGCCTCGGGATACATACATAAAATATCCCCTCGTTTGAGCACCTCTCGAATGGATTTGATCAAATGCAGATCGTTGGTATAACGGCGCGTGCCAATGGCGCCGATCAGCTCCAAAAGCCACGGACGGCGGAAGAAGCCTTCTAAGGTGACTACGTTGTTGATGCGACGGGGAAACGTGCCCATAGAGCAAATCTCAAAATCGACCCAAGCCATATGGTTGCTCAGCATAATATAGGGAGCTTTCAGCCCATCCATATTGATTTTTTCAATGGTGTATTTTTTCCCTATTAATTTGATTTTTGACAAAAACCAAATAAGCCATGTGAAAAACAATGGCTGACGAATAGGGAATTTGGCGGTCTTGTACCGCTTTTGATTTTTATAGTTCACATCAATGTTCACTACATATCACTCCACGATGTATTGTATATGATAAGGAGCAAAAATACAAGTGTTTTCTTAAGAAAAAATTGGTTTTTGTAGTTGTTTGCCTCAAAATGTAGTATAAATCCCTTGGTTTTTGCGGTATAAACAGTCAAATTGCACAAAACGAATATATACACAGTAAAAGCGAGGTGAATTTCACCTCGCTTTGTGGTTGTTTATTTGTCAAACCGTATAGGATAATCGCCAAAGCCCATACAACAGGTAACACCATTGGAAAGTCCGTATCTTAACATTTCAATCGTTGCAATCAAAATGCAAAGACAAGAATGATACATGCTATTAATTTCGTAGGTAAAACCAAGAGATTTATGTTTTGACTCTTTTTCGATAACGATCTTTGCTGCAATTAAGGTATCAAGAGCAATTCGCAGTTTTTCTTCACTTAAATTGAGCTTTACTTGCACTTCTCCAAAACTGATATCACTCATCGAAATGATAGCCATACAGACGAGCAAGTTATCCTTTACTGCCAATGCCGCCAATAAATCTGCACCGAGATCGGCGGTATCTGGAGTTATACTTTCGAAAAAAGCCCGAGTTAAAATAGCGCCGTAACCTTTTCCGGAAAGTAACGACACGCCATTTTCATTAGAAATATGTGCAGGCTCATTATAGATTGCAGTATCTCTGCTTTTTAGATTTCCCCATGAAATTCCATGATGCGCATGTCCGAATATTTTTACCACATCTTCGTATGCCTCTTTGCTCATTTGATTTGGAACATTTCGCACTTTCTCAAATACTTTTTCGTACACATCATCGTATGTTATATCTTTGCCATAATACAGATAATCAATGCTAACGTTGAAATACTCTGCTATTAAAGGCAGGGTTAATGTATCAGGCTGACAAGCACCTGTTTCCCATTTAGAAACCGCTTGTGCAGATATATTTAGTGCTTCTGCCAGCTGTTCTTGGGTAATACCCTTGTTTTTTCGCAAGGCAATGATATTCTTAGCAATGTTTATATCTTTCATTTTAGATAATCCTCCTTAAATTTGACAGCAGGCCTTCTGCTCTTGAGTTTATTATATCAAAACGAAAACAGTAAAACAATAACTTGTAAAGAGATACACACAACCGATGGTTGTGTAAGTATTAAAATACCTAATTACAGTTGATTTTCTTTTTTGGATATCACAGTATAAATCTCCCACAATTACAGATACTAACAACACAATTTGTAAATTAAGGAGAAATGTATATATGAAAGCAACAGGAATAGTTCGTAGAATAGATGAATGAGGTATAATAACACCAAGAGCTATAAAGCCGCATAAACACTGGGGCTTTCACTGATTTTTGTTAGGCTCAATTTACACAAAATTACACATTTTAACCTATACATAGCAAAAGCGAGGTGTTTCCACCTCGCTTGCGTTTTTATATTGCGTATTCCTTTAAAGTTTTTTGAATTTCTTCAAATCGTTTATCGTTATGAATAGGGTCATATCTTTTGCTTTGTATGCGATCAAGCATATACCAACATTGAGAATGTTCTTTCAATTCGTGAAAATCTTTACTCGGTTCAGGATAAACAAGTTTATCAACAAGAATAGAGGTATAATGCTCACCGTGATTTTTTATATATGATTTATCGTACTCTACGGCATGATAACACATATTTTCAAGTGAGGATAGGGTTTCCTCTGTTTTTCCTTGTGCCATTTGATAGGTTGAAATAATCCAATAGTTAAATGCTATTCGGCAGTGATAAAACATTAAATTATCACCGTATATCAAAAAGTAAAGTTTATTTGATATTTCGAGCATTTCAATTTTCTTATCCCATGTGGATGAATCATTCGGTAACTCATCATCAAGTGCGAGATTCGCTATTCCTGTACCTAAACAATCTGTCAATTTGTCGATTTCATCCTGCTTATATATTTCATTATTACCGTCACCTATGCCAGACGATTTTGCAAACTCCCGACAGTATTTCATAGGTGTTAACAGATTAAGCATTTCGTGAACCTTATCTATCCTTTTTGTGTCGGAATATATACTTATAAGCGTAGTGATTGCAACGTAACGGATATCTTCATCCTTGCAATTCTCAACAACATATATCGCAAGATTTTCTGATTCTGTCAAAAAGGATTTTTCTTTTGTGTCAGCATATAAATGATATAAGCATACCGCAAGATTTTCTTTAATTTCACAGTCAGATGGATATTTTGACAATGCTATCCTTGCAAAGTTGATTCTTTCTTCAATTGTCCCAATTTCTGCAAGTCTAGACATTTCAGCTTTTATTTCTGCAAGTCTCTTTTCACGTTCGGACATTTTATAACCGAGCAGTTCATCAGTGCTTACTGAAAAGAAATCGGCAATAGCAGGGAGTAACTCAATATCCGGATAACCGCCCTCTGCTTCCCAACGAGAAATTGCTTGTGGTGTAACACCGATAGCGGTTGCAAGAGCATCTTGCGTAACGTTATTTTCTGTGCGTAGTTTTTTTATAATTGTACCAATTTTTATGGTCATTATAGCACCTCCAAAATTTGCTTTTGTAAGCTTACAATTTCATTATATGGATTTTTGTATGTTTTTCAATTATCAATTCGTTGTTTAGTATATCAAGCAATAGTTAATATACCAAGAATAGTCCGAAAAGTAAATTCACACAGTATAAATCCCCTCGATTTACATATCCTAACATCACGATATGAAATTTAAGGAGAAATGTATATATGAAAGCAACAGGAATAGTACGTCGTATAGAGGAATGTGTTATTTAAACACAAAAGTGCGATAAACTCTTATAAATGCTTGGTTTTTGGGCGATTTTAGAGCAAAAATATTTCGTAAATGGGCTATTTTCGACTTAAAACGCGAAGGGATGGCCGTTTTTCACAGCGCTAACGCAGCTAAAACTAAATATTCAAACTGTCACAAAGCCGGATGAGTATAAAACTTATTCGGCTTTTCTGTATATAAAAAATAGAATAATTTTTAAAACCTATTGTATTTTCGTAGGATGCGTGCTATGATAGGTAAAAGTACAAACAAGAAAACCAATCTGCAAAATTCCGAGAACGATAGGAGGTAACACAAGTATGATACGAGTAGATAGAAAAGAGCTTACACGGAGTGAGATTGTTCGAGTTGCAGCAAACTGTTTTTTGAACGACGGTTTTACAAAAACCACAGTGGCTTCCATGGCGAAGGCGTTAAATATGAGCACCGGTAATATGACCTTTTATTTTCCCACGAAGGAGCATATGTTGGCAGAGCTTGTGAATATGCTTTGTAAGTACCAGTCGGATTTGATGGTGGAAGAAGCCAAGGATGGCTACAGCTCCATAACAGCAATCTGCCTTGAACTTTTGACGATTGCTTCTGCCTGTGAACAGGACGAAGTGGCAAAAGACTTCTTCCTCTCGGCTTATCGAAGTGAGCTTTGTATGGATCTGATTCGTAAGAACGATAAAGAACGAGCCAAAGAGGTGTTTCAGGAATATTGTTCTGACTGGACGGAGGAACATTTTACACAAACCGCAGGTTTGGTTTCGGGTATTGAGTATGCCACACTTTTTATAACCACTGAATCAGCCGGCTTAGAACTTCGTGTGGCAGGAGCACTCAGAACGATCTTGTCGATCTATAGCGTTCCCAAAGAGATACGGGATGAAAAAATCAAGAAGGTGCTTTCAATGGATTATCAAAAGCTGGGGCTGGACACCTTAAAGAAATTCAGAGAGTACGTAGATCAAACAACCGAGCAGGTGCTTATTGATCTGCTGAAAAGAAAAAAATAACGGAGAAATCCGATTTTTTTAAATCCCTATATGGAGGAAAAATTATGAAAACAAAAAAACAATATGCAAAACAACTGCTCAGCATAGTGTTAAGTATTATTATGCTGCTAAGCCTTATTCCGTCAACGGTTTTTGCAACCGAAACCGGTCAAAAAGTGGTGGGTACATCTACCATAAGCAACAGCCCCTATCTTAAAGGGAATACAACCTTTAATGAAGTGCTATTCAACGCTACCCGAACAGATTTTAGAGATGAATCTGTCTACAACCTGATCATCACCCGCTTTTACGACGGTGACAGCAGCAACAACGTTCACTGCTGGGATGACGGTACGGCAGGGAATCCTGATACCGATCCGGGTTGGCGCGGCGACTTTAAGGGCCTTATTGAAAAACTGGATTACATTAAGGCTTTGGGCTTTACTGCCCTGCGCCTCACCCCCGTGGCGCAAAACGCCTCCGGCTATGATTACCACGGATATCACCCCATCAATCTCAAAGAGATCGACTATCGCTTTGAGTCCGAAGGCTATACCTATGAGGATCTCATCGACGCCTGCCATGCAAAAGGCCTTAAGGTTATGCAGGAAGTGGTTATCAACAACACCTCCAATTTTGGTGAAGAAAATCTAAGGAACCTCTTTGACGTAAACAAGGATGACGACTGGTCTGATATGACGGAGGCATTGGTGCCCACCGATTTGCTTTTGGAAAAGTATCCGAACTATACTCAGTTGCCTGTCGCTCAGCAGTTTCAGGCACGAATGGATCTGCTGAGGGAGTCTTTAAACTCCGATGAGATCTATCACCGTGAAACAAATATGAATTTCGACAACTATCTTTCGCAACAGGGCAGTATGGCCGGCGACTGTATCGATTTGAACACCGAAAATCCCGTGGTTGCCCTGTATCTTGCGGAAAGCTGCTTTAACTATGCGGCAATGGGCGTGGATGCCATTATGCTTATGAGTGCATCTCATATCAACCGCTGGACCCTAAATGAGGGCATACTGCCCCTCCTGAAAGATATGCTGGATGCCGCTGATTTGGAGCTTGATGTCTACATTGAGATGGTTGACCGCTCGTTGGACATCTGGAATCGAAATAATCCCTCCGCTTCGGTGCAGTTTTATACCTGGAAAGAGACCGAAAGTCAGTGGCAAAACAACTGGGACAACACAAGTCCCACTGCCAATATCCAAACCTCCATCGACCACTATAACGCTCACAGTACCCTTGGCGATGAACCCACCAGCAACAACGCTGTGCTTGACGGCATCACCTATCACACGCCCGACCACAGCAATTTCTCCGGCATGCATATATATGATTATAACATGATGTGGAACTTCGGCAGTGCAAATTCTGCCTTCAACATAGCAAAGTACGGGGACCAGTACGTGAACGATGCAACCTGGAATCTCACCAGTGTGGATAATGTAGACTACGGTCCGGACGGCATGGAAAAAAACAGATATTCCCAGGGAACTCAGGCCTGGGCGGAAAACCTGAATTTGATGTACACCTTACGCGGCATTCCCAGCATTCTCTACGGCACCGAGATCGAGTTTCAAAAGGATGTGCCCATTGATGTGGGACCTAACCTGCCCCTCTCCCAAACCGGCCGCGCCTATTACGGTGACAATATGGAAGGCTCCGTAACTTCGGATGCATTTCTGAACTTTACTGCCTACGGGAAAAGCGGTGAAACACTGAGCTCTCATCTTTCCGCCCATATCCGCCAGCTTAATGCAATCCGTATGAGTGTTCCCGCCCTGCGCAAGGGTCAGTACACCACCGATGGTAAGTATGTCAGCGGCAATATGGCATTTATTAAGCGCTATACCAATGAATCCGAGGGAATCGACAGCCTGGCGCTTGTCACCATCACCGATGAGGCAACCTTTAAGAATATCCCCAACGGCAAGTATATAGACGCAGTTACCGGAGATGTAAAGAACGTTACCAACGGTACCCTAACTGCAACTCCTATCGGCAGAGGCAATATGCGGGTATATGTGTGCTGTGCAAATGGCTTTACCGGACTGGATGCTTCCGAAATGCCTGCGGCAAACCGCACCCTGCGTTTTTCCGCAAACGGCGGATTGGGCACCGCAAACAGCATTACTGTTGAAGGCAGTGAAAAGGCAGTGTTGCCCGAATGCACTTTTATAGCGCCTTCAAAGACGGCTTTCTTTGGCTGGAACGTTAACGGAACAATTTATCAGCCGGGAGACATGGTAGATATCTCGGTAAATTCCATGGCAAGGGCTGTATGGCAAAGCAATGCCAACACCGTTACCTTTGTTGCTGACGGTGCAGCCGGAGGTTATGAAAAGGATTTCAAACACGGCGAGGTTATTACCATTCCCACGAGCACAATTTTTGAAGAAACCTTCCGTAAAGCCGGATATACTCTTACAGGTTGGCAGGGCTATACCGAGGGGATGACAATGCCTGCGGAAAACCTGACCTTTACCGCTATTTATACCCCCAACAAGTATACCGTTGGGTTTGATACAAACGGTGGCGAACCCATTGATCCCATTACTGTAACCTTCCATGAAACGTATGACAAATTGCCTTTCTCCCCAATTACAGGTCTTTCCGGAGACCACAGCAATTGGTATCTTGTAGACTCAGAAGGCACCGTAACCGATACCAATATCACGAACTCGACCAAGGTAAGTATTGCAGACCATCACACCTTGTTTATAAAGCGCAGTGTGCTCAGTCCCGATGTCAGCGTGACTTTGACGGTATCCGGCGCCTCTCAGTATATTCTTACAGCTTCGATAGGGAATATGAATACCGATATTTTAGATTATACCTATCAGTGGTATAAGGACACAACGCCTATTGCAGGCGCAGCCTCCAACCAGCTTACTCTTCCCGGCAACCTGTCCGACAACGGCATCTACAAAGTGGAAGTAAGGGCAACAATTAAAGATGACACCAATATTGTTGTAACAGCCAATTCAGCAATCGGTTCCGGGGAGCAAAAGGTTGAGATTGGGCACACAGCCACAGACATTTCCTACGGCGATGTGAACAGTGATGGAAAAATCAATGCCGTGGATGCCCTGGAGGTTTTGAAGGCAACTGTTGGAAAAGTAAAACTCACCGAAGAACAATTTATCAAGGCCGACACCGATGGAAACGGAAAGATCAATGCTGTTGACGCTCTTTATATCCTCAAAAAAACGGTTAACAAGATTGATAAATTTCCGGTAGAAAAGTAAACAAATAAGGTGGCTCATTCAGAGGGGAATCCTTTTGAACCATCGCAAAAGAATAAGTAACAATCCTTAAACCTTAAGGGCGATGACGAAACAAGTCATCGCCCTTTTTGTATCCCAATTAATATTTAAAAACAATTGGAAAATCTGCTCATAATTTCTATAAAAGTGTGATACTAACTAAGAACAAAAACAACAACCCGTACTAAGTCCTCTGGGGTATTTTTCGGCCTTCTGTCGAGTATACACAAACGCATTTTGGAGTGTTTTTGAACCATTTTGGGCTATGGTGAGGAGAAATTCAGTATAAGCATAAAACCAGGAAACCCGCATAAACAATGGGGTTTTCGCTAGTTTGCCCTATTGAACACAAGGGTGTCAAAATCAGGGTTTCGGCGGTTTTATACATAGCAAAAGCGGAGTGGAAATCCACTCCGCTTAACTTTTACTCCTAACTCAACCCACGGTTGCGTTTAGATAAACTAATATGTTATACTAATTATGAAAAAGATCATTTATAATAAAAATACGGAAGCTTTCGAGTGAATTTTAAGGAGTGAAAAGTATGACATTGAAAATTGGCGAAACAATTAAAAAATTAAGAAAACATCAGGATGTAACGCAAGAAAAGCTAGCGGAATACCTTAATATTTCGTATCAAGCGGTTAGCAAGTGGGAAAACGGAACCGCTCTGCCTGATATAACGCTCGTTCCAAAAATTGCGAATTTCTTTGGTATAACTTCGGATGAATTGTTAGGATTAAAACCAGAGAAAAATAATGAAGAATTAAAACAATTCGAAAAAGAGTATCATGAACTTGGACGCAAAGGAAAGGTTTTGGAAAAAATAGAACTTTCACGCAGAGTGCTTGATTTGTACCCAAGAAATTATCAATGGATGTTGAATCTTGCGTATGGGTTAGTGTCTTATGGGGCTACAACTGAACAACAAAAATATCGCAAAGAACACAAATTTATAGAAGAAGCGATTGGTTTGTGTGAAAGAGTTTTAGAGGACTGTACTGTTGATGGTATCAGACATAGTGCCATCCAAATACTTTGTTACAATTATCCTCATATTGGCAAAAAGGAAGAAGCAATCCGACTTGCCGAAAATATGCCTGATATGTTTACTTGTAAAGAAATGCTACTTAGCAGGATTCATTCGGGCGAAGATTGTTTAAAACAAAACCAACACAACATGAGGTATATGATTGACCACAGTTCCAGCATTCTTTATGAAATGGCTTGTCGTAGCGATTTGAGACAAGGATTCACAGTAGAGGAAAGAATTGAAATTCTTCAAACTGCTATCAAACTTAATAAAATGATGCTTGGAGACGAGGAAAAAGAACTGTTATGCAGCGGTAAACTTTCTCTCTATAATTTAATGATTGCAAAGTTGTATTGTCAAATGAACATACCTGGTAAAGCTATTGAATATTTGTTGCTTGCAGAAAAATCCGCAGTAGATCATGACAGCGTTTTAGATTTAGGTGAACAGAAATATAATTCTATATTGTTTAATCACATGACTTGGAATCCAAGAAACATAATCACCAATTGGGACGGAACATTACAAGCGCAATTGCTATATAATCTTGACGATAGTTGTTTTGAATCATTGAGAGATAAAGAAGAATTTAAAAAACTCAAAAAACGATTAGAAGAAGTTAATCTTAAAAAGTAATTATGAGCAGTATAAAACTCCAATGCTTACAGATAATAACAGTGTTATCAAATCAACAAAGGAGTTTTTATATATGAAAGCAACAGGTATTGTTAGAAGAATTGACGACCTGGGAAGAGTTGTTATCCCAAAAGAAATCCGCCGCACGATGCGCATCCGTGAAGGAGATCCGCTTGAAATTTTTACCAGCAACGACGGGGATGTGATCTTCAAAAAGTATTCGCCCATTGGTGAACTGGCCAATCTGGCATCCCAATATGCGGAGGTAATGGGCAAGGGAAGTGCCTTACCAGTTATTATTTGCGACCGTGACGGTTGCGTTGCAGCGGCAGGTATATCCAAGCGAGAGGTGTTGGAGCGGCGTTTGTCGGTACAACTGGAAGAATTAATGGATCAGCGCAAAACCTATACTTTAAAACCCGGCACGGAAGGAACTTTGTTCCCGCTTGAAGGCATTGATCGTCGGGCGGCAGTTGCGGTTCCAATTTTATCCGCCGGCGACGTGGTTGGTGCGGTCTGTATGATGGCGGCAGAGAGTGGTGCTGTTCCTACCGAAACTGACGTAAAATTAGCACAAGTGGCCGCCGCGTTTTTAGGTAAACAAATGGAAGAATAACCAAAAGGGCGACATTAACTGTCGCCTTTTTGGTTTGTATTTTGCTGTTTTTCCATTTTAAGCCAACAAATAAACCCGTAAAGGTCATTCACTAAGAATACAACAAAGCAAGTCAGTACGGAACAATAATTGGGATTCTGCAGAGTTGCCATTAACCAAAGTGCGATGAGTACAAGGTCGTTAGCTGCATAAGCCAGCGCATAATAGGGACTGCGACGAAAGGTGAGATACACCGCCAAAAAACTGGTGGTGACCGAAAGGGTGCTCACAGGCAGATTGGCCGTGTGCAAGGCTTTGAGCAAGAAATAAAATATTACGGTAACAAGAAGCGTGAGAGGAATAGCCAACCACAACTCTTTGGGATTCATTGTTTTAACGGCAACCTGTGACCGATTCCCCTTGTACGGGTGTTTGAGCCAAGAAACCAACGCCAATAATGACATGGGCGCGGTCATACCAACATAGGTCAACACCTCGCCGTAATATGCCGACTGATAAGAGATCACTCCATAGATTCCGCTGAACAGAATCATAAGGATCTGACCAAAAGGATTGCCTTTGGCTAAAAAGATCAGTGACGTGGCGCCCAGTAAAGAGTCCACAAGATTAAGTAAGGATGTTTGTTTTAATAGAATAAATGAAAGTAGAATGACGGCCATTGACCCCAACCACAAGCACCATTCAAAAATTGTGAAATATGAGAAATGCTTTTTCATGAATTTACTCCTTAAAAAAAGCATTCGTGCACACATCTTCAAAGACCTAACGATGTGTAAACGAATGCTTATGTTGCATTATTCTACCCGGTGGCAGTAATATTAATTAATTGAATTAAAATCCGCTGAATACTGCTAAAACGGCGGTCAGTACATAAAGAATGGGGCTGATTACGGTGGCAACCTTGCAATAAGTAGGCAACTTGCCAGTCTCTTTAATAGCGGTGCAACCCTTTAGATAGGCAATAAAAAAGAAAATATACAGGGATGCAGTCAAAAACACCATATATACGCCGCCGGGAATCAGCATTGCCACAATGTTGGCAAGAATCAGGACTGCTTGTAATGCAATCATAACAAGGGTGGCAGTTTTGCGTTTGCCCTCTAACTTGTCGGAGACCTCAACAATGGGGTCACCGTATTTATCGTATTTCATATTGACCTCCCCCAAGTGCGAAAAACACTTGCTTTTTTTGTGTGTTGCTATTATGATAATACATGGTGTACAAAATTGCAAGCATTATTTTAAGGAGCAGCCTATGGTCATTCGAAAAGCTACCGTAAAAGATATTCCCGATATTCTTGATTTACTTAAACTTCGAATTCAATGGATGGACGATATGGGGTTGTACCAATGGAATAAAACGGATTACCTAGGAGTGTATCCCCATTCTTATTTTGAGTTTCGGGTTGAACAGGATGATTTATACGTTGCGGTGGATTACGGTCAAACGGTTGGGGTGATGGCGCTTTTACGAGATGATCCTCGCTGGCCCACTCCTGCGAAAGCTTTGTACGTGCATCATTTGGCAACCCATCCTGATTATCGGGGGCTTGGTGTGACCATGCTTTCTTTTGCCGAGCAAGAAACCCTGCAAATGGGAGGCAACGTCTTGCGATTGGATTGCCAAACGGTGAATCTTGCGTTAAACCGTTATTACGAAAATTTAGGTTATGTTCACGCAGGTACTTGTGTGGATGGTGCTTATGAAGGCAATCTGATGGAAAAACATTTATCAGAAGGGGAGTAGACCGTGAAAAAGTTGGATAATCGACTGCAGCTGGTTGCAGATTTGGTAGACCGTGATCGTGTGTTGGCGGATATCGGCACCGACCATGCTTATCTTCCGGTTGCGTTGGTAAAACAAGGTTTGATTCCCTCTGCGATTGCGTCCGACTTGCGTGCAGGCCCTCTTGCCCATGCGAAAGAAGCGGTTGAGGCGGCGGGCTTGCAAGAACAAATTCAGTTGCGACTGTCGGACGGTTTGGATAAAATATTGCCCCACGAAGCGGATTGTATTACAATGGCGGGAATGGGCGGCATTCTCATTACCCAACTGATTGAACGTGCCCCGTGGTTAAGAGACCCCGAAAAAAGTCTGGTATTACAACCCATGACCGACGCTCCGCTGTTGCGCTTCTTTTTGGCAAAAAATGGTTTCGAGCTGCTAACCGAGCGGGCAACATTTGATAAGAAGCATAATTATACGGTAATGAAAGCGGTGTATAGCGGAGTGGTATGGGAACCTACTCCTTTGCAAGCAATGGTGGGGAAACTGAACGAACCCCTTGGTGAAGCAGAACGCCGTTTTATCCAAAAAGAACAAGCAAGTTTATTGAAACAAAGTAAAGGTCTGTCGGCGGCGGGAAACGAAACCGAATCCGTCCGATTGACCGCATTATATAACGATCTTTCGCAAGTTTTGAACGGAGGGATACAATGAACGTGAATCAAGTGTTCGAGACTTTAAATACGCTTGCACCGTTTCACACCCAAATGGGATTTGATAACGCAGGCATTCTCATCGGCTCTGCCTGCCAAAAGGTGACCAAGGTCGGTGTGGCTCTTGACGTGACTTTGGATGTGCTCAATCAGGCGATCGAACAAGGCGTTGATTGCATCGTCAGCCATCATCCTATTATCTTTTCGGGGTTGAAGGCCATTCCTACCGAGAGTGTGGTGTATCGGGCGATTCAACATTCAATTGCCGTGATTTCAGCACACACCAACTTGGATGCCGCCCGGGGCGGAGTAAACGATTGTTTGGCTCAGCAGTTGGGTTTGTGTGATATAGAGCCGATCTGTCTGCCCGACGAGTCTACACCCGCCATGGGTCGTGTTGGTATGTTGTCAGTCCCCATGACTGCGGACGCTTTTGCTAAATTGGTGGGTGAACAATTGAACACGCGGGCAAAATACGTGTCGGCAAGTCGTATGATTCACAAGGTCGTGGTATGCGGCGGTGCAGGCGCTGACTTTTTAGAGCCTGCGATGCTTGCAAAAGCGGATGCCTTGGTGACTGCCGAAGTAAAACATCATCAATTTTTAATGGCGGCAGAAGCGGATTTTATGCTGGTAGACGCAGGCCACTTTGAAACCGAACAGGTTGTGTTGCGTCCTTTGTGCGACTATCTGAACAGAGAACTATCTTGCCCTGTTACTTTGTTATATCAATCGTCTCCCACGACATATTGCTGAAAGGAACTGTTATGAAACTGAAAGAACGTTTAACAGTCGCCTGGCGTCTGTTTGTTATTTTCTTTAAAATCGGCGCCTTTACCTTTGGCGGCGGTTATGCTATGATTCCGCTGATTCAACATGAGACGGTAGAAACCCACCATATGATTGACGAATCGGATATTTTAGATATCGTAGCCATTGCCGAATCCACTCCCGGCCCGATTGCCATTAACTCGGCCACCTTCATCGGGTATCAGGCGGCAGGGGTGATTGGCTCTTTGGCGGCTACCTTCGGGGTGGTTTTGCCATCTTTTGTTATTATTCTGCTTATTTCGTTTTTTCTTCGGCAATTTATGGAGTTTGCGGTAGTGCGATACGCCTTTGCAGGAATTCGTGCCGGAGTTCTGGCGTTGATTTTAAAAGCATTTGTTTCCATGTATAAACAATGTCCTAAGGGCGCGATCTCTTATTTGATTGCTGCCGCTGCCTTTGTTTTATCTGTATTTACCAATATTAACGTGATATTTATTATTATCGGTGCCGGCGTAATCGGATTGATTACGTACCTTCTTTCGCTACGAAAGGAGGAAAAGGCATGATATTTTTGGATTTGTTTTTGAGCTTCTTTAAGATTGGCGCTTTTACTTTCGGTGGCGGCTATGCGATGCTTCCGTTGATTGAAAAGGAAGTTGCCGCCCACGGATGGATGACCACTGAGCAACTGGTCAATTTTGTGGCGGTGAGCGAGAGCACCCCAGGTCCCTTTGCGGTGAACATTGCAACCTATATCGGATCGGAAATGGGCGGTCAGTTTACAGCAGTGCCTGATTGGCTCGGCTCTTTTTTAGGTTCATTGTGCGCAACCTTCGGCGTAGTGCTTCCTTCGTTGATCATTATTCTGATCATTGCCAAATGCTATCTTGCCTTTAAAAACAGCCGTGTAGTCAAAGGATGTATGACAGGTTTGCGTCCTGTCACGGTTGGTTTGATCGGTGCGGCGGTGCTGACGATCGGGCAATCGGTGTTCTTTGCTCAAGGTTTTAGCTTGGCTCCTCTTAAGACCGCGGCATTTTGGTGCTCTGCTGTGCTGTGTGCGGCATCTGCCGTAATGGGATTTAAAAAAATTCATCCAATCATTATTATTTGCATTTCTGCGGTAGTGGGAATCGGATTGGGTTATCTTGGCGTTTGGGGATAAATTGAAAACGGGAACGAAGCTTCGTTCCCGTTTTTTTATTTGAGTGCCCGCATTGCATTAAAAATGGCAATGACCGAAACCCCTACGTCGGCAAATACCGCTTGCCACATAAAGGCGTGACCAAAGGCGGCTAACATCATGACCAACAATTTAACCCCCAGCGCAAATGCTATGTTTTGTCGCACGATCCTTAAAGTGCGACGAGATCGACCGATGGCTTGGGGGACTTTGCAGAGATCATCATCCATCAGCACAACGTCAGCGGCTTCAATAGCAGCATCAGATCCGATTCCGCCCATGGCAATACCAACGTCTGACCGTGCCAGAACGGGTGCATCGTTCATCCCGTCACCTACAAAAACAACGGTATTCCTTTTTTTTGACTTGGTGAGTTCTGTCATATACGCTACCTTGTCAGCGGGGAGAAGTTGGGCGTGATAGGCGTCTAACTGTAACTCCTCGGCAACTTGGGAAGCAATTTCTTGCCGATCTCCTGTCAACATAACAATTTGAGATATGCCCAACCCGCGCAGGGTGCTTACGGTATCGTTAACTCCTTCTTTTACGGTGTCAGATAAATGTATAACGCCCAAATATTGACGGTCGTCGCACAGATGTATTTGTGTTGTGGACCGATTGGCTTCTTGCGGTTGAAAACCGCAACTTTGCATCAGTTTGCGGTTTCCAACGCAGATGACCTGATGATCCACCGCGCCTTTGATTCCGTGACCGGCCACCTCTTCTACGTGAGTAACCTTATCTCTTGCAGGTACGATGGCGGCAGAATTACATATCGCCTTGGCAATGGGATGAGAGGAGAATTGCTCGACCGCGGCTGCGAGAGACAAAAGCTCTTGCGCAGGGAGCACAGGGGAATCAATGCTGACAATGGAGAATTCACCCTTTGTTAACGTTCCTGTTTTATCGAATACAACGGTATTGGCTTTGGCAAGAGTTTCTAAGTGGTTGGCGCCTTTAATAAGGATTCCCTTTTTAGAAGCGCCGCCGATTCCGCCGAAGAAGGTCAGAGGAACCGAGATGACCAAGGCACAAGGGCAGGAAACCACCAAAAAGATCAGAGCCCGATGTAGCCACTCGGCCCAATCACCGTTAAAAAATAACGGCGGTACAATTGCCAAAACAGCCGCACTCAGAACCACAACAGGGGTGTAGTATCGGGCGAATTTAGAAATAAATTGCTCGGATTTCGCTTTGTTCTCGGTAGCGGATTCCACCAACTCTAAAATTTTTACTACCGTGGATTCGGTGAAGGGGCGGCTGACGCGTACGGTCAGCACACCGCTGATATTTACACTGCCGCTTGCTACCTCGTCCCCAATGCTAACGTCACAAGGAAGAGATTCTCCGGTAAGCGCGGAGGTGGATAGGGAAGACGAGCCATCTGTAATGACACCATCCAACGGGATTTTCTCACCCGGATTGACACAGATCAAATCTCCGATAGCCACCTCTTCCGGCGAGACCTTACACAATGCGCCGTCACGAAGCAGATTGGCATAGTCGGGACGAATATCCATCAACGATGCAATTGACCGACGACTTTTGCCCACCGCCAATCGCTGAAACCATTCTCCGACCTGATAAAACAGCATAACAAATACCGCTTCGGGATATTCATCGATGGCAAATGCACCCACCGTTGCAATAACCATTAAAAAGTTTTCGTCAAAAACGTGACCGTGCAGTATGTTGCGTACGGCTTTCCAAAGAATGTCGTAGCCTACTAACAAATATGGCAGTAAAAACGCAGTTGATCGAAACCATCCATTTACGGGTGATAAGATGGCAAGCATCAGCAAAATGGCAGAAATGAGGATTCTTATCAGGTCTTTTTTTGCTCGTCTGTTCATTGGATTGGCTCAATTCTGCAGTCCGGCTCGATTTTTCGGCATACTTTGGCGGCTTGCTTTAAAATGATATCCATCTGATCGTCAGGAGCGGTAATGGTGAGTTTTTGCATAATAAAACTAATGCTTGCCGCTTTAACTCCATCAATCTTGCGGATTCCGTCTTCCATTTTGGCGGCACAGTTGGCGCAATCTAAATCAATCATTTTAAATTGTTTGGTCATAATATTTTCTCCTATTCTTCTACGTGTTCCATTCCTTGGTTGATGATAGTTTTCACGTGGTCATCAGACAGAGAATAGAAAATTGTTTTGCCTTCTCGGCGATATTTCACAAGTCCCGCTTGCTTTAAGACTCGCAATTGATGGGAAATAGCCGAGGTGGTCATATTTAACAGCTGTGCGATGTCACATACACACATTTCAGCTTCCGATAATACATACAGAATACGAATTCGTGTTGTGTCGCCGAATACTTTAAACAGTTCTGCCAGATCGTATAATATCTCGTCTTGTGGCATGGCGGTTTCTACCTTGTCAATGATTTCTTGATGTGCGTGCATATAATCGCAGACCGGTGTTGCTTTGGTCACAACTCATCATCCTTTCATTTGAGCAAATGTTCAAATGTATTGTAGCACGTTTTTAAAGAATGTCAAGCGCAAATTTCAATATTTGTTGCTTGATGAATGATTCCACTTGTGGTACAATACTAACGAAAGGTGAGTGGTTAATATGCTGTGCTTTGAGGATCTGAAAAAGAATGATGCGGTCAATACGTATATTCGCCGTGCGGACGAATCATTGATTGCGCTGGGATATACCGAACATAGTTTTGCTCACGTGACCCGTGTAGCAGAGGTTGCAGGTTATATTTTGCAGACCCTCGGTTATTCACCGCGAGAGGTGGAATTGGTAAAAATCGCAGCATATTTACACGATATCGGAAACCTTGTGAACCGAATTGAACACTCCCAAAGTGGGGCGGTTATGGCATTCCGCATATTAGACGGACTGGGTATGCCTGCGGATGAATTAGCTACCGTAGTGACTGCTATTGGCAATCATGATGAAGGTACTGGCGTACCTGTTAATCCCATTGCGGCGGCTTTGATTTTGGCGGATAAATCCGATGTGAGACGTAGCAGAGTCCGCAACGGTGATTTGTCCGATTTTGATATTCACGATCGGGTGAATTATTCAGTTCGTTCTTCTGTGTTAAAAATCAATACATCCCATACTCTGGTGAAACTGAAGCTTGACGTTGACGTGCATTACAGTACGGTAATGGAATATTTTGAGATCTTTTTGGAACGGATGATTTTGTGCCGCAAGGCGGCTGAAACCCTGGGTTTGGAGTTTAAACTGATCATTAACGAACAGCAATTATTATAAGAGAATAATTTTGTCGGTTTTTCGGTTTAAGGGTTGACATTAAAAGATGGGTGTGATACAATTTTTCCTGGTAACAATTTGAGAATGTTTGTTGAAAAGAAAGGAATTATCATGCAACTCCGATTGAAAAATGCTATGCTTCATAAAACCGAAGATGGATTGATTACTTGCCGTCTTATTGATGGCGTTGTTGCCGATAATTCTTTTGAATATGTTGTTTTTCCCGGTTTTGCAGATGTACACGTACATTTGCGAGAACCGGGTTTTTCTTATAAAGAAACCATTGCCACGGGAACGGCCGCTTGTGCCGCCGGGGGCTATACTGATGTTTGCTCTATGCCGAATCTGAAACCTGTGCCTGACAGTGTGGAGCATTTGCAAAAACAACTGGATATCATTCGTAAGGATGCTGTCATTCGGGTGCACCCATACGGAGCCATTACGGTAGAAGAAAAAGGGGAGACCCTTGCCGATTTAAACGGAATGGCACAAAATGCTGTTGCTTTTTCCGATGACGGACGCGGTGTGCAGTGCGAGGAAATGATGCTCAATGCCATGAAACAGTCTGCCGCTCTTGGCAAAGTCATTGCCGCCCATTGTGAAGATAACAGTCTGCTCAATGGTGGTTATATCCATGCAGGTGAGTATGCTGCTAAACACGGACATAAAGGTATTGTGAGCGAAAGCGAGTGGGGTCCCATCGCACGGGATATTGAACTGATTAAACAAAGCGGTTGTGCTTATCACGTGTGCCACGTTTCTACCAAAGAGAGTGTAGAACTGATCCGCAAAGCAAAAGCGGCGGGAGTGAATATCACCTGTGAGACCGCTCCTCATTACCTTGTAATGAGTGATCGAGATCTTGAAGAAGATGCCCGTTTTAAAATGAATCCGCCTTTGCGTAGTGAAGCCGATCGTTTGGCATTGATTGAGGGGATTCAGGACGGGACCATTGATATGATCGCCACCGACCATGCGCCCCATAGTGCCGAAGAAAAGGCCAAAGGACTCAAAGACAGTATGATGGGCGTGGTAGGGATTGAAACCGCATTTCCTGTTTTGTATACCTACTTGGTGAAAACGGGAGTTATCACCTTGGACAAGCTTCTTGACCTGATGGTGTACGCTCCCCGCAAACGGTTTGGTTTGCCGCTTAACGCTGAAAAAGATTTCTGTGTATATGATTTGAACAGAGAATATACGGTTAATCCCGAAGCCTTTTTGTCCAAAGGCAGAAGCACGCCTTTTGCAGGATGGAAGGTACAGGGCAAATGCTTGCTGACGGTGTGCGACGGCAAAATCGCTTATGAACACCCCGATTTTAAATGGAAGGAATAAAAGCATGATTCAAGCGTTATATACCATCAAAGAAAACGTTGCGCTGACCGAATTGGTATACAAAATGGTGCTGGAAGGGGATACTTCTGCCTTGACAGCCCCCGGTCAGTTTGTGAATATTCAGTTGGAAGGAAAGTTCCTGCGTCGACCCATTTCGGTGTGCGACTATGATGATACCACCATCACCTTGTTGTATAAAGTGGTAGGGGAAGGTACCGAACAAATGGCCCAAATGACCGCAGGGCAAACTTTGGATGTGCTGGTTGGTCTTGGTAACGGATTTGACACTTCTAAAAGCGGCGACGCGCCTGTGTTGATCGGTGGCGGCGTTGGTGTTCCGCCTATGTATAACTTGTGCAAAAAACTGCTGCAAGAAGGCAAAAATGTACAAGTGATTCTTGGGTTTAATACCAAAGAGGAAATCTTTTATGAAGATGAATTTAAAGCCTTAGGTGCTACGGTTTATGTGGCGACTGCCGACGGTAGCTATGGCACCAAGGGATTTGTAACCGATGTCTTAAAGAATTTAACCTATTCTTACTTTTATACTTGCGGTCCTATGCCCATGTTCAAAGCGATTGAAGCCACCGCTGTGACCGGTGGTCAATATAGTTTTGAAGAACGGATGGGTTGCGGTTTCGGCGCTTGCATGGGCTGCTCATGCAAGACCAAATACGGTAATAAACGCATTTGCCGAGAAGGCCCTGTATTGGAACGGGAGGAGATCATATGGTAAATACAAAAGTGAATTTGTGCGGTATTGAGTTAGATAACCCCGTCATTCCCGCCAGCGGTACCTTCGGCTTCGGCTATGAATTTGCCGAATTGTATGACATCAACTGTCTCGGCACTTTTTCTTTTAAAGGAACAACTCTCGAACCTCGTTTTGGCAATCCCACGCCCCGTATTGCGGAGTGTACCGCAGGCATGATCAATGCAGTGGGTCTGCAAAATCCCGGTGTGGAAAAGGTAATCAGCGAAGAACTTCCCAAACTTGCCAAATGTTTCCATAAGCCTGTTATGGCTAACGTGAGCGGTTTTTCGGTGGATGCCTATGCCGAAACCTGCCGTTTGATCGATGCCCAAGATCAAGTAGGTTGGTTGGAAGTAAACAGTTCTTGCCCCAACGTACACGGCGGCGGCATGAGTTTTGGTACTGACCCTGAACAGGCTGCAATCGTCACCAAAGCGGTAAAAGAGGTTACCACCAAGCCGGTGATTATTAAACTGTCGCCCAACGTGACCGACATTGTAGCAATCGCCAAGGCTTGCGAAGAGGCAGGGGCAGATGGGATTAGTCTGATTAACACCTTGCTTGGTATGCGAATTGATCTTAAAACCAAAAAGCCTGTTATCGCCAACAAAATGGGTGGCTTTTCGGGTAGCGCCATTTTCCCCGTGGCGGTGCGAATGGTGTATCAGGTGTCCCAAGCAGTTAACATTCCCGTGGTTGGCATGGGCGGTGTTTCTACTGCAAAAGACGTAATTGAAATGATGTTGGCGGGGGCGACCGCAGTTCAGGTTGGCGCGGCCAATCTTGTGAATCCTTGTGCTTGTCGGGATATTATTGTCGATCTGCCGCGGGTAATGGAACAGTATGGAATCAACGATTTGAATGATATTATCGGAGGTGCCCACTAATGGGAAAAGACGTAATTATTGCCTGTGACTTTGCAGGCGCAGAACAAACCTATGCATTCTTAGAACAATTCGGCGACAAGCGTCCTTTTGTAAAAATCGGGATGGAATTGTTTTATGCCGCAGGCCCTTCTATTGTTACCAACTTGAAGGAACGGGGTCACAAAGTATTTTTGGATTTGAAATTGCACGACATTCCCAACACCGTTCGCAAATCTATGGCTGTGTTGTCCGGTCTTGGTGCGGATATGGTTAATCTGCACGCCGCAGGCACCATTGATATGATGAAAGCTGCGTTGGAAGGTCTCACCCGTCCCGACGGAACTCGTCCTTTGCTCATTGCGGTTACTCAATTGACTTCTACCAGCCAAGAACGGATGGAAAACGATCTGCTGATTAAAGAACCTATTGATGAGGTTGTGCTTCACTATGCCAACAATGCCAAAATCGCAGGGTTAGACGGTGTAGTTTGCTCTCCCTTGGAAGCAGGCAAAGTCCACGAGCGTTGCGGAGCTGAATTTTTCACCGTTACCCCCGGTGTTCGTTTCGCTGACGGTGACGTAGGTGACCAAGTGCGGGTTACCACCCCCGAAAAAGCCAAAGAAATCGGCTCCGACTACATTGTTGTCGGTCGTCCTATCACCGCAGCAGAAGATCCTTTGGCTGCCTACGAGCGGTGTGTAAAAGAGTTTGTCGATTAAGAATAAGGAGATAGATGATTATGAGAGAACAACAAATTGCAAAAGATTTATTGTCTATCAGTGCGGTGTTTTTCCGTCCCGATGAGCCCTTTACTTGGGCTTCGGGCATTAAAAGCCCCGTTTACTGCGACAACCGCTTGATTTTGACTGCACCCAAGGTGCGTCAACACGTAGAGCAAGGTTTGGCGGAACTGATTAAAGAAAATTTTCCTGAAACCGAAGTGCTGATGGGTACTGCTACGGCAGGTATCGCCCATGCCGCCATTGCCGCCCATTTTTTGGGTCTGCCTATGGGTTACGTGCGTGGTAGCGCCAAAGACCACGGCCGTCAAAATCGTATTGAAGGTAAATTAGAAGCAGGTCAAAAAGTGGTTGTAGTTGAAGATCTGATCTCCACCGGCGGTAGCGTTCTGGAAGCGGTTGACGCTCTGCGTGAAGCAGGTGCCGAAGTGTTGGGCATTGTTTCTATTTTCACTTACGGTATGCAAAAAGGAATTGATCGTCTCGCCGCCGCAGGAGTGAAAAATATCAGCTTGACCAACTTCGATTGCATCGCTCGGGTAGCGGCTGACGAAAACTATATTCAGCCCGAAGATGTTGCCCGTTTGATTGCTTTCCGAAACAATCCTTCTGATGAGAGCTGGATTGGAGGGGCAAAATAAATGAGAAGTTTGATCGACATCGCAGAACTGTCTATTGAAGAAATAGACGAATTGTTACAACGGGCCGAAGATATCATTGCCAATCCTAAAAAATACGCCCACGCTTGTGACGGTAAAAAATTGGCCACCTTGTTTTTTGAGCCTTCTACCCGTACTCGCTTGAGTTTTGAAGCGGCAATGTATGAGTTGGGCGGCAACGTCATCAGCATGGCTTCGGCCGGCTCCAGCTCTGCCACAAAAGGGGAGAGCGTCGCTGATACCGCCAAAACCGTTTCTTGCTATGCTGATGTGATTGCTATGCGCCATCCCAAAGAAGGTGCGCCTTACGTTGCTTCGATCAATGCCAGCATTCCGGTCATTAACGCAGGGGACGGCGGTCACAACCATCCCACCCAAACGTTGGCTGACTTGCTCACCATTTATCGGGAAAAAGGGCGTCTTAACAACCTGACCGTCGGTTTTTGCGGTGACTTGAAATTTGGTCGCACCGTGCACTCGTTGATTACCGCTCTTTCTCGCTATACCGGCATTAAGTTTGTATTGATTTCTCCCGACGAACTGAAATTGCCCAGTTACATCAAAAAAGATATCATTCAAAAGAATAATCTGGAATACGTGCAAACCACCGATTTTGAGGCAGTTTTGCCTGAATTGGATATTCTGTATATGACCCGTGTACAACGGGAACGCTTCTTCAACGAAGAGGATTACGTTCGCTTGAAGGATAGCTACATTCTTACACCTGATAAGATGAAATTAGCCAAAGCAGATTGCAGTGTGCTTCATCCCTTGCCTCGTGTAAACGAAATTTCGGTGGCCATCGACAATGACCCCCGCGCTTGTTATTTCAAACAGGTGTTTAACGGCAAAATTATGCGCATGTCTTTGATCTTGAAATTGCTGGAGGTAGAAGTATGAAAATCGATTCCATTCAAAACGGTATTGTGTTAGACCATATCACCGCCGGCAAAGGCATGCAGATTTATAAATTGCTGAAATTGGATAATCTGGATTGCTCGGTTGCGATTATCAAAAACGTAAACAGCCGCAAAATGGGCAAAAAGGATATCATTAAAATTGATGCCGACATTGACGTGAATATGGATATTTTGGGCTACGTGGACCCCGGTGTTACCATCGATATTATTCGTAACGAAGAATTGGTGGAAAAACGCCGTGTTCACCTGCCTGAAAAATTAGAAAACGTTTTGTTCTGCAAAAACCCCCGTTGCATCACTACCACCGAGCAAGAGTTGCCTCACGTGTTCCGTTTAACCGATCGGGACAATCGCATCTATCGTTGTATTTATTGCGATACCAAAACCCAATAATCTTGCGCCCCGAATTAAGCAATCATTCGGGGCGTTTTTCATTGACTTGGTGCGTTTTCGACGTTATGTAAACAAACTGTGATAGAAACCATCATCCATACCAAAATGAGGGGCGAAAATTCCAACTTCTTTGTTGAAAAATGTCCCCGACTTTTCTTGACATTGTCCTGCCAATTATGGTATACTATCTATCGTAGTTAAAATTTAAGATGTGCCCTTGGAACTACCACATATTCCATCGTTTGTGCATCTTCGTTTTCTGTAACTGACGGATATTGAGCGGAGCACCGCAAAGGAGCAGAAAATGGTTACAGCCGACCGTCTGGGCGCACTTACCATACCGTTGTGTAAGTGCGCCCTTTTTGTATGATTGATAGGAGGAGTATTCATGAAAAAGATTGCAATTATGATGGGCAGTGACAGTGATCTGCCTGTAGTTGAAAAGGCGATTGCCGTATTAAAACAATTTGAAGTACCGTATGAGGTACACGTATATTCCGCTCACCGCACCCCTGAAGAAGCCAAGGTGTTCAGCGAAAATGCCCGCAAAAACGGATTTGGCGCCATCATTGCCGCCGCAGGTATGGCGGCACATCTGGCGGGTGCAATTGCCGCCAATACTACCTTGCCTGTTGTTGGCATTCCCGTTGTTTCCGGTGGTCTTGGCGGATTGGATGCTTTGCTTTCTACCGTGCAAATGCCCAGCGGTATTCCGGTTGCTACCGTTGCTATGAACGGCGCTGCCAATGCTGCTTTGCTGTGCATTGAAATGCTTGCCATTACCGATGAAACGTTGGCAGCAAAATTAGACGCCAAACGTGTTGCTGATAAATCTGCTGTGTTAGAAAAAGATCGCCGTGTGGCAGAACAATTTAATGCATAATTGATTATATTTTTGAATTTATTTGGGAGGCCCGAATTTTTATGAGTAAACTTCATGAGGACTGTGGTGTATTCGGTGTATTTGCCACCGAGACACGTGACGTTGCATCCACTACCTATTACGGCTTATATGCCTTGCAACACCGCGGTCAGGAAAGCTGCGGTATTGTAGTGAACGATGACGGTGTTTTACACGATCATCGGGATGACGGCTTGGTCGATGATGTGTTCACCAAAGACGTGTTGCATCGTCTGGGCGAAGGGGATATGGCATTGGGTCATGTTCGCTATGGTACAGCTGACACCAAAGGCCGTGTCAACGCACAGCCTATGGTGGTTAACCATATCAAAGGGAGAATGGCGGTGGCCTATAACGGTTGTCTCATCAACTCCTTTGAGCTTCGCTCGGATTTGGAAATGCAGGGTGCTATTTTCCATATGAACAGCGACGTTGAAGTAATTTCCTATATCATTACCCGCGAACGCTTGTCCGCTCCTTCTATTGAGGTGGCAGTAGAACAAGCCATGAATTACATTAAAGGTGCATACTCCTTGGTTGTAATGTCGCCTACCAAACTGATTGCCGCTCGTGACCCCAATGGTTTTCATCCTTTGTGCTACGGTCAAAATGAAGCCGGTGACTACATTGTGGCTTCCGAAAGCTGTGCTTTGGATGCTGTTGGCGCAACTTTGATTCGTGAATTAGAGCCGGGTGAAATTTTGGTGCTCAGCCGCAAAAACGGGATTCAATCCATTACGACCCATTGCAAAAAGTGTGATCCCTCTTTATGTGTGTTTGAATATATTTACTTTGCTCGCCCCGACTCGGTGATTGAAGGCAGCTCGGTGCACGAGGCGAGAGCCAAAGCAGGGGAATATCTTGCCAAAGAACATCCCGTAGAAGCCGACATTGTAGTAGGTGTTCCCGATTCGGGTTTGGATGCCGCTATTGGTTATTCTCGAGAATCCGGCATTCCTTATGCCATCGGATTCCTTAAAAACAAGTATATCGGTCGAACCTTTATCGCACCCGGTCAATCCACCCGCGAAGATAAAGTTCGCATTAAACTGAACCCCATCTCTTCGGTGGTAAAAGATAAACGGGTCGTGCTTGTTGACGACTCCATTGTTCGTGGCACCACCTGCGAACGCATCGTAAAACTGTTGCGGGAAGCTGGTGCGAAAGAAGTGCATATGCGGGTGTCTGCGCCGCCTTTCTTATATCCTTGCTACTACGGCACCGATATTGATTCCCAAGATAAACTGATTGCTTGTAAGCATACAGTAGAAGAAATCGAAGCCATTATCGGGGTGGATTCTTTGGGCTATTTGGAACTGGAAGATGCTAAGAAGATTGCCGTTGGTCGAAAATGTGACGGATTCTGCTGTGCTTGCTTCGATGGAAAATATCCTACCGATGTTCCCACAAAGATTTATAAAAACCGTTTTGAACAAAAACTGTCTGAAAAAGGAGAAACAAAAAAATGAATAGTTTTAGCGAAAGTTATGCAGCCGCAGGGGTAGACATTACCGCAGGCTACAAAGCAGTTGAACTGATGAAAGCCCACGTGGCCCGTACCATGACCGCAGGCGTTTGCTCCGATGTAGGCGGTTTTGGCGGTTTGTTTGAATTAGACGTGGAAGGTATGGAAAAACCCGTTTTGGTCAGCGGTACCGATGGGGTTGGTACCAAACTGAAATTGGCTTTTATTCAAGACAAACACGACACGGTTGGTATTGACTGTGTTGCCATGTGTGTGAACGATATTATCTGTTGTGGCGCTAAGCCTTTGTTCTTCTTGGATTATATCGCTTGCGGTAAGAATGTTCCCGAAAAAATTGCTTCTATCGTTTCGGGTATTGCCGACGGTTGCGTACAAAGCGGCGCCGCTTTAATTGGTGGCGAAACTGCTGAAATGCCCGGTTTTTATCCCATTGACGAATATGACCTTGCCGGTTTTGCTGTTGGTGTTGTGGATAAGAAAAAAATCCTCAATCCCAAATCCATGCAAGCAGGGGACGTTATGATTGCTCTGCCTTCCAGCGGTGTTCACTCCAATGGTTTTTCCTTGGTTCGTAAAGTGTTTGGTGTAGGGGAAAAGGATTTGTCTGCACCCGTGGCAGAATTAGGCGGCAAAAGTGTAGCCGAAACCTTGCTCACTCCCACCAAAATTTACGTGAAACCCATCTTGGCTCTGTTGGAGCAATGCACCGTGCGTGCGATTTCTCACATTACCGGCGGCGGTTTTTATGAAAACATTCCCCGTAGTTTGCCCGAAGGTATGGGTGTTAAGATTGACCGATCTTCCCTTAAAATTCTGCCTATCTTTGATTTGATCGCCAAAACCGGCAACATTCCCGAACGGGATATGTTCAACACCTTTAACATGGGTGTTGGTATGTGTGTGGTTGTTCCTGCTGCAGAAGCCGAAAAAGCCATTGCTGTTTTGAAAGAAGCAGGGGAAGAAGCCTATGTAATGGGCACCATTGTTGAAGGCGACGAAAAGGTGACCATATGCTAAAAAAAGCGAGAATCGCCGTGCTGGTCTCCGGCGGCGGCACCAATCTGCAGGCATTGATCGATGCGCAAGCAAGCGGGATCATCCACAGTGGTGAGATCAGCTTGGTGCTTTCCAGCAAGGCAGATGCCTATGCGTTAGAACGTGCCAAGAAGGCAGGCATTGACGGCTTGGTGGTTTCTAAAAAAGATTTGGGAAGTCAAGAAGCCTTTGAATCGCAACTGCTTGCCTATTTAAAACAATATGATATTGATTTAATCGTATTGGCAGGTTTTATGAGCATTTTAAGCGAATCATTCATCAAGGCTTATGAAAACCGCATATTAAATGTGCACCCCTCGTTGATTCCTTCCTTCTGCGGTCAAGGTTTTTATGGACTTCGTGTCCACGAGGCCGCATTGGAATACGGTGTAAAAGTAACAGGGGCTACGGTTCATTTTGTCAATGAAATTCCCGACGGCGGTAAAATCATTTTGCAAAAAGCCGTCGCAATCGAAGAAAACGATACCCCCGAAATCTTGCAAAAACGGGTCATGGAGCAAGCCGAATGGCTGCTGCTGCCTAAGGCTACCGAGATGGTCTCGGCATCACTGATAAAGGAGTAAAGTTATGAATATTTACGAAGTTAAAACAATGGGCGAACGCATCGCAGGTAACCCTTACGTTGGTCGCGGTGTGGTAATGGGAAAATCCCAAAACGGCAACTATGCAGTTTCTGCTTATTTTATTATGGGTCGGAGCGAAAACAGCCGCAATCGGGTATTTGCTTTAGAAGAAGACGGTACGCTGTTTACCCGTCCTTTTGATCCTTCTAAGGTGCAAGACCCTTCCTTGATTATCTATGCTGCTGCTCGTAGCTATGAAAATCATCGCATTGTAACCAATGGCGACCAAACCGATACCATTTATAATGGTCTTAAGCAAGGTCGCAGTTTTGCTTGTGCTTTAACAAGTCGTGCCTTTGAACCGGATGCTCCCAACTTTACTCCTCGCATCAGCGGTATGATTACCTTTGATGAAGGTGATTTTACCTACGAAATGAGCATTCTGAAAAGTGCCGATGCCGAAGGAACCGCTTGCAACCGCTATCATTTTGCTTATGCCCCTCTCAACGGTGTTGGACATTTCATCCACACTTACGTGACCGACGGTAACCCCATTCCCACCTTCCAAGGGGAACCGGAACGGGTGAGTATCCCCGACGATATCGACGAGCTGACTAATGATATCTGGACCAATCTGAACGAGGACAATAAAATCTCCTTGTTTGTAGAATATACCGATCTTACTGACGGTAGCGTGACCCGTCGTGTGATCAACCGTTACCAATAATCAATTAAGGAGCAATCAGGATGAAAGAATTAGAACTGAAATATGGTTGTAATCCCAACCAAAAACCCTCCCGCATTTTTATGGAAAACGGAGAACTGCCCATTGAAATTTTGTGTGGCAGACCCGGCTACATTAACTTTTTGGATGCTTTTAATGCTTGGCAACTGGTAAAAGAATTAAAAGAAGCCTTGGGTATGCCCGCCGCTACCTCTTTCAAGCACGTTAGTCCCACTTCTGCCGCAGTTGGATTGCCTCTTTCTGATACTTTGAAAAAAGCCTGCTTCGTGGACGATATCGAGGGCTTGGATGAATCTCCCTTGGCTTGTGCTTATGCACGTGCTCGTGGTACCGACCGTATGTGTTCCTTTGGTGACTTTATCGCCCTTTCGGACGTGTGCGACGTTACCACCGCCAAACTGATTCAACGTGAAATTTCTGACGGTGTTATTGCCCCCGGTTATGAGCCTGAAGCTTTGGAAATCTTGAAATCAAAGCGTAAAGGGAATTATAATGTAATTGCCATTGATCCCAACTACGTTCCCGAAGAAACCGAGCGTAAACAGGTTTACGGCATCACCTTTGAACAAGGCAGAAATAATTTTAAAATTGATCGTGAATTGCTTTCCAACATCGTAACCGAAAACAAAGCCTTATCGGATGAAGCGGCTCGCGACCTGATCGTTGCATTGATCACCTTGAAATATACCCAATCCAACTCGGTTTGCTACGCAGTAGACGGACAAGCCATTGGGGTAGGAGCAGGGCAACAATCCCGTATCCATTGTACCCGTTTGGCAGGCGGAAAGGCCGATACCTGGCACTTGCGTCAACACGAAAAAGTGCTCAATCTTCCTTTCTTGCCCACCTTGGGTCGTGCCGACCGCGACAACGTGATCGACGGTTACATCAACCAAAACGAAGAAGACGTTTGTGCCGATGGCAATTGGCAAAAATACTTCAGCGAACAACCCGCGCCCTTTACCATGGATGAGCAAAAGGCCTATCTCTCTACCATTACGGGTGTCGCATTGGGTTCCGACGCTTTCTTCCCCTTTGACGATAACATTGAACGTGCCAAACGCAGCGGTGTTTCTTACATTGCCGAACCCGGCGGCTCCATCCGTGACGATATCGTTATTGATTGCTGTAATAAATATAAGATGATCATGTCCTTTACCGGCATGCGTTTGTTCCATCACTAAGAATAAGGAGAATTAAAATGAGTTTTTTTGATCAATTGATGAACTTTGACCCCGAGGTTGCTTCTGCTTGCAATGAAGAATTGACCCGTCAACGCCATAACATTGAGTTGATTGCTTCCGAAAATATTGTGTCTGAAGCGGTTTTACTTGCCGCAGGTACTGTGCTGACCAACAAATATGCCGAAGGGTATCCCGGCAAACGCTACTACGGTGGTTGCGAAAAGGTTGACATCGTAGAAAACATCGCCCGCGACCGTGCTTGCAAATTGTTCGGTGCCGACCACGCTAACGTGCAACCCCATAGTGGTGCCAGTGCCAACTTGGCTGTTTTCTTCGGCCTTTTGGAAAAAGGCGACACCGTAATGGGCCTCAATCTTGCCCATGGTGGTCACTTGTCTCACGGTTCTCCCGTTAATATTTCTGGTAAATATTTCAACATCGTTCCTTACGGTGTGGCAGACGATACCGAAGTGTTGGATTATGACGATATGCTTCGCATTGCCAAAGAATGCAAACCGAAAATGATCATTGCAGGTGCCAGCGCCTATTCCCGTACCATTGATTTTGCTAAAATCCGTGAAATCTGTGACGAAGTTGGTGCTTACTATCTGGTAGATATGGCTCACATTGCCGGTTTGGTTGCCGCAGGATTGCATCCCAGCCCTGTGCCTTATGCCGACGTGGTTACTACCACCACCCATAAGACCTTGCGGGGCCCTCGCGGCGGTCTTATCTTGTGCAAAGAACAATTTGCCAAACAGATCGACAAAGCCATTTTCCCCGGTATTCAAGGCGGTCCTTTGATGCACATCATCGCCGCAAAAGCGGTTGCTTTCGGCGAAGCTTTGAAACCCGAATTCAAAGAATATCAACAACAAATCGTGAAGAATGCGGCTGTTCTGTCCGAAGAACTGACCAAACAAGGCTTCCGTGTGGTTTCGGGCGGTACCGATAACCATCTGATGCTTTTGGATCTGCAACCCTTCGGTATTACCGGTAAAGAAATGGAAGCCCGTTTGGACAGCGTTCACATCACCGTAAATAAAAACACCATTCCCAACGATCCTCAAAGCCCCTTCGTAACCAGCGGTATCCGTGTGGGTACTCCTGCGGTGACCAGCCGTGGCTTTAAAGAGGCAGAAATGGTGAAAATCGCCGCTTGGATGAAAGAAATTGCGGCCAATTACGAAGAATCCAAAGACCGCATCAGTGCCGAAGTTATGGCTCTTTGTGAAAACTTCCCCATTTACGAATAATTGAAACATCGGGTGGCGAAAAAGTGATTTTTTTCGCCGCCCACAACTGCTTATTATAACTACTTATTACAGAGGTGGACTTATGAAACTGATGGTAGTCGGCGGTGGCGGCCGTGAACATGCCATTATCAAGAAATTAAAACAAAACTCTTCGGTAACAGAAATCTTTGCTTTGCCCGGCAACGGCGGCATTGCGGCAGACGCTACTTGTGTAAATATCGGTGCCAAAGAAATTGATAAAATCGTGGCTTTTGCCAAAGAAAATGCCATTGACTATGCCGTCGTTGCTCCCGATGATCCCTTGGTTTTGGGATGTGTGGATGCTTTGAATGCCGTTGGCATTCCTTGCTTTGGTCCCGATGCCAAAGCGGCAATTATTGAAGGCAGTAAGGTTTTCTCTAAAAACCTGATGAAGAAATACA
The DNA here is from genome assembly GCA_017439545.1 of Clostridia bacterium. Lineage (GTDB taxonomy): Bacteria > Bacillota > Clostridia > Oscillospirales > Acutalibacteraceae > UMGS1484. Next base: position 41,022 of record JAFSIW010000051.1, on the reverse strand, counting down.
ATATTCCTACCGCTACTTATGAGGTGTTTGATGATCCCGCCAAGGCGGCTGATTACTTGCAAACCGCTCCTATTCCCACGGTTATCAAGGCTGACGGTTTGGCGCTTGGCAAGGGTGTTGTGATCGCCACCACCCGCGACGAGGCTTTGAATGCCGTTCACTCCATGATGGAAGACAAGGTTTTCGGCGAAAGCGGTAACCAAATCGTAGTAGAAGAATTTTTAACCGGCCCCGAAGTTTCGGTGCTTGCCTTTACCGACGGCGAAACGGTGGTGCCTATGGTCTCCTCCATGGACCACAAACGGGCAGGGGACAACGACACCGGGCTGAACACCGGCGGTATGGGTACGGTTGCGCCTAACCCTTACTATACTGCTGACGTTGCCAAGGTGTGTATGGAAACCATTTTTGTGCCTACCATTAACGCCATGAAGGCTGAAGGGCGTCCCTTTAAAGGTTGCTTGTATTTTGGTTTGATGTTAACACCCAACGGTCCCAAGGTAATTGAATACAACTGCCGATTTGGTGACCCCGAAACCCAAGTCGTTCTGCCTTTGATGGAAACTGATTTGTTAGAAGCTATGATGGCTACCACCAACGGTACGCTGAAAGACACCGACATTCGTTTCTCTAACGGTTCAGCTTGCTGTGTGGTTATGGCGTCCAACGGATACCCCGGTAAATATGAAACCGGCTTTGAAATGACCATTCCCGCTGATTTGGATGGGGAAGTGTATGTTGCCGGTGCTAAAATCATTGACGGTAAACTGTGCACCGGCGGTGGTCGTGTGCTTGGCGCGGTTGCGAAAGCCGACGTGTTGTCGGATGCAGTTACCAAGGCTTATGGTTTGGTAGCCAAGATTCACTTTGAAAATGCTTATTACCGTCACGATATTGGCAAACGGGCATTAGATGCAGGAAAGGAGAATTAACCTATGGTATATCGCATTTATGTTGAAAAAAAGGCAGAACTTGCCCATGAAGCCAACGCTCTGCTTTCAGACGTTAAAACATTTTTAGGCATTTCTTCTCTTGAAAAAGTGCGTCTTTTCAATCGTTACGACGTAGAAAACATTGATAAAGAATTGTATGAGTACGCCAAAACCACCGTGTTCTCCGAACCTCAGTTGGATGTGATCTCGGATGACATCCCCACCGATGCTTCGGTAACTTTTGCTACGGAATATTTGCCGGGACAGTTCGACCAACGTGCCGACTCTGCCGCGCAATGTATCCAAATTATCTCTCGCGGTGAACGTCCTTTGGTGCGTACGGCAAAGGTATATCTGCTTTATGGTGATTTGACTGCCGATGAAGTGGCTCAAATCAAAAAATACGTAATCAACCCTGTGGAATCCAGAGAAGCTTCACTGGATATGGTAGATACCTTGCAAATGGAATATGACCTGCCCACCACGGTAGAAACCCTGAATGGTTTCTGCAAGTTGGATGCCGCAGGTTTAGCGGATTTTGTTAAGCAATACGGTCTCGCTATGGATAATGACGATATCGCTTTCTGCCAACAATATTTCATTCGTGAACAACGGGATCCTACCATCACCGAAATTCGCATGATCGACACCTATTGGTCTGACCACTGCCGTCATACTACTTTCCTTACCACCATTGACAATGTGACTTTTGAAGATGAATTGCTTCAAAATGCTTATAACGATTATCTTGAAACCCGTAAGGAATTGGGTCGCACCAAACCCATCAACCTGATGGATATCGGCACTCTTGCCGCTAAATATCTCAAATCCATCGGCAAGTTGGATAAGCTGGATGAATCGGAAGAAATTAACGCTTGTACCGTAAAAATTGAGGTAGAAGCCGACGGTAAAAAAGAACCTTGGTTGTTGCTGTTTAAAAACGAAACCCACAACCATCCCACTGAAATTGAACCTTTCGGCGGTGCGGCTACCTGCATTGGCGGCGCCATTCGTGACCCGCTGTCGGGACGTTCTTACGTATACGGTGCTATGCGTGTTACCGGCGCGGCGGATCCCTTGAAGCCGATTGCCGAAACCATGCCGGGTAAATTGCCTCAACGCAAAATCGTTACTACTGCCGCCGCCGGCTATTCTTCTTACGGTAACCAAATCGGTCTTGCTACCGGCATTGTAGATGAAATTTATCACGATGGTTATGCCGCAAAGCGGATGGAAATCGGTGCAGTTATCGCCGCTGCTCCTGCCGAGAACGTTCGTAGGGAACGTCCCGATGCAGGGGATATTATCATTCTTTTGGGCGGTCGTACCGGTCGCGATGGTTGCGGCGGTGCAACGGGCTCGTCCAAATCCCATACGCTGGAATCGCTGACCACTTGCGGTGCGGAAGTGCAAAAGGGTAACGCACCCGAAGAACGCAAACTCCAACGTCTGTTCCGTAATCCCGCCGCCAGCCGCATGATCAAGCGTTGTAACGACTTTGGTGCAGGCGGTGTTTCGGTTGCCATTGGGGAACTTGCCGACGGTCTGACCATTGATCTGGATGCTGTACCCAAAAAATACGAAGGTCTTGACGGTACCGAACTTGCCATTAGCGAATCCCAAGAACGGATGGCCGTTGTGGTTGAGCCCAAAGACGTGGATGCTTTTATTGCCTTAGCGCAAAAAGAAAACTTGGAAGCCACCGTGGTTGCTACCGTAACCGAAGAACCCAGATTGGTGATGAGTTGGAAAGGCAACACCATTGTAAATATCAGCCGTGAATTCTTAAATTCCAACGGTGCTGAAAAGCATATTGATGTAGCACCCGCCGCTCCCACTTGCTTTAAAAAGCAGGTTGGCGACGATTTTGTAAAAGAATATGCCGCTTTGGCAGAGGATTTGAATATCTGTTCCAAACGGGGGCTTTCCGAACGGTTTGACTCCACCATTGGGGCCGGTACGGTATTGATGCCCTTCGGCGGCAAGTATCAACTGACTCCCATTCAGGCTATGGTGCAAAAAATTTATATGAAACAAGCCCATACCGATGATTGCTCTTTTATGGCTTGGGGTTATAATCCTTTCATTACCGAAAAGAGCCCTTACCACGGCGCTTATCTGGCGGTTGTGGAATCGGTTTCTAAAATGATTGCTACCGGTGCTTCTTTTGATGATGTGTACTTGACTTTCCAAGAATATTTTGAACGTCCCGGTAAAGATCCCGCCCGTTGGGGCAAGCCTTTGGCCGCTTTGCTTGGTGCGTTTGAAGCCCAAAAGAATTTGGGTATCGGTGCTATCGGCGGTAAGGACTCCATGAGTGGTACTTTTGAACAGTTAGACGTTCCGCCTACCTTGGTTTCCTTTGCTGTTACCACAGGTAAAACTTCGGAAGTTATTTCTCCTGAATTTAAAGCCGCAGGCCATAAGGTTGTGTTTGTGAAACCTGAATATGATGCCAATCATCTGCCTGTTACCGAATCCTTGATTTCGGTATATAATACCGTAACCGATTTAATGCGTCAGGGCAAAGTGTTTGCCGCTTACACTCCCGGTCTGGGCGGTATTGCCGAAGCGGTGATGAAAATGTGCTTTGGTAACTGGATCGGCTTTGCTTATGATGATGCCTTGTCAATGGATGATGTGTTTGGTTATCAATACGGTGGATTCCTGTTAGAAGTAACCGACGACGTGAACGTGGGCATTACTATTGGTAAAACCACCGACCAACAGACGATCACCAAAGGTAATGCTTCCATTTGCTTGGGTGGCACGTTGGAAGCTTATGAAAACAAATTGGAATCGGTATATAGCTGTAACATTCCTGCCGTGGGAGAAAAGCCCGAAACCTTCTCTTATGAAGGTCAAAAACAAGTGGCTCCTGCTATTAAAGTTGCCAAACCTAAGGTATTGATTCCCGTTTTCCCCGGCACCAACTGCGAGTTTGACTCTGCCAAAGTGATGTTGGATGCAGGCGCTGATGCCGAAATCTTTGTTATCAACAACTTGTCTGCCGACGGGATTGCCCGTAGTGTAGAAGATTTTGCCGCTCGTTTGGCCAATTCTCAAATGGTGTTTATTCCCGGCGGTTTCTCGGGTGGTGACGAACCCGACGGTTCGGGTAAATTCATTACTGCATTCTTCCGCAATGCCGCCATTAAAGAGCAGGTAACCAATCTGCTGGAAAAACGGGACGGTCTGATGTGCGGTATTTGTAACGGCTTCCAGGCCCTTATCAAATTGGGTCTTGTGCCTTATGGCAAGATCATTGATACCGATGAAAATTGCCCCACCTTGACCTTTAATACCATTGGTCGTCACCAATCCCGTATGGTTGCTACCCGCATTGCGTCCAATGCCTCTCCTTGGCTGTCGGCAACCAAAGTAGGCGAAATTTACAACGTGCCCATCTCCCACGGTGAAGGTCGTTTCCTGGCTGATCCTGAGTTGATTGCACGATTGGCTGCCAATGGTCAAATTGCTACCCAATACGTGGATGAAAGCGGTTTTGCCACCAATGACGTGCGGTATAATCCCAATAATTCCATGTCTGCCATTGAAGGAATTCTTTCTCCCGATGGTCGTGTATTGGGCAAAATGGGGCACTCGGAGCGGTATGCAAAAGACCTGTATCGCAACGTACCCGGTGAATACGATATGAAACTGTTTGAATCGGCTGTTAACTATTTCAAAAAATAAGAGGGGAGAGGTACTCTATGGCTTATCTCAGCGATATTGAAATTGCTCAACAATGCAAAATGCAGCACATTCGTGAAATTGCAAAAACCGCTCATGTGGATGAAGATTTGTTGGAGTATTATGGAAAATATAAAGCAAAAATTGACTTGTCCCTATTAGAAAGCGATCGCCAAAACGGCAAACTGGTGTTGGTTACCGCCATTACTCCTACTCCTGCCGGCGAAGGCAAAACCACTACTACCATTGGTTTGGCAGATGGCTTGCGCCGTATTGGCAAGGACGTTACCGTAGCTTTGCGTGAACCCTCTCTTGGCCCCGTGTTTGGGGTCAAGGGCGGTGCCGCAGGCGGTGGTTATGCGCAAGTTGTACCGATGGAAGATATTAACCTGCATTTTACAGGCGACTTCCATGCTATTGGCGCCGCCAATAACCTGCTTGCCGCAATGCTTGATAACCACATTCATCAAGGGAACGCTTTGGGGATTGATACCCGTCGCATTACTTGGAAACGTTGTGTGGATATGAACGACCGTCAACTGCGTTACGTAACCGACGGTCTGGGCGGCAAGGTCAACGGTGTGCCTCGTGAAGACGGTTTTGATATTACCGTCGCCAGCGAAATTATGGCCATTCTCTGTCTTTCTAACTCCCTGACCGATTTAAAAGAACGGCTTTCCCGCATCATTGTTGGTTATACCTTTGATGATCAACCCGTTACCTGCGGGCAGTTAAAGGCTCAAGGTGCTATGACCGCCTTGTTAAAAGATGCATTGAAACCCAATTTGGTGCAAACTTTAGAAGGCACCCCTGCTTTCGTGCACGGCGGTCCTTTTGCCAATATTGCTCACGGTTGTAACTCGGTCATCGCTACCAAGATGGCTTTAAAAATGGGGGATTATGCCATTACAGAGGCAGGTTTCGGTGCTGATTTAGGCGCCGAAAAGTTCCTTGATATCAAATGCCGCATGGCAGGACTGACTCCCGATGCTGTTGTGGTGGTTGCTACCGTCCGTGCTCTCAAAATGCACGGTGGACTCGCCAAGGACCAATTGGGTACTGAGGATTTGGATGCTCTCAAAAAAGGAATTCCCAACCTGCTTCGCCACGTATCGAATATTAAAAACGTGTACGGTTTGCCCTGTGTGGTTGCGGTTAACCGTTTCCCCACCGATACCGATGCCGAAATCCAATGCATTATGGATGAATGCAAGACCCTTGGTGTTAACGTTGCTCTTTCCAACGTTTGGGCAGAAGGTGGCAAGGGCGGGGAAGACTTGGCAAAAGAAGTGGTTCGTCTTTGCGAAGAAGAAACGCCCGATTTCACGTTCAGTTATGATGCTGATCTGTCCATTGAAGATAAAATCCGCGCGATTGTTCAAAAGGTATATGGCGGTGACGATGTGATTTTGACTCCTGCTGCTCGTAAATCGATGGACAAACTCGCTGCAATGGGATTCGGTCAATGTCCTGTATGCATGGCAAAAACGCAATACAGCTTTTCGGATGATCCTAAGAAGTTAGGTGCTCCTGAAGGGTTTACCGTTACCGTGCGGGATATGAAAATATCAGCGGGTGCAGGATTTATTGTTGTGCTTACCGGTGATATCATGACCATGCCGGGGCTTCCTCGTGTGCCTGCTGCCGAGCGAATCGATGTGGATGAAAACGGTGTCATTACCGGTCTGTTTTAAGCGTGCTTACATTTCCCGACCTTTGTGTCGGGAAATGTTTTATCTTGCGAGGTGTTTGTGTGTTTCGGGTATTGATGTTTGCTGTTAATGCGGTTGTGCCGATCCTTCTTTTACTGGCATTAGGGTATTTTCTTGCCCGTGTAGGATTCTTATCTGATAAATTCCTAAACAACGGCAATTCTTTGGTTTTTAAGCTGTTGTTGCCAATGACCATATTCCATAACGTGTATAAGGTAAATGGAATTGATAACTTCAACTGGGCGTTGGTCGTTTTTTGCCTTGCTGTTATACTGTTTTTGTTTTTCATTGGTATTGTGTTTGCAAGGCTTTTTGTAAAAGATCCCTTGGCTAAAGGTCCGTTTATTCAATGTGTATTTCGTTCCAACTTCGCTATTATAGGATTGCCGCTGGCCGAAGCTTTGGGCGGTACGCAAGGAGCGGCTATGGCGGCAATTTTGTCAGCGTTCACTATTCCGTTGTTTAACGTGCTTGCGGTCATTGTGTTAACCGTTTATTCCGGTAGTGAAAAGAAGCATTCTGTTGGCAAGATCATACGCGACATTATAACCAACCCTCTGATCATTGCAGCTGTTGGCGGTTTGCTTTGTTTACTGATTCGCAGTTTATTACCTACTGATGCTAGTGGTGTACCTGTGTTTACCATCCAAAATCAATTGCCCTTTGTTTTTAAGGCGATTACTTGGCTTCATCAAAGCTCCGGACCGTTGGCGCTGATTATTATGGGCGGCCTGCTGGATTTTAGCCAAGTGCGCAGTAAGCTCAATTATATCCTATGGGGCAGTGTTTTTCGAATTGGTATTGCTCCCATCATCGGTCTCACAGCGGCCATTGCCTGCTGCAACTTGGGTGTTTTAACCTGCGGACCGGGGGAATACGGTGCATTGATCGCTTTGTTTGGATCGCCTGTGGCTGTTTCCAGCGCCATTATGGCAACCTCTATGGGCAACGACGGTGAACTTGCCCGCCAATATGTGGTATGGACTTCGGTTGGCTCTATGGCCAGTCTTCTTTTGATTTCCGTTAGCTTGCGCTTGATGGGTCTATTATAAATTTTCAAAAAAATCATAATTCGCCTTGATTTTACACAACGAGTGTGCTAAAATACAAAATAGATAGTTATGTTGTGTTCGTGTATAGATTTTTTAGTAAAGGACTGAGCGTATGGGAAAAAATCTAAATAAAAAATCCTCGGTGCTTAAAATCCTTATTATTGTGCTGTCTGTTTTGTTAGCCATCAGCCTTTCGTTGCTGGTTGGTGTTAAGTATGTCCTGCCGGCTATTTCCTCATGGTTAGGGGATGAAACAACAGTTACTGTTCCCAATTACATTACTCCATCTGTTGATGGGGATGCTTCAAACGGCGACGGTACTTCAGGTAATCAGCAATTGGCGGGGGTTTCGTCTACCGTTCAACCGACCGCTCCCGTTTTGGAGTTTTATCAAGGCAATGCCGAGCATAATCGTCGCTTTGAAGTACGCAATATGGTGCCGGGCGATAAAGAAGTACGCTATTATGACATCCGTGCTCACCATAGTAAGGACGTCACCTTAGTGTTCCGTGGCGTGGTAACCGAGCAAACCAGAAATCTTGGTGACGTGCTGGATGTTGTAGTGACTAACGCTGAAACCGGCGCTGTGCTATGCGAAGGCACCTTCAACGAGATTCACGAGATTGAATTTCGTACTGTTTTGCCTGCCAACTCGGATAAGGTAACCGATACCTTTTATAAGGTTGAGGTTTCTATGGATACCTCGGTTGGCAATGATTACCAGGTGGCTCGTTTGTTGGCGGACCTCCAGTGGTATATTGACGAAGGCAGCGAGGGATTGGATCCTCCTCCCCAAACCGGCGATTCAACACAAATCGTTCTTTGGGTTGTTATTGCAGGCAGCGCTATGTTATTGATCTTTATCCTGCTGTTTACTCGTCGTAAAAACGAAGAAGAGGAGGCAGAAACTGATGAATAATTCTTCGTTACAAAAAAAGGTTTGGCTGAGCATTGCGGCAATCGTCTTGCTGTTTGTTATGTTTGTTGTTACAACCTATGCGTTTGTCTCTGCTTTTTTATCGGTCGAGGATAACTTATTTGAAACAGCAAAGGTAGACATTGACCTGAACGGCGGCGTTGCGATCTTCACTGAAGAAGATTTTGCGTTAGAACCGGGTCGCTCTAATAAAAAAGATTTTACCATTACCAATAACAGTACGGTTGACGTTTACTATCGCATTTATTTAGACGGCATTGTAGGTGATCTTCAAGACGTATTGCGTTTTGAAATCTATGATGGTGAAGAATTGCTCTACGCGGCCGATATGGATGACTTTAATCGTGATACACCATTTGTGAGTGACAAGGTATTGGCAGTAGGTGAAACAAAGGTGTTGAGCACCGTTGTTGTTATGGATACCAAAGCGGGCAATCATTATCAAAATCAGTCCTGTTCATTTGATATGGTTGCCAATGCAACTCAGGTACGCAACAATCCAACAAAAGTTTTTGAATAAGATAAAAAGCACGTAACTTGTGTTACGTGCTTTTTATGAATTGAGAGGGTTACACTATGGAACAAATTACTTGGCAGTCGTATAAAAGCGGAACAGATGTTCGCGGTATTGCGGTTGAAACGCCCAAGGGCGCTGTTACGCTGACAGATCCCGTTGTTGAAGCCATTACAGCCGGTTTTCTGCTCTGGCTGTCTAACAAGCAAAATAAGCCTGTTTCTCAGTTGACAATTGCGGTTGGTCACGATAGTCGCATCTCTGCCAATCGTATTCAAAGTGCTGTGTTTCGCAGTGCCTTGCGCTACGGATGCAAAATTTTAAATTGCGGTTTGGCATCTACGCCGTCTATGTTTATGATCACGGTGGATCATCCTGTGGACGGTACCATCCAAATTACTGCAAGTCATCATCCGTATCATCTGAATGGTCTCAAGTTTTTTGCGGTTGACGGTGGCTTGCAAGGTGCGGATATTTCTGAAATTTTATCTTTTTGTGCAGATAATAAAACTCCGCCCTTGTGCGAAGGCGGCGAGGTAATTATTTGCGGTTATATGACAGAATACGCCGCGAATCTTCGTAAAATGATTGCTGACGGTGTTGGCGTTGATGAGAAGGATCAACCGCTGAACGGCTTTCATATTGTCGTTGACGCCGGTAACGGCGCCGGCGGTTTTTATGCTACCAGCGTTTTAGCACCTCTGGGTGCTGATGTAAGCGGTAGCGTATTTTTAGAACCGGATGGGATGTTCCCAAATCACATTCCAAATCCCGAGGACGAAGTAGCAATGGCTTCAATTCAAAGCGCGGTGCTTGCCAACGGAGCTGACTTAGGGGTGATTTTTGATACTGACGTGGATCGTGCAGGTTGTGTGGATGCAAATGGAGCAGAAATTAATCGAAATCGCTTGGTTGCTTTGGCATCTGCGCTGGCATTAGAAGGAAATGAAGGCGGTATTGTGGTTACCGACTCCGTAACGTCTGACGGCCTAAAGCAATTTATTGAGCAAACGCTGCAAGGTGAGCATTATCGCTATAAGCGCGGCTATCGCAATGTGATCAATCAGGCGATGGCTTTATGTGAGCAGGGTAGGTTTGCTCCTCTTGCGATTGAAACGAGTGGACATGCTGCTTTTAAAGATAATTACTTTTTAGATGACGGTGCCTATCTGATTACGCGAATCATTGTTAAAATGGCGCAGTTGAAAGAACAAGGGCAAACTCTTTCCGACCTTTTTGCTCGCTTGCCCGAGCCCGAGGAAGCGGAGGAACTTCGCTTTACCATTATGGATAAGGATTTTCGTAATTACGGTGAAACAGTATTAAAGGCATTGGAGCAATTTGCTATCCATACAGAGGGGTTTTCGGTTGCACCGGACAACCGTGAGGGGATACGGATTTGTGCTGATAGCGAACATGGTGATGGATGGTTGTTACTTAGATTAAGTGTTCACGATCCTGTAATGCCATTAAATGTTGAGAGTAATCAAATCGGCGGTTGCAAAACTATTGTCGGGCAGGTAGCACGTATTTTGCAGTCGTTTTCGTTGCTCGATCTCACATCGCTTTCTGACTATCTAAATCAATAATTATTGATAGAAAAAAGAATGCTAACTCGATAGGGAGTTAGCATTCGTTGTTTGACAATAACTCTTCGATTTTCTCTGTTGAAACTTCAAAAATACAATGGGGGAGAGGACCATGGACGCATGCTCCTAAACTGTATCCCGGTACGGTGGAATAGTTGCGCAAATTCAGTTCCCCTTTGCTGATTCCCAATCTGCCGCCCTGGTTGGAGAATTCAAATTCGGTGGGTTGTCGAACAGAACCTTCATTCGTCACTTTATAAAGCGCCTCTTTCAAGCACCAAAAATCATAATAGGCGTCAGCTTGCTTTTTTTGCGGCATTGAGCGAATCATCTCAATCTGATTTTTGGTTAGCACTTTTTCGATGACCTTTTGAGAGGTTTCTTTTTGCCACTGAATATCAATTCCAATGGGGTAGGGGGATATGGCGCAGGCAACGTATCGTCCTGAATGGCTTAAGCTAAAATAAATACCATCCATATCGGAAATCGGTTTCCCTTTGTTGTCGTAGTGATAAGCTGCCGGAAGTTTTATCGCGGGGTATTCGTTTTTTATGGCAAAACAAAGTAAAAGCTCCACTGCTAATGATCGCTGTTGATCTTCGGACTGCTTGACGGCGAGCATTCGTCTTTTTCTCGACTGCGAAAGCAACGGTTGCCATTGAGAATCCTCTGTGCAAAATGCAGTGGCATCGGCAAAATAGATCATAGAAACCTCCGTTTTTTTTATAATGGAACAAATGATTGATCTTATCGTTATCATACCAAAAAAAATGGATTTGTCAACGATTTTGCGATACGAAAAGTGTTGACATACGAAAAAAATTGGAGTATAATTTTTTATCATATTTGTGTTATAGGTGAAAGTATGAAAATCAAAGTTGCGATTGCAGGATACGGAAATTTAGGTAGAGGGGTAGAAAGCGCCGTTACCCATACCGATGACATGGAATGTGTTGCTTTGTTTACCCGTCGTGATCCCAAAAGCATAACAACGGCTACTGATATTCCCGTTTATCATATGGATCAAGCCGTAGAAATGCAGGGCCAAATTGATGTAATGATTTTATGCGGTGGCAGTGCCAACGACCTGCCTACTCAGACTCCAGAAATGGCGCGGTATTTTAATGTGATCGACAGTTTTGATACCCATGCCAAAATCCCCGAACACTTCGCCAATGTGGATGCCGCTTGTACAGAAAGTGGTAAAATCGGTATTATTTCGGTTGGTTGGGATCCCGGCTTGTTTTCATTGAATCGTTTGATGGGGCAAGCTATTCTGCCCACAGGCGCCGATTATACCTTCTGGGGCAAAGGGGTTAGCCAAGGTCATTCCGATGCCATTCGCCGCATTGACGGCGTGCTGGATGCCCGTCAGTACACAATTCCTGTTGATGAAGCAATGGAACAGGTGCGAAACGGTGAAAACCCCGTGTTGACCACTCGTCAAAAACACGTTCGTGAATGTTTTGTAGTAGCAAAGGACGGCGCCGATTTAGCGGCCATTGAACAAGCAATTGTAACCATGCCCAACTATTTTGCTGATTACGATACCACCGTTCACTTTATCTCTATGGAGGAACTGAATGCCAATCACAGCGGTATTCCTCACGGCGGTGTGGTGTTCCGTTGCGGTACTACGGGGCTAAATAATGAAAGCAAGCATGTTATTGAATATAAACTGAATTTGGATTCTAACCCCGAGTTTACGTCCAGCGTGTTGGTAGCGTACGCCAGAGCAGCGTATCGGTTGTCTCAAAAAGGGGAGTGCGGTTGCAAGACCGTGTTTGATATCGCTCCCGGGTTGTTGCACCCTGCCACGTCGGAGGAACAAAGGAAAAACCTGCTTTAATCTGTTTATGATTCGTTTATAATATAGGAGGAATTTTCATGTCCATTGTTAGACCAGACAGTATGGAACGCATTACCACCAAGGCATTGGCTGATGCGTTCATCGAGGAACAAGTTGCTGCTGTTCGTGCGCAAGTTGGCGACAAAAAAGTGTTGCTGGCGTTGAGCGGCGGGGTAGACAGCTCGGTGGTTGCCGCATTGCTGATTAAGGCCATCGGTAAGCAACTGGTTTGTGTGCACGTAAATCATGGCTTGATGCGTAAAGGCGAAAGCGAACAGGTTATTGAAGTGTTCGGCAAGGAATTGGACGCCAACTTGATCTACGTAGATGCCACCGACCGTTTTTTGGATTTGCTGGCAGGGGTGAGCGAGCCCGAGAAGAAGCGCAAGATCATCGGCGGCGAATTCATTAAGGTATTTGATGAAGAATCCTCTAAATTAGAAGGTATTTCTTTCTTGGCACAAGGCACCATTTATCCCGATATTCTGGAATCCGACGGCGTAAAGGCTCACCACAATGTTGGCGGTCTACCCGAAGATATGGAAATGGAATTGGTTGAGCCGGTTGCCCTGCTTTATAAAGACGAAGTTCGTGTGGTCGGTGAAGCCCTCGGCTTGCCTCATGCCATGGTTTACCGTCAACCGTTCCCGGGTCCCGGACTTGGTGTTCGTTGCCTTGGTGCTATTACCCGCGACCGTTTGGCTGCCCTGCGGGAAGCTGATGCCATTCTTCGTGAGGAATTTGATAAGAATGGCCTGGCGGGTAAAGTTTGGCAATACTTCATTGCCGTACCCGACGTAAAGAGCGTTGGCGTGCGTGACGGCAAACGCTACGAAGGATGGCCTGCTATCATTCGCGCGGTCAATACCAGCGACGCCATGACCGCTACCATTGAAGAAATCCCCTATGCTTTACTGCACCACATCACCGATCGTATCACCCATGAGGTGGAAGGCATTAACCGTGTGTTGTATGACTTAACACCCAAGCCGATCGGTACCATTGAGTGGGAATAATACCAAAAACGCTGAAAACCCGCATAAACACTGGTTTATTGAGGTTCGAAAAAGCCTCGTGGCAACGTTTTGGCAACATCTGAAAATTATTCATAAATAAAATTAAGAGCTATTAGATTTTTGTACGAAATCTAATAGCTCTTTTTATTATTTTGAATATTTTGTTGGCGGCACACCTGTTTGGCGGCGAAAAAAATTGGAAAAGTAATATTGTGATGAGAAATTCATGATCTCGGATATGGTTTTCATTTGATACCCTTGTTCAATTAGTTCCATGGCTCGTTTAACTCTTAACCAATTATAGTATTTCATTACCCCTTCACCGGCAAAGCGGGTGAACAGCATTTTGAGTGCCGTTCTTCCAATCCCACAATCGCGACAAATTTGTTCCACGTTTAGGGCATCGTCTACCTTGGTTTTGAGATAGTAGGCAATGTCCGAAAAAAGCTTTGCATCCTGCTCTTCTCGGGGGCTGGAGGATTTGGCATCCCGAGAACAAATGGAAAGGAAAAGAGATTCCACCGAATTTCGTATAATTTGCAAGCACGCTTTATCTTCAGCAATAAAAGTGATCGCGTTATTAGGTCTATTTTCAATTTTGGCTTTTATGATATCAATCAGTGATTTTTCGCTTTTGTTGAGTCGGTGTTTTCCTCGTGGCATTATTGTGTCGCCCTCAGCTACGTAAAAACTAACCGAAAGGACTTCCACTATTTGGGAACTTTCGCAATAACTGGTATGAAAATACCACGCAGGATGAATCACTATTTCGTATGCTCTGCAACGAAAAACTTCGGTTTCGGAGGTGATTTCCAATTCACCGTTAATTACACAATCGATTTCCCACATTTCATGCTTTTCTCCGAAAAAACGAACCCCTTTCGCAAAACGCGTGGTAATCGCACCTTCGATGTGATCGATAGACAATAGGGGATTGTTCGTAGCCATAAAGAACCACTCTCTTTTGCAAAAAAAAATTTGTCATAAAAACGACCAAAACATTAAAAATTAAACTAAAATCAATTTTACAAATTCAAATTTATGATTTATGATGTTATTGTGATTATATCACCTCGTATTTTAAAAAGCAATACTTTGGTATGATATAATTGAAAAAATCACCGCTACGCAGCACGTGTTCATTTCTGTTTGTGGGACGTGTTGGCGGCAGAATGGAGAATAGTATGAAAAAATTTGCTCGCATTCAATGTCAACCCTGTAAACCTTTAGGAGAGGACGGTCGGTGTGTTACCGGCGGTTTAGAACATATTGCTTTGTCCAGAAAGGCCGCAGGTGAGGGTATGGTACTGCTTAAAAACCACAATGGTGTACTTCCCTTGGCTAAGGGGAGCAAGGTTGCCTTGTTCGGTCACGGCTCGGTCAACTACGTCAAAGGCGGTTTAGGCAGCGGCGATGTATACTGTGCCTACACCCGCAACATTTGTGACGGCTTGCGGGAGAAAGCCCAATTGTTCGAGCCGTTGGAGCAATTTTACAAAACGTACGTGGAAAACCGCAAAAAAGAATTGGCGAAAATCTGGGAAACGGAATTTCCCAAGGTTGTTGCCATAAAAGATGGGATTGAACAAGAAACCGAAATCGGGAAATTTCATCGAAAACACGTGGTAAAAGAAATTCCTGTGCCGAAAGAACTAATGGAACAAGCCGCCGCCTTTGCTGACACCGCCGTGGTTGTGATTACCCGCCATTCCGGTGAGGGATGGGAACGGGTGCCCGAAAAGGGAGATTACTACCTTTCTGACCAAGAAATGGAACTTGTGCAAACCGTAAAGGCTCGCTTTGCCAAGTGTGTGATTGTAATGAACGTTGGCGGTGTGGTAGATACCACTTGGTTTGCCAACGACCCGGATATTCAAGGGGTGTTGCTTAGCTGGCAAGGCGGTATGGAGGGCGGTAACGCCGTTGGTGATATCTTAATGGGTGACGTAAACCCCTCCGGTAAATTGACCGACACCTTTGCTGATTCTTTTGATGCTTATCCCTCTTCGGCGGGGTTTAACCAAAGTCCCGACTATGTGAACTATGAAGAAGATATTTTTGTTGGCTATCGGTATTTTGATACCATTCCCGACCAAAAAGACCATGTTATTTACCCCTTTGGATACGGCCTTTCTTACACTTCCTTCCAATTGAGCGAACCTGTTGCCTGGGAAGAAGAGGAAACCGTTACCGTACAGGTAACCGTTACCAACACAGGTGAGGTTGCAGGCAAAGAGGTGGTGCAGGTATACGTCGGCGCACCGCAAGGGTTGCTTAGCAAACCTCAAAAAGGATTGTGTGGTTTTGCCAAAACAAAGTTGTTGCAACCGGGAGAAGCGCAAAGGGTAACCGTTACCTTCCCTGTGTACTATATGGCGTCCTTTGATGATATGGGTGTCATTCAAAAAAGCGCTTACGTGTTAGAAAAAGGGGTTTATCAGTTGCATATAGGCACATCCTGCGCAACCACCACAGTGATGGATTGGGCGCACGTAGAAGATACCGACCGTGTAATAGAACAATTAACCGCACGGTGTGTGCCTGTGGCATTACCTCGTCGGTTGTTGGCAGACGGCAGTTATCAAGCCTTGCCCCAAGGCCAAGCCCAACATCATTTTGAGCCGTCTGCTGGGTCGGAGGCCTTGCCGCCTGAGTCGGTTACCGGCTTATCCCAAGTAGGGGAAACCATTACCATGGAGCAGTTTGTTGCCCAATTTACCGATGAGGAGTTGTGTGTTTTCATGGGTGGTTCCGATTGCACGGGGGTGTGCAACACCGCTTGTTTTGCAGGACTGAAACGGTTAGACATACCGGGCGTTCCCACCGCCGACGGCCCTGCAGGTCTGCGGCTTAGTGAAGACTGCGAGATTCCCACTACCGCTTGGCCGTGCGCTACGCTGCTCGCCTGCACGTGGAACACTCCCTTGGTGGAAGAAGTTGGGGTTGACGGTGGCAAGGAACTAAAGGAAAATAATTTGGCTATTTGGTTGACACCTGCTCTCAACATCCATCGCAACCCCTTGTGTGGACGCAATTTCGAGTATTATTCGGAGGATCCGGTGGTTTCCGGTAAAATGGCGGCTGCTATGGTACGGGGGATGCAATCCCAGAACATCGGTTGTTCTGCCAAACATTTTGCTTGCAATAACAAGGAATTTCGGCGAACCCATAGCGATTCTCGTGTGTCGGAGCGGGCGTTACGGGAGATTTACCTGAGAGGGTTTGAAATTTGTGTGAAAGAGGCCGACCCGTGGTCTATCATGTCTTCCTACAACCTAATCAATGGCATCCATACCAGCGAAAGTTATGACCTGCTCACCGGAATTTTGCGGGAAGAATGGGGTTTCAGGGGCATGGTTACCACCGACTGGTGCCAAAAATACAATCCGGTATATGAGGTGAAAGCCGGCAACGATATGAAAATGCCTGTCGGCTATCCCGATGACCTGATGGCGGCAATGAAAAACGGAGAACTCACTCGGGCAGATCTGGAAGCGTGTGCGAAACGAATCCTCAATGTATATCTCCGTCTGGACTAAAAATTGGAGTGTAAAATAGAATAAAGATATGGCTGTAATAACCAAACGGTTTTACAGCCATATCTTTTTATTTTTTGTTTGCCCCGTAAAATTATCTTTTTTGGGAAAATGATTCTTTGTCGAAAAACGACCAAAATATTAAAAAGCCGACTAAAATCTATTTTACAAATTAAAATTTATGATTTATGATGTATATAGTGGTTATGGTATCGTGGTTATAAAAAGCAATATCTATCAGCAATACAGACTGCGAGAAATAATCCATTACTTCATTCTAATAAAATATTTTTAGGAGGAAAAAATCATGCAAAAACTTTTTGAACGATCGCTGGCTATCCTTTTAGCTATGATGATGGTTGTTACCATGTTCGCCGGTTCTTTTGCGGTTGCCGATACCGGTAAAGTGCTTTGGCGTTCTATGGATCGGCTTGCAGGGTGCTCGGGGTCTCCCGATCGGCCGGAGCCCACACTGGAAACCAAGAATTATATGCAAGGCGTCGGTGCTTTTAACTATAATCTTTCCGGTCGCACCAAAACCGACCTGTTTTGGTATTCTGACGAAGCCAGCAGTGCTTTAGAAGCTACAACGAACATTACTGCTGCTATCGACGCCGAAGGGAAAACCGTTTGGGCATTCGATTTGTATGTAACCGATGCCGAAAGCTTTATGGGTACCGGTAATATTTTCAGCCTTCAGTGTTATGCCGCTGCCGCAGAAAGCAAAGACGTTAATAACATGAATGCTTGGATCGAACTTGACACAAAGAACGGTGGTAACGCTTCCTGGACCCAAGACTTCGGTTTGGAAAACGGCTTGCAAGACGGTTGGAACCATATTGCTATCACCATCGATACCGATGATGGTGAAAACAAATATGCGCATGGCTCCAACACCCGTGCAGACTACTGGGATCCGCAAAAACTTTGGAAGTTCCGCATTGTGTCCGAAACCGCCACTGCTCCAGCCGAACAAACCATGATCATCGACGACGTTCGCTTCATGACGCCTGAATACTATGCTTCTGCTGAATATGCCTCTGATATCGCAGCGAAAGAAGTAATTGGTCTGATTAACGAAATCGAAGGTAAGAACGACATCGACGGTTTGACTGCTGCCAAAGCTGCTTATGATGCTTTGAGTGATGCCGCAAAAGCAAAAGTAATCAACTATTCCAAATACGAATCTTTGACCGCTGAACCCATGTCGGTTCAATTGCATGCTTGCGATAGTTCGGCCAATGCAACGCCGGCTGCCGGATTTAGTAAATGGACCAAGACATCCGTAGCCGGTAAGAAAACCGAAGGTGCTTACTCCCTTCGTGGTACTTCTCCTGAAGGAACCGTTTCGGTTCACTTCTCTTTCCATAGCACTGAGGGTTGGGATTTCAGCAAAGCGGAATATTTGGTATTTGACTTCTACTACACCGGTATGTCCTTCAACTGGGTAAACGGTGTAAACGACCAAAACATTGGCTTAGGACCCACCACAACCTGGCACGATATGGGATATGGTAACATTACCAACGCCGGTATGCAAGCCCACATGATGAGCAAATTGCAACCCGATAAATGGAACCACGTTGTGATTCCGTTGAGTGCCTTCAATCTTACCTCTGACCAATTGGTTCATAACCTTCGGTTCTATTGGGAAAACTGCGTTACAACCATTGCCGGTAAAAACGTAAACCAATTCTGGATTGACGATATTCGCATCGTAAATGCCAACGGTTTGGAAACTCTTGTTCCCGAAGCTAACGCAGGGAAAGACTTGGCTCAAGTGATCTCCGGTTTGACCGTTGAAAATACCGAAGGCATCGCTGCTGCCAAGGCAGCCTATGAAGCTTTGAGCGATACTGCAAAAGCTTCTGTATTCAATGCCTCTCTTTTGACCGATTTGGACGAAGCTACTACCCTTGCTCCTGCCTTTGATGCAAAAGTGAAAGAATTGTCTGCAACCGAAATTACTTATGCTGATAAAGCTGCTGTTGAAGCCCTTCGTGCAGAATATACCGCTTTGTCTGCAACTGCTCAAGGTGTTGTTACCACCTTGGCTGATTTGGAAGCCATGGAAGCTATCATCACCGCAGAAACTGAAAAAGCCGCTGCTGTGGTTGCCGCCATTGAAGCCTTGCCTGCTACCGATGATATTGCTTTGAGCAATAAAGGTGCTGTAGAAGCTGCCAGAGATGCTTATGTCGCTTTGGCTGATGATACCAAAGTAGCCGTTACCAATTTGGCTGTTTTGGAAGCCGCTGAAGCGAAAATCAAAGCTTTGGAAGAAGCTGCCGGTGATGCTGAAAAAGCCGCTGCTGTGGATGCCGCCATCGCCGCATTGAAAGACGTAGCCGACATCACCGTTGATGATGAAGCTGCAATCGCTGCTGCTGAAGCCATGTATAACGCTTTGACCGATGCTCAAAAAGAATTGGTGAAAGCCGATAGTCTTGCCAAATTGACTGCTGTAAAAGCTGCTGCCGCTCAAGATAAAGCCGACAGAGAAGCCGCCACAGCTGTTGATGCTAAGATCGCTGCTTTGCCCGAAACCGTGGCGGTAGCCGATAAAGCCGAAGTTTCCGCCGCTCGTGCTGCTTATACCGCTTTGAATGACAAAGCAAAATCTTATGTAACCAAATTGAATGTTTTGGTAGCTGCTGAAGAAGCCATTGCCAAAATGGAAAAAGACATTGCCGATGCAAAAGCAGTGGAAGAAAAAATTGCGGCTTTGCCCGCAACCATCACTGCTGACGATGCCGACGCTGTTGCCGCTGCTCGTGCCGCTTACAGAACATTGAGTCCTGAAGCAAAAGGTTTGGTTTCTAACCTTGCCACTTTGGAAGCTGCTGAAGTTGCAATCGCTACCTTGGGTGCTTATGATATCCGGTTCCGTGAATTCGATTTAGCCGACGCTGACTTGAACCAAGCCAACAACCATACGTCCGGCGGTTTGGCCTCCGGCGCATTGGTTGGCAAGAAAGCATTCCAAGTTGTTTGGGATGGTTCCGTTTCTGCCGCCGATATGCATCTCTATGTATACGGCTATAACCAAAACAATCAAAATGACGATGAATTGATCAACCCCGACGGTTGCTCCAAATTGATCGTTACCGATCCCGATGACCTGTACGTAACCTTCGATCTGTACGTATCCGACGCTTCTGTTTTGGTTAATGCCGCTAACAATGCCGCCAATGACTGCGGTTTCGGTTTGGATACGGTGCAAACCGGTGGCGCCAACGCTTGGGGCAATGCCGGTACTACCAAGAACACCATCGTTCGTCCTGTTCTCCAAAATCTGGTTGACGGCTGGAACCACGTTGTGATTCCCTTGACCTTAAGCGGTGCTTACCAAGAAAACGCTGACACCAAACGGCCCATCAAAGCCGGAGACGTTCTCACCGTTGCCAGCTTGCGCTTGTACTGCACCGGTTTGGCCATTCCCGAAGATGGTTTTGTTGTTCGTGTTGATGATATGCACTTTATGAACAGTGCCGGTGTTGCTGAAATTAACTCCTTGCGGAACATTGCGAAAGACGTAACTTTGGCCATCCAAAATTACCCCGCAGAAGCCACCTATAATGATTTCTATGCCATCTATGCCAAATACATTGCTTTGCCTGAAGAATATCAAGCCGTTACCAAAGGTTGGGATGAATTCGCAGCTGCTAACCAAGATTTTGCTGATCGTGCTGCTGAACAATTCCCTGCCGACAAAGCCGCTGCTGCTGCAGTTGACGCTATGATTGCTCCCTTCGCTGAAGGGGTTACCCTTGATGACAAAACCGCTGTGGAAGCTGCTCGTGCCGCTTACGATAAGTTGACCGATATTCAAAAGAATATGGTTCTGAAGGTTGAAATTCTCGTTGCCGCAGAAAAATCCATTGCAGATCAGCAAATCGTTGCTGACAACGAAGCCGCCGCGAAAGCAGTGTCCGACATGATCACCGCTTTGCCTGCCGCCGATGAATTGACCATCGAAGACAAAGCCGCAGTTTCCGCCGCTCGTGCCGCTTATACGGCGTTGACCGACGATCAAAAGAAAATGGTTAAAGGGTTGCTGACTCTGCGTGCCGCAGAATCTGCCATTGCCGAAATCGAACGTTTGATGGCTGCCGCTCAACCTGTTATTGACATGATCGCAGCTCTGCCTGCTACCAAGGATATAACGAAAGATGATGCTTCTGCCATTGAAGCCGCTCGTGAAGCTTACGACAATTTGGATGACGAAGTACAAGAATACGTTACCAACCTGGATGTTCTGGAAGCTGCCGAAAAAGCTTTGAGAGTAAAAATCGGTGACGTAGACGGGGATGGCGACGTTACTGCTGCTGATGCACTGGAAGTACTGAAATCGGTAGTAGGAAAAGTTACCTTGACCGATGACCAATTCATTGCCGCAGATACCGACGGAAACGGCAAGGCAGATGCCGCCGATGCCCTGAACATTTTGAAAAAAGTGGTTGGCAAAATCAATGAGTTCCCGGTGGAACAACAATAATTCATCGCCACCCATCATATGCACCTCCAAAGTGATATGCTTATGGAGGTGCATATTTACTTGAGTGATACAGAAAGTGGAAACAATCGTTATATTGCAGATATCAAAATATGTGTTATAATGGATATATACCGTTTGGCGTATTTGCAAATTATGTCATGTATTTATTGTAATATTATACGCCTAAAGAATGGTTGAATCTCACGAATCGTTTGCAATTCAAGCATAAAAGGAGGAAATCTATATGGGTAAACCAATTAAATTTTTGTCTTTTATACTATGTGTTTTTTTAACCGTGGGTACCGTTATTGTGCCGGTTGTCGCTAATGAGTTGGCGTCAGACATGGAAGGGAAGACGTTTACTGCCTCGGACGGTACAACGCTGCCTTATCGGATTTATGTTCCCTCGGCACAAGCCCCTGAAGCAGGATTTTCGGTGTATCTCCATTTGCACGCGGAAGATGGACGAGGAAACGATAACCTTGCCCAAACCGCTTCCGGTATGGAACTTGTGAATCAAATTATAGAAGAAAAAGGGAAAGAAACGATTGTGTTGGTTCCCCAATGTGCACAGGGGGCACAATGGGTTGACGTTCCCTTGGCACAAGGTGTGTATAGCATTAACCAAGTAGCCGAAACCAAATATGCCAAGGCAGTTATGGAATTGTTGGAAGAAATGAAAACTTCCTATTCCGTCAATACCGATCAATTGTATTTGGGCGGTCATTCTATGGGCGCTTACGGTGTTTGGGATTTATTGGCTCGGTATCCCGGCACCTTTGCTGCTGCCATTCCTGTATGTGGCGGCGGAGATATGAATCAAGTACGTTCCATGAAGCAGGTTGCTATTCGCACTTATCACAGTACCGATGACTTGGTTGTTCCTGTTTTTGGAACTCGCAATATGGTGGATTCCCTGAAAAAATTGAATGGTAATATTTCCTATGAGGAATTCACCGATAAGGGTCATGAAATCTGGTCCCGGGTTTATGGACTGTCTGATCAAGTGGAATGGCTTTTCAGCCAATCCTTATCAGGAAAACCTGTTGCATCTGATTTTGCACAAGGCGATGTAGACGCCGACGGAACGATCAATGCGAATGATGCATTGATGGTTTTGAAGTCGGTGGTAGGTAAAGAGAAACTGACAAAAGATGCCGCTTTGCGAGCCGATGTGAATTTGGACGATGCTATCAACGCCAGTGATGCTTTGGATATTTTGAAGTATGTGGTTGGAAAAATCAAAGAATTCCCTCAACGGGTGATCTCAAACGAGCCTTTGGTGGATACTTCCACGGGGGAGATTTCCCCTCGTTTGGTTGCCGCAACCTATACCAAAGAGCCAATCGTGGCAGATATTATTCCTTCGCAAGACGGATATATCGTACGCGGTGACGGTGCGGTGGATTGCACGGCGGGTATTCAAAAAGCACTCAATCATTGTGAAGCCGCCGGTGGCGGTACGGTATACTTACCCGCAGGTGAGTATATGATTACCGGTTCGTTAACCATCCCTGCTCGTGTTGCTTTGGTGGGGGATTGGAATGACCCCGATACCATGCAAGACGATAACTACGGAACCGTGATTGTGGCCAATGTTCCTTCCAAAGACACCAAGGAAGGCGGTTTGTTCAACCTTGGCGGAAGCGGCGGTGTTGTCGGACTTACGGTGTATTATCCCAATCAATCGTTGGATGCCGTGAAACCCTATCCCGCAGTATTTTATACCGATGGCAGAGGTGGCAACTATATGCTTTCCACCATTAAAAACTGCACGGTAATCAATGGGTACCGAGGCATTGGAGCTTGTTGCCACACCGTGAATACCAACGCCCACGAGCAATTAACCATTGAAAACCTGAAGGGTACTTTCTTATACACGGCTGCTGAAGTTTACAACCAAGCCGACGTAGGTACTTGGGAAAACGTTGTGGTGAGCGGACGGTATTGGGCCAATGCCAAAGGTCGGTGGATGCGTTCGGTGGATGCCGCTGCTTTGAATGCTTATACCGCTGCCAACACCGTTGGTATGATGTTGGGCGATTTGGAATGGACCGAATTTTCGGGACTTACCATTGAACATTGCAATATTGGTCTGAAAATTGTAAAAGGACAACGCATTCAATTTGCAGGCTCCCTTTATAATATTTCTATTACCGATTGTTCCACCGGTATTTTGGTTCAGGATTTAGACCCTCGTTGGGGCATGCTGATTGCCAACAGCGTGGTGGAAAACGGGATTCAAAACGGAACCAAAGGCCTTGTAAAAATGGTGAATGTTACCTTGAGCGGGGCGGAGAGTTCCGGTTCGGTACAATTGGCCCAAGAAAGCCAAATTCAAGACATGGCACTGCCAAAGGTTACAAGAAAACAACCCCAATCCCATTTAACGGTTGCCAATTTGCCGAAGGATGGAAAAACCGACGTTTCGGCAGCGTTGCAAGGTCTTTTGAACGAGATGCCTTCTTCCGGCGGAATTTTGTATTTACCTGCCGGTGCATATCGGTTGGACCAACCCATTACGGTGCCTGCCGATGTGCAATTACGGGGCAGTGCGGCAGTAGCCACCCGTGGTTTTGATGGGAACGGTAAGGGAACTGTTATTCTTGCCTATTACGGGGATGATTTAGATGAAGAGCAAGATCCCTTAGCCGAAAAGGCTTTGATTACCTTAAACGGTGATAATGCCGGTTTATACGGGATTCGGATTACCTATGCGGAAAACGGACCTCATAATAAAAACTTAAAGACCACCTATGCCGTAAGAGGTAACGGTAAAGGGGTGTATGCGGAAAACCTTACCATTACCGCCGCAGGATACGGCATCGATTTCCGTAAATGTGATAACCACGTCATTAAAAGAGTAATGACTTGTTGCTATTACAATACCTTCCTTGTGGGAGGCAACAACGGTGTGATTACCGGTTGCTTGCAAAACGGTACGATGATTGACCGTTGCGGTGATCCCGAATTGAAATATTGGTTGGTAGATAACGAGGATATTTTCACCCTATTGTTTAACCCCATTTTGCGGGAATCCGCCAAATATATTATAGCGGACAAAGGGAACAACCAAACCATTTACAATACCTTCGTTTATGGGTGTAACACCATGATTACCATAAACGGGGCAGAAAAATTATTGGCAGTAAATGTGGGCAGTGATAACCTTGGTATTTCCGGTTCTCAGTTTGATATGAAGAAAGGAAGTGCTACGGGTATCAATGCTATGAGATATAATGGACGCTCTTATAGAAACAGCGGTGGTCAATTGGGATTGTATAATCGGTTAGCCATTGACTATAAAGATGAGGCAAACGGAATCTATTAATCTCACACATTTTATAAAATTCATCATAAAGGAGAAAAAGTTATGAAACGTATTTTGTCAGTATTCTTGGCAGCCGTGTTGTTTGTTACCGTGTTTTCCGTAACCTCAACCGCACAGGTTCAAGAAAAAAAGTTTGTTGTTGACGGAAATCTGGATATCTGGTATATCACAGCTCTTGACCAATACGACCCGAAAGACTTTAACACCTACGATTATTATGAATTGGATTCTTACGGACGAGATCCTGATAACGCCAATGGGGTGAACTTCTACAATTCCCCTGAAACCTCCGCTTCTGCCTATCTGGGGTATGATGATAAGTACGTATACGTTTACGTAAAAGTATGGGATGATCAACTGGTTTCCTACGATTTGAAGGAAGAAATCGGTTCCGGTTACGATGTAACAATGAATTTGCCCGGCCACACCGGCTATGCCGACAGTATTGAAATTTGGTTCGATCCCGACCCCAACAGCCAAACCCATTTTGCCGACGGTACACCCCGCCCGCCTAAAGGTTCCGTAGATGAAAATGGTGATCCTGTACCCGGTGCCATTTTGGACGGTTTTGCCGCCAATACTCCCGATCCGGACCAAGGGGACGTTCAATTGCGGTATATGGCCGCCGAATCTCAATTTACCACTCGTTTTAACGACTTTTACAATTTCGTAAAACCCGGTTATGAAGGTCTTTATTTTGAAGTGTACATCAATGATACGGAAAACGTGTGTCCCTTTACCTTCAAAGATGAACCTCGTACAAACGAATATACCGGAGAAGTGGTTTCTTCCGGCTACGGTATTGAAGCACGGTTCCCTCGGAACGATGATGATTCCAAAGCCTTTGCCATTAACGTGGCTTGCAACAACGCCGCCACTTCTTTTGAAGAATCCTATGCTTTGGCAATGGGCAGCGCCTGGTGGTGGGATTACACAACCTCCGCTAAGGTTTCCTACAACGATAAAAAGAATCCTTTCTTCAATCAAAGCGAAGAAATTTTAGCTAACAAGAGCATCCAATATACCAACTCGGTTGGCAACCAAGCCGGTGCTGCTGTGGTGAAAAAGATCGATAAATTACCCGAAACTGTAACAGAAGAAAATCGGGATGCTGTACAAGCCGCTTTGGACGCCTACCTTGACTTGAGCGATGTTCAGCAAGGGTACGTAAAGGTTAACAACTATGATAAATTGGTTGCTGCTTGTGAAGCGTTGAACATCTCTATGGGCGGGCCCGACGATCCCACCCCACCCATCGATGTGAAAATGGGTGATTTGAACGGCGACGAAAAAGTCGACGCCCAAGATGCTTTGAACGTTCTCAAAATTACGGTAAACAAACTCAATCCTACCGATGTTCAAAAAGTTGCTGCTGACGTTAACGAAAATGGTAAAATTGATGCCGCAGACGCTTTGGAAATGTTGAAATTTGTTGTAGGCAAACCCTCTGTATTAGAAAAATTCTATCCCGCAGAAGCCTAAGTTATGAGTTTTATAAATGGCGAAATGCTGTATGATATCTCCACCTAAAAAGCACCGCCGGATTCCGAAGAATCCGGCGGTGCTTTTTGTATAAAGATATGGAAAATAAATTGCTTTTTCATTAAACTTTATGCCCTCGATACCCTTACGCAAAGACAGGTGAAATCAATGTAATCTTAAAAATTATACTTTTTAGACCAAGTCACGAAAGGGCACCGAAAGAGACGGACCGCAAAACCTGTTGGTATGGTTCTTGCACTCGAAATATAAGAAATCCCTAATGTTTCTTTACAAATACTTCTTTTTATGAAAAAAGTATCCGAGCTTCACATAGAATGTGAAGCTCGGATTATTTATGCAATTTTTTACAGTTTCTTACCGAAATCAATTATTGAATTTCCGTACCTTGGCCGGATTGAGCCAACACATCAAAGTAGGTATACGGATCACAATATTTAACAAGCAACCCCTTTTGTGCTGCATAATCATCAAAATTGGTAACAATTCGTTTGATTTGAGTGGGGGTTGCGCAAATGGTGCGGTACGCACTGAAGTTTACCCCTGCATTTTTCATGGTGGCGGTTTTGGCATGGCTGTACAAAACCGAAGGATCGGTGGTGTCGGCCACACCGTTTTGGCAATATACGTAAGGAACCCCTTGGTATTTGCCTAAAGGAGTATCCATACAGTTGGTGAAACTGCCAACAGGGGAGAATTGGTTCATCGTACTGGCGATATTCTTTGACACCTTATAATTGGCACCGTTAATCACAAAACCGGTGATATCCAAATCAAACCGCTTATAGAAGGTTTTGCAATAATCGGCCCAAGCTTGACCGCCGTCTGCGTTTTCTGCAGGACGTTTCTCGCCGGTATAAGCCAAAGCTTTATCGTGGAACAACCCTTCGGGAATAATGTAACCGGCACCGCCGTCGCCCCCTGCGAAATAGTCTAAATCGGTTTTTTCTTCATACATATAGTCGAAGACCATAGGTACACGATAAGACAAGTTGGGGTTAATGCTCCACATAAGAGCGATTTTTCCGCGATTTCTATCCCCGCCCCGTTTCATCCACATGGAATGAATATGTTGTTTGAGCCAAGCAGAAGAATCGTAATCTCCCACGTAAATGGTATAGTAGAAGGTGTTTTTATCATATTGAATGGTTTCTTTGTTACGGTTGTTTTGGTATTCCTTGGTTTTGGGAACGTATTTATAATACACCGAACCGTTGAGCATGGAAGAAGGTTGTGCGGCATCTGCTTCCTTCGCCAAATTATAGCAAGTAATGTACTCACAATATAGCCATTCAATCCAGGTTTCAACCTTACTGCCTTGTGAGTTATGAGTTGTATACTTCAGCCACCAAGGGGGGAATCCTAACAGTTGACCAAAGGTACCGTTGGCTCGTTTGTAGCGAGCTTCGTAAATTTTCAGCATGGTGGCATTGTCGGTGCCAATATCGGCCTGACCGTTTTTCTGGGCAGGGTCATCGCAGGCGGCTTCTTCTTTGTACACCGCAAGGTCAAAGAAGAAGCAACGGCGGGCGATTAGATAGTCGTGGTTGGACAAACAGGTAGAACCCGCTGCATCCAATGATGCTATGGGATTATCTTCATACGCATCATATCCCTTGATAGTAGAAGCACCATCAAGCGTATAAGCAAGATAAGTGGAAGAACAACGATTGAAATATTTCTCCAACGCCCATAAATAGGCATCGTTTTTGGCACTGCCGGTGCTTTCTATGTTAGTACCAACGATTTTTTCGCCTTTCTTTCCGTTTTCAAACATATCAACCAGGCTCATTTTTACTTCTACGCCGTCTTCTACCAATTGCTTATGCAAAGGACTTTCCGCTAAAACCGGCAGATAACCATCCAAACCGCAAATCGTAGCAGCTACATTCGCAGTCGCAGGTACATTACCGTCCCACAGGATGATACCGCATGATTTGATAATGTCCTTAAATTCAGCGTAAAAATCTTTCCATTCGGCTATTGATTTTTTAACCATCCAAGGATCACTCGATGCTGCATCCGCTACGTACATAATACTACCTTTTTCGGTAATATAGTTTAGCCAATCAGTGTCTGCTAAATCCCGCGTCACATAAATCAAAGAGGTATGATGATCATCCATACCGAAATCGCGGTTAATAATCCCCTGCAAACTATATACTAATCGCATCGTATCGTTGTCAGGTGCAACGCCGGAGTTCAGTTGATAAATGGTGTTAGACGCCAAACTGCCCTGGTCCGAAACAAAGCTGGTATCGGCAGTGGGATCCTTCTCGTAAGCACCGTTGACCGAATTGGATTTGTTGTAAGTAGCAATGCTATCGCCGCCAATAATTTCACCGCCGATAAGGTAGGTCTCACCGACAGGGAAAACTTTCAACTTACCCACTGACAGTTTGAGAATCATCAAAGCATCAGCAGCGTCAATTTTTTCATTGGCATCCACGTCTGCCACCGCAGTGTGATGTTCGTCCAGCGTTACTTTGCCAACCGCCTTTTTCAGTGCAATTAAAGCGTCCGCGGCACCAATAGTACGGTCGTAGTTGATATCACCATACAAAACATGGGTAATACCATATCCATCATCTGCATCTTCTTCGGCTGTTGACACCGACACCGGGAGCACAAAAATGCCCAGTATCATAACCAGTACCAAAAGGGAAGCGATTCCTTTTTTCATTTCCTTCACTCCTCATGAAATTTTTACCGGATACGCCCAAATAAACAGGCTGTCCTACTCTTAATTATTATACAACAAACCCAGTATCAAAAAAATACATATTTGGTCAAAAATCCGTTGTTACATGTGACCAACTTCCATAAAAATCCCATTTGAAAAGTGTAAAAAATCACCCAAAGAGAAGTATAAAGCAACCGGCAGTAAAATCAAAATGATCTTACTGCCGGTTGGTTGAACATAGCTTTGTGGGCAATTATCGGACATAATGGTACCAATTAGAAACTTGTGGGTGTGTCGTGCATAATTTTTTAAATGCAAAATTTCGCATAATCCTTGACTTTCTCCTTTGGTCTGTATATAATGTTGTTGTCAGCGTGGCAACACGATGGCAACGAAAAATCTAATAGTCCATAACTTATGGATAATACAGATAATGTAAATCCCACAAGCGAAAACACTTAAACAAAATTGTTTGAGTTATGTTTTTCGGGAGCGAGTGGGAATAGTTTTGTTTATTGTTTGATTTATATAAGGAGTTGTTCAAAATGAAAGTATTGTACACCGGCAAGACCAAAAACGTTATGTTAGACGAAGCCACCAATGTAGTCAGCCTGTTCTTTAAGGATAGTGCTACCGGTGAAAACGGTGTGTTCGATCCCGGCTCTAACAGCGTAGGCGGCAGTGTTGAAGGCAAGGGTAAAATTGGTTTGATCATTTCAAAGTATTTCTTTGAATTGATGGAGAAAAACGGCATTCCGACTCATTATCTGGGTTCGGATATTGAAAAAGGCTTGATGCAGGTTCGCAATCTGACCGTTCCCAAACTGGAATTTGTATTGCGCTATTTTACCGCAGGTAGTATGTGTCGTCGGTTTACTTTAGAAGAGGGCATTGTATTCAATCCTCCTTATGCCGAAGTTACCTTGAAGGATGATATTCAAGGCGACCCCCTTATCAGTGAACGGATTTGCTTGATGAAAGGACTGTTGAAGGAGGGCCAATACGACGAAGCTTTGAGTATTGTCACCAAGGTAGGCGAAGTGCTGAAAAATGAATTAGCTCCCATGGGCTTGACCCTTATTGATTTCAAAATCGAGATTGGTTATGACGAATCCGGCAAAATGTACGTAGCTGACGAGATCACACCGGATATTTGGCGCGTGCGTGATGAAAATGGTAACATTCCTAACCAAATTGATTGCGCAAAAATGTTGCTTGAAAAAATGGGTCTGTAAGATCAAACTCTCTCAAACGGTAAGGCTTCGCCTTGCCGTTTGTTACTTGTGAGGAGCTGATACCGTGATTATAGATTTTCACACCCACTGTTTTCCTCCTAAGATCGCTCAGCGAGCCATTGATGGATTGTCTGATGCCTCAGGTGGACAGATTTATCACACCAACGGTACGACAGATGGTCTATTAGAACAAATGGAGCGATCCGGCGTTACCGCTTCAGTGGTGCTGAATATTGCCACCAACGAGCACCAACAGCATAGTGTAAACGACTTTGCCGCAAGCATTAATAACAATGATACGCTGTTTTCCTTTGGCTCGGTGTTTCCTGACAGCAAGGATTCGCTGGAGGAACTTGACCGTATTGATTCCTTGGGATTGAAAGGGGTCAAGCTACATCCTGACTACCAACATTTTTATGTAGATGATCCTAAAATGAAGCCGATCTATAAAAAAATATCCCGATTAGGGTTGATCGTTGTATTCCATGCCGGCTTTGATTTTGGCTTTCCGCCACCTTATGGTGCAACGCCCGAGCGGCTGGCTAAGGCGTTGCGCTGGCTGGATACTCCTGTGGTAGCGGCCCATTGGGGTGGCTTGCAATACGGTCAGCAGGTGATTGAGCACCTGTGCGGTCTCGATTTGTATTTTGATACGTCTTTTGGCTACGGCTCAATGCCAAAATGCTTTGCCCGGCAGATCGTAGAAAAGCACGGCGTAGATAAACTGTTGTTTGGCACCGATACTCCTTGGCATACGCCTGAAATGGAGTTGAGAATGCTCGACTCCCTCGGTTTGTCAAATTCACAGCGTGACCGGATTCTCTTCGGCAACGCCGCGCGTCTGCTCAAAATAAAATAATATGATTGTGAAAATAACCGATGAATCCATCGGTTTTTTCTTTGTGCATAAGTAACAAAAAGAAATGAACGGTTTGTTTATATCCTACAAATCCACTGTTAGAATGTCATTTTTGTTTGCAATTTTAACCTATACAAGGTATAATTAATACAAATTTGACTCTCTACGGAGGAAGCAGTATGAAAAGAATCATCGCATTCGTTCTTGCGCTTGCCCTAACGCTGACGTTGTTCTGTGGTATGGTGTTACAAGATGCAGGGGCTGAGGTCCTGATGGGTATTGACGTATCCGAATGGCAAGGGAATATCGACTGGAACAAAGTGAAAGCCGCAGGGGTTGACTTCGCTATCCTGCGTGGTTGGTGCTACGGTAAGGACAGTAAATTCGAGCAAAACTACGCCGGTGCCAAAGCGGCAGGTATCCCCGTAGGCGTATATTGCTATACATACGGACTTACCGAATCCGCCATCACCGCCGAAATGAACAGCTTGATCACCAATTGTTTGGCGGGTAAGCAGTTCGAGTTTCCTATTTACGTGGATATGGAATGTACTTCCTATCAAGGCAACAGCGGTTGGGTAAACGGCTATGATATTAACTCCAAATCCTACAACGCTACGCTGATGGCTACCGCCTGTAATGTGCTTGAAAACGCCGGCTACTTTGCGGGGATGTACACCTACACCAGCTTTATTGAGAGTTATCTTGACGTTTCCACCTTAAAAGACCGCTACACCATGTGGATTGCCGATTACCGCGCCACCTGTGGATACACCGGCCCTTACGATATGTGGCAATACTCAGCCACGGGTACGGTGAACGGCATTGCGGGACAGGTGGATATGAACTACGGATATAAGGATTTTGAACCTATTATGCATTCGGTTGGTCTCAACGGCTTTGAGCCCGGCGTAACCTACCCTTATGTGACCGATGATGGTCAAACCATGATATACGACGGAGAGTATACCTATTCCATTTCCCGCGCGTTCGGAACGACCTTTACTACCGTGGCAGAGCATACCCAAGGCACGAAAAGCTTAAAAATGACCTGCCCCACGCCCAATGCCTATGCAAGCTCCTCAATGGTAGGGGGGATGCTCCATCATCAATTGAGTAAGAGCACCAATCTTGCGGATTGTGATACCATCGCCTTTGATTTGTACCTTACCCGCAAAATGACCGGCTCTCATGGCTTCCAAATAAATCTGAACACGTCGGGGGAGGACGGCTACAATAAACTCATCGCCTTGGATAATAAAGAAGCAGGCTGGTTGCATTTTGAGATCAAAAAGACCGACTTTACCAAAGCGGTAGATAACGCCGATTGGAGCAACATCAATCGGGTTCGCTTGACTTGGTTTAACTATGCGGGCGATACCCAATCCACCGATTTTTATATTGACAATCTTCGTGCCTATAAAAAGAGCACGCCTCTGCCGCCGCCCGAGCCGCAACCCGATCCCGACGTGGAACGGATGATTGAAATCATCGACAAGTTGCCCGCCCCGGGTGAGGTAGGTCACCATCACCATGATCAGATCCAAAGCGCACGGGAAGAATTCAACAACCTCAGCGGCACTCAGCGTGCCGACGTGACCAACAGCCAAAAGCTCAGAGAGGTTTTGTCAGCATACGAGGCTCTGCCGCCTCAGTTGACCGCCACCTATGGCGACGTTGACTTAAACGAGCTTGTTACCGCTACCGATGCCTTAGAGGTGTTGAAATCGGTTGTGGGCAAGATCAGACTGAACCAGCAGCAGACGCTTAACGCCGATGTGGACGGGAATGCCACAGTCAGCGCCGCCGATGCCCTGCTGATCTTGCAAATGGTGGTGGGCAAGATCTCCTTGTTCCCCGTACAGCAGTAAAACAGAATAGGGGAGGGGCGTTGCCCCTCCTTTTTTCTCATTTGTCAATACTAAATATTGTGTGGTAAGACCAAGAAAACCCCTAAGAACTGTCCTTTGTCAAAACGAACATTGAAAATTCATCAAAATTGCACAAAAATCGTGACGTAGAGGAAAAAAATGTTGACAAATGATTATGTTTGCTTTATAATAAAGACAAATATTAAAACTGTTCTCGGCAAATAACTTCGGCTTTTCGTAAAATAAAGAAAAGTCGGGGGTGTTCTGCGTTTAATGGTTTTGTCAAGAGGTGTTTCCCATTAAAGTCGCAAAAAAAATCTGGAATGCCATCACAGCGCTCTTAGTTGTCATTTGTGTGGTGGTTGCCATCCTGTTGGTTGGCGTTCGTGCTTTGGGCTTTGGTGTGTATACGGTCCTGTCCGGCTCCATGGAGCCTACCTATCACACCGGCTCTATCATCTACACCAAAAGTGTTGACCCTGAGTCCATCAAGGCGGGTGACCCCATCACCTTTGTTATGAACGATCAGGGCTTGGTCGGTACCCACCGTGTTGTATCGGTGGACTATGAAAAGGGTTACTACTACACCAAGGGTGACGCAAACGACACTGCCGACGGTGCTCCCGTGTTGTTTGAAAACCTGTTGGGTAAGCCGGTCTTCTCCATCCCTTATATGGGCTACGTGGCCGACTTTGTTCAAAACCCTCCCGGCACCTATATTGTTGTAGCCGGCGGTTGTGTACTGTTGCTTCTCATCTTCATGTCTGACCTTGTGTTTGGGCCGGATGAGAAGAAGAAAAAGAAGGGTGAGCCCCAAGTGGACGCCCTGCCCCAAGAGCCCGATGAACCTGTGCAGGCGCAAGAGGAGGCTCCCGTTGAAGCCCCTGCCCAAGACGAGCAGGAATAATCGGAACGGATTTTGGTAGGTAGCGTTGAAAAACGCTTAAAATAAATTTTTAAAGAAGGAGGAAATTATACATGAAAACTCGTACAAAAGCCTTATTGTTGGCTCTGTGTGCTGTTCTGTTGGTTGTTACCACCGTGTTCACCACTTTGGCTTTCATGACCGCTACTACCGGTAAAGTTACCAATACTTTTACTGTTGGTAAGGTTTCTATCACCATGGACGAAGCTGATGTTAACGAATATGGTGTTGCTACTGGTAACCCTCGTGATACCGAAAATGAATACAAACTGATTCCTGGTCATACATATGTCAAGGATCCTACCGTACATGTCGGTGAGGGTAGTGAAGAGTCTTGGTTGTTTGTGAAAATCACAAATAACATTGCAGGTGCTCTTGTTGAGGACGGTGTAAATTCCATTGCTGCTCAATTAACGGCTAATGGCTGGTCTGCGGTTGATGGTCAAGACGGCGTTTATGCTTACGAAGACAAGGTTAATGTTGGTGATGACATTAAGGTTATTGGATCTATCACTGTAAAAAATGAAGTTGCTAACTTGGATACTTATGCCGGTAAAACCATCGAATTAGTTGCTTGTGCTGTGCAGGCTGATGGTTTGGCTACCTCGGCACTTGCTGCTGAACACGCTATCTTTGATGTTCAATAGTATTAGCCCTATGATTGATAACTGCTGATTATCTGCTTCGTTAAATTCTAATCCTTTCGATTTGCGAATCGGAGCAGTAGTTATCCTTTAGCAAATCTTTTCATTTAAGAATCGTGCATTGGTTGAAAGGAAACGCCGGCGCTACCTACGTTTAGTTCCGGAACATGCCGATTCTGCTGTATCCCCATCGTCAGGGCTTGTCCCTGACGGGGGATTGCAGTAACTCTGTTTTCGGAACACGGGCATCTTATCTCTGAGTTGCCTTTCACCCGCGCAAGTTTTTAAGCAAAAGATTTCTCCACCGGCAGTTGGATAACTGCCAAAAAACATTATGAAAGGATGTTTTTCATGAAAAGCAAAAGAAAGATGATTGCAATTACAGTTTCGCTGCTTTTGGTTATTGCTTGCCTTGCCGGCGCAACTGTTGCTTACTTCACTGATACTGATGGTGTTGCTAAGAATACCATCGTTGTTGGTAACGTTGAAATCGAATTGTACGAAGACGAAATCAAATATAATGCTGCCGATGCAAAGACTAACCTTGCTGGCATTACTGGCGAACAGTCTATTAAAGATTACCATGAATGGTTGGTAGACGCCACCGGTCAAGGTATTATGCCTTCGTTGGATATTGCCAAGAATACTTACATCGAAAACACCGGTGATAACGATGCTTATGTACGTTTTAAGGTATCTGCTCCCGCTGCTGTTTTCCCCTATGTAGTATGGTATTTTGATAACGATGATGTTGATGGTGCTGGTCATAACACCAAAGATGCCGCTTGGGCTGCGTTTGAGACTGCTAAGTATGAAGTATCTGCTCCCACCACTGCTGATGGTTTGACTTCCTTCTATGTCACTTATCAATCCAAATTGGTTCCCGGAGCATTTACTGACGCTGGTTTGATCTCTGTTAAATTGAGAGATGATATGTCTTCTTCTGAATTGGCTGCTATTCAAACTTCTTTAACTGAGGTAGACGGTCGTGATACCTTTAACATCGATGTTAAAGCTGAAGCAATTCAGACTGTTGGTTTCGGCGATGATGTTGATGCAGCTTTCACCGCTTTTGACGGTCAAGCGGCTTAATCAATTCATCTAACCAAAAGGGCTATGGCGCAAGCCGTAGCCCTTTACTTTTGGTTTTAAGAAACCCGCTTCCAAATATTGGAAGCGGGTTTACCTTTAATATAATTACGAATCCACGCTAAACAGCAGGTCGGAATAACTTGGGTAGGGCCAGATTTTAGCGTCTACCAGATCTTCCAGACGATCCACCGCCTTGCGGGTAGCATCCATTGCCGAAATGGCGTGGTCACGGCAATAATTGGCACGCTCCATAGGATTAGCAATGCTGTTAAACACCGCATTCACGTCCTCTAACACCGCCGTGTTGCGATACAACTCATCGGTCAGCTTATTCACCTTGGTCAGTACTCCTTTGCCTGCGGCATCCTCCATACCAATGGCTTGCTTTGCCTCGATCATTTGAGCAAGATCGGCGCTGTAGGTAAACACAGCAGGCAGAATATCCCGATGCACCATTTCTAACATGGTCTCGATCTCAATGTGATACACGTTGTTGTAATGCTCCAGCATAATATCACGACGGGATTCCAACTCCGACGAGGTGAAGATGCGTTGCCGTTCAAACAACGCCACGTTCTTCTCGTCAGTATAGTGGGGGGCGGCATCTGCGGTGGTCTTCAAGTTCAGCAAGCCACGCTTTTCAGCCAATTCTACCCAATCCTGACTGTAGTTGTTGCCGTTAAAGATGATCCGCTTATGATCACGGATGGTCTCCTTCAGCAACGCCTTCAGTTCGTGCTCAAAGTCTTGCGCCTTTTCCAATCGGTCGGCAAATTCGCTGAAAACGTCTGCCGCGATGGTGTTAAGCACAATATTCGGCTCGGCGATGGACAAGGTGGAGCCCAGCATACGGAACTCAAACTTGTTCCCCGTAAAAGCAAAGGGGGAGGTGCGGTTGCGGTCAGAGGTATCCTTACGGAAGTCTGCCAGCACGTGCACGCCCGTGCTCATACGTTGCGCCTTTGCCTCGGTATAATCGGTATCGTGCTCGATGGACGCCAACACGTCGGTCAACTGTTCACCAAGATAGATCGACACAATAGCGGGAGGGGCTTCGTCTGCTCCCAAACGGTGGTCGTTACCCGCTGATGCGACCGAGATCCGCAACAGATCCTGATGTTCGTCTACCGCCTTGATTACGGCGCACAGGAACAGCAGAAACAATTTATTGTCGGCAGGGTTTTTGCCCGGGTTGAAAAGATTGACTCCCGTATTGGTGGAAAGGGACCAGTTATTATGTTTGCCGCTACCGTTAACACAACCAAAGGGTTTTTCGTGTAGCAGGCAGATCATATTATGACGAATTGCTACCCGCTTCATGATCTCCATCGTCAGTTGATTCTGGTCGGTGGCGATATTGGTGGTGGTAAACACGGGCGCCAACTCGTGCTGGGCAGGTGCGGCCTCGTTGTGCTCGGTCTTGGCATAAATGCCAACCTTCCACAGCTCCTCGTTCAGCTCCTTCATAAACGCCATTACACGGGGCTTGATGGCACCGAAATAATGGTCGTCCAACTCCTGACACTTGGGTGGTTTTGTGCCGAACATGGTGCGACCCGTGAGCATCAGATCCTTACGCTTGTTATACACGTCACGGTCAATGAGAAAATACTCCTGCTCCGCCCCAACGGTGGAGGAAACGTGGGTAACGTCGTTCATTCCAAAGAGTTTTAAGATGCGCAGGGTCTGCTCGTTGACCCGCTCCATAGAACGGAGCAGGGGGGTCTTTTTGTCTAACACCTGCCCGCCGTAGGAACAGAACACAGTGGGAATACACAGAGAATCGTCCTTAATAAAGGCGTATGAAGTGGGGTCCCACGTGGTGTAGCCGCGTGCCTCAAAGGTGGAGCGAAGTCCGCCGGAGGGGAAGGAGGAGGCATCGGGCTCGCCTTTAATAAGCTCCTTGCCCGAAAATTCCATAATCACCTTGCCGTTGCCGCTGGGGGTAAGAAAACTGTCGTGCTTTTCGGCGGTGATGCCGGTCATGGGCTGGAACCAATGGGTATAATGGGTTGCGCCTTTTTCAATTGCCCAATCCTTCATAGCGTTGGCTACCACGTTTGCCACGGTAATGTCAAGATCGGTGCCTTCTTCAATGGTCTTGTGCAGGGATTTGTAAATCTCCTTGGGGAGCTTCTCTCGCATGACCTCATCGTTAAAGGACATACTTCCGAATAGTTCAGAAATTCTGTTCATATGGTTGCATCCTCACTTGCTATTTTATCAGTATGTTTTTTCTTTCGTATTAATATGATCGTCAGGCAGATTGCCTGAATGATGGCTGTAATCGTCCACGTTATCGGATAGGACAGGTAAATGGTCTCTAAATAATGGAATTGTTGATATACGGTGAAGATCCATATCACGCGGAATCCGCATACGCCGCCGATGGATATGATCATTGGTATTAAAGAATAACCCATCCCGCGCAAAATGCCGACCATAACATCCATTACGCCGCAAATAAAATAGGGCAGGCAGACGTAGAGCAAACGGATGATTCCGTAATGGATCACTTGAGCGTCTGACGTAAAGAAGAAAAGCAACTGCTCGCCCAATAGGTAGGAAACTCCGCCCATAAACAGTCCGATCACCGTGACGTATAGAATCGCCCACAATGCGATTCGCTTTACGTTACGTATCTTACCCGCTCCAATATTTTGACCGGTGAACGCCAAGGCAGTTTGCGAGATGGAGTTCATTGCGGTGTAAGTAAAGCCCTCAATACTTTGTGCAGCAGAGTTGCCAGCCATCACCAACGAGCCCCACGAGTTGATGCTGGATTGTATAATTACGTTGGAAATAGAAAAAAGGGAACTCTGAATACCGGCAGGCAAGCCGATTTTGAACATTAGCCAAAATTTGTTCCAATGAATTCGCGCTTGACTATAATCGAGGTGATAGCAGCTTGTAGTCTTGCGCAGGCATCGTAAAATCAAGATAGAAGAGAGCACTTGGGATGCCACGGTAGCAATTGCTACACCTGCTACGCCCATGTGAAATACAATAACAAATATCAGATTCAATATAATGTTCAACAGGCCTGACGTGCCCAAATAAAACAGAGGACGGCGGGTGTCGCCAACCGCACGAAGCACGGCAGAGAGAAAGTTGTAAAACAAAAAGGCAGGCGTGCCGCAGAAATATATCTTAAGATAGAGAGTGGCTAAATCTATTACGTCGTCGGGCGAACCCATTAAATGCAACATCGGTTTGGCAAAGGTGAATCCTACAATGCCAACCAATACACCACATATCAGAGAAACACAAAAAGCAGTGTGAACGGTTTCGCTCACATCATTATACTTGTTGGATCCGTAGTTTTGCGCGACCAGAACGCCGACACCTACCGATAATCCCATAAACAGGTTGACCAATAAATTGATAAGGGATGTGGTTGAGCCAACGGCGGCAAGGGAGGT
This sequence comes from Clostridia bacterium, assembly GCA_017439545.1. Classification (GTDB taxonomy): domain Bacteria; phylum Bacillota; class Clostridia; order Oscillospirales; family Acutalibacteraceae; genus UMGS1484. The sequence goes on along the minus strand of JAFSIW010000051.1, from coordinate 2,132 downwards.
TTCGCCGGCAAAGCGCCCGACTACGATTACGTCGGCGGTATTAAGCAGTAATTGTAATGCACCTGTTGCAATAAAAGGCAGGGCATAGGAAATCATTTTTTTAGGTAGTGACCCTGCGGTCATATCCATTTCGTAGTTACGTACTTTCATTTGCAACGCCTCTTTCCAATCATTATACTATCAATGTGGCTAAATGTAAATCTTTTTTTATCAAATAACCAAAAAGAAAGTGGCGTGTGAAGTGTTGTCAATCAATTGTTTTTGTGCTATACTCAAATAAAAGGAGCGATTGTTATGTTTGATGCTGTAAAAATTAAAAACCAATGTGTTTGTTGGATTCGGGATTTTTTTGAAAAAAACGGGAAGGGCTGTAATGCTGTAATCGGAATTTCCGGTGGAAAAGACAGCTCGGTTGCCGCCGCTCTTTGTGTTGAGGCTCTGGGGAAGGATCGTGTAATCGGTGTTTTGATGCCCTGCGGTGAGCAGCATGATATTGATATGGCTTATCTTTTGGTTCAACACTTGGGCATAAAGCATTACGAAGTGAACGTTAAGGATGCGATTGACGGTTTAAATCGTGCTTTGCCACAGGAATTAAACGTTTCGGTACAGGCAAGAACGAATTTGCCTCCTCGCATTCGGATGGCCACGTTGTACGCGGTTTCTCAAAGCTGTAACGGGCGTGTTGTCAATACTTGTAATCTGTCTGAGGATTGGGTTGGCTATTCGACTCGCTACGGGGATGCTGCCGGTGACTTTTCGCCAATGTCTAAATTGACTGTTACAGAGGTCAAGGCAATCGGTCGCGTGTTAGGTTTGCCGGACGTACTGGTGGATAAAACGCCCATCGATGGGTTGTGTGGTAAAACCGACGAAGAAAACCTGGGCTTTACGTATGCCACTCTTGATCGCTATATTCGCGACGGCGTTATTGAGGATGTACACATCAAAGAATTGATCGATACCAAGCATAAGAACAACTTGTTTAAGCTTGAAATGATGCCCATTTTTGAACCGGATTTCAATGCGTAATGTAAAACCGTTGCCCTGCTTTAGGACAACGGTTTTTGTTGTAATGAGTTTGGGATTTGCTTGCCGGTGTGATCAATAGTAAATTCGCTTTGGTATATAAGTTGAGAGATCGGTACGATATGATAACCGTCTGCTTGTAGATGTTCAATGATTTTAGGTAGCGCTTCCGGTGTGTGTTTTGCGGCATTATGAAACAAAACGATGCTTCCCGGTTCGGTGGCTTTCAGAACTCGATCGGTGATCTGTTCGGCAGAGAGGTCCTTCCAATCCAGGCTGTCATCATTAGATACAAAAGTAAAGAGTTTTCTTTCTTATTTTAATATAATTAATTATATTATATTCTTATTAAAAAATCAATACAATACAACCCATTACAAGACAAAACGGAACAACACAAGGCAGTACAACAACAACCCACTACAATCCTTTACAGGACTAAACAGGACAACCCACTACACTACAGTGTAATACAATGGAAATCAATAAAAAACAATACAGGTAAACTGCAATCGTATGCGGTCGCATAAACAAAGGGGCGAAAAATCGCCCCTTTGTTTTATAAATCGCCATTATAGATTTTACTCCAAGTTTCTTGTTCGTAATCTTCATAAGGCAATTCCCATTCCCCTTTATTACCACTATTCACAAAATAAGAAATATACTTAAATCTTTTTTGTGGTTCATCTTCCGTTTCTGCAAACAATTCTTTAAATGCTTTTTCATTGATTATATTGGATTTGTTAGCGGCTGGGAATGTTAGTTCAAATTCGTGTCCGTTGATTGTATATGTAACGGATTCAAGGTCTTTATTTGCACTCTTTCCGTATCGTTTAAGTGCATTTTCTCGATTTTTCTCGCACCTTTCATTATATTTCCTGTAATCATTATCAATATTACCTTTCATAACACCCCATACGAGCGATATGTCGCTCGGTACGGTGGGGTTTATGTTATCAAAAGCATATTGACAAAAAGCGGTCATAATTGCTTTGCATTGTTCAGGTGTGGAATTATAAATCATTTCTTTATAAGTGCCAAAAAATATGGCGGTGTCAGGTTTTTTAATTTGTTTCATTTTTAATTTTCCTTTCGTGTTATTC